>JAUCGL010000025.1 GCA_030378105.1 Candidatus Halobeggiatoa sp. HSG11 | reverse complement strand
TTGTTTAATATCGTTGTTTAACTTAGTAATAAATTTTTGCTGCAATTGTGCCTGTGTTATTTTATTACGACCAGCTAAATAACTAACTATTTTATTTATTAATCCATTATCAAAATATTTTAATTGTAAAGATACTAATTCCATTTTTTTAAACGATTTAGACACATTATTTAATTCTGCTAAAATATCGAAGTTTCCCCAACTGTTAGCATCAATTTTTCCTGACAACAATAATTTTTTGTTTTGTAGCTTTACATTTATAGATATATCTGCACGAATGTTGGAATAACCCAAACTATTTAATTCTTTTAAACTGGCATAATATTGATTGTATCCAAGAGCGGATATAAGTATCGGGATGGATTGGCTGTTGTTATCAATAGGAATTTGTACTCCTTCCAAATTTAAGGACATTGATTCTGGTAATTTATTGTAAAATTGATATGCCTTGGACAATGTGATTGTATCAATTTGAGCATATGTTTTTAAATGCAAATCTTTCACAATAACTTGCCCCAATAATGAACTAGTTATTTTGGAATATTCTGCTGCAATTTGATTGGCTATTATTGCTTTATCCAACTTTTGATGTAATTGATGATCAACATAAGCTTTAACTCCACCCAAAGTAGCTGCTAAAGTCATTGCTATAATAAGTTTTTTCATTGTAAAAAATATTTGATGTTAATAAGAAAGAGAGATTTACACTTAAAATTTTAGTGTTTATAATTAGTTGATATTTAATGAATTACCATTTTTAAATAATTTATCTATAGACATTCATAAAAATACATTCGTATAGAAACCTGCGAGGTTTTGGAAACCTCGTAGGTTTTAAGTGAAATTATTTATCTGAAAAACTATTAAGCTCAATACCATCACAAACTATGTTCTATAAAATTAAGTTGACAAATAAAACTTGATTCGGTATGTTCAAAATAATTTTAAAGAACTTCATAATTAAAAAATGCAATCAACAACCGCTTCTGACGAATTTTTGAAAGGGATTTGGAAAGAAAATCCAGTATTTGTACATGTATTGGGATTATGTCCCATGTTAGCAGTTACTAATTCAGCAATCAATGCCATTGCAATGGGATTAGCAACTTTTTTTGTGTTAGTTGGTTCAAGCACTTTGGTATCTTTATTTAGAAACCTTATTCCCAGACAAGTACGCATATCTTGTTACATAATTATTATAGCAACCTTTGTAACTGTAGCAGATTATACTTTACAAGCTCTTGTACCAGTTGTACATAAGGAATTAGGAGCCTTTGTACCATTAATAGTAGTTAATTGTATGATTTTAGGTCGCCAAGAAGCTTTTGCTTCCAAACATAATGTTAAACTTGCTGTTGCAGACGCATTTGGAGTAGCGATAGGTTTTATTTTTGCGTTATTTATCTTAGGTGGTTTACGAGAAATTTTAGGCAATGGTTCGTTATTTGGCATATCGTTATTTGGACCTAATTTTGAACCTTGGGTTATTATGTTATTACCACCAGGTGGTTTTATTATGCTTGGGTTAATTTTATTATTTTTCAACTGGTTAAAACAGAAAAAAGATAATTTAGTAGAGCAATTAGCCACTAAGGAACTTGTCTAATGGATAATCTTATTTGGATATTTATCAGTGCGTTATTAGTTAATAATTTTGTGTTTTCTTATTTTTTAGGGTTATGTCCATTTTTTGGAGTGTCTGGAAGATTGGAAACTGCATTAAGGCTTGGTTTAGCAAGTACTTTTGTTATGTTAATAACAGCAATTTGTACTTGGTTTTTAAATACTTACATTTTGATATATGCTCCTTATTTACGCTTGATAAGTTTTATTGTGGTAGTCGCAAGTACTGTGCAATTTGTAGAAATGGTGATTAAAAAATTTAGCCCAGCATTGTTTAAGGCATTAGGAATTTATTTGCCGTTGATAACAACTAATTGTGCAATTCTTGGGTTTGCTATTTTTTCTACTAATCGTGGTTATGGGTTTGGAGAAGGAATTATTTTTGCGTTGGGAGCTGGTGGTGGTTTTACTTTAGCATTGGTATTGATGGCTGGTTTACGGGAAGAAAATGAGTTGTCTAGTATTCCGCAAGTTGTTAAAGGTACAGCTATGAGTATGATTATTGCGGGAATTTTATCTTTGGCTTTTATGGGTTTTTCTGGGTTGTTTAGTTCGTAAATTATAATTGAGCTAATTTAACAAGAAAAATTTATTGGAGTTCAAAGCTTTATATTTAGCTTGGTTTATATTAAAATAAGAATCTTAACAAAGCTACGCTTTGAACTCCAAAGTCTTAAGGAATACGTATGAAATAACTTTGTCAACTGTAATAGAAGTTGTCTTCTTGCAAGTCGAAACAAGGGAACCTTGTACTCCGAAAATTATAAGAAAACATATATTATTTTATGCACGCCCCTAACTTAACATAGCAGTGGGCAATTTGGTAACAAAAAAAATACTATCTCAAATTTTTTATTTGAAGTTCAAGATTTTGTTTAATAGAATTAGGCTGTTGAGCAATTTTATCCATAGCAACGATGGCAGCAGCAACTTGTTTTCTGATTACCTCAAATAAGTCTTCACTATTATAACTTTCCTTTTGAAAAATACCATCAACATAACCGTGTAAATGAGCTTGATCACTAGCACTTAGTTTAGCAGAAGTTAATACAACAACTGGTATAGAATGCCATTTTTCATCATTTCGTAAACGAGCTATAAATTCAAACCCATCCATTTCTGGCATTAATAAATCTAATAAAATCAAAGAAGGTTTTTTATCCTCCAAATGTTCTAAGGCAACTTTACCATTTTCAGCTTTAAATACTCGCCAACCTTCTGTTTTCAACATATCATTCATAATTTCTCGAATAACTATATCATCTTCAATAACCATGACTAATTGTTGTGATTCATCACCAATATTATATTTGTTTAAAATTGTAGCTAATTGATCTTGCCCAACCGGTTTAACTAAATAATCAGTTGCTCCCATCGCAAGCCCTTTGTCATGCTGTTTTTCTATAGAAGTCATAATAACGGGAATATCGGACAAAAATGAATCATCTTTCAAACTAGAAAGTACATTCCAACCATCCATATTAGGCATTTTTATATCTAATAAAATGGCATCTGGTCGTAATTTTTTAGCTAATCTCAGTCCTTGTTCTCCATCAGAGGCAATTGCAACCGAATAACCCAAATTGCTTAAATATTTTTTGAGCATCTCTCTGGTAAATTTATCATCGTCAATAATTAGCACAATTCCGTGTTCTTTAACTTGAGGCTCTTCTTGTATTAAAATTTCTGGTTTTTTAACATTTATTGGTAGATAAAATTTAAATGCACTCCCTTCACCAAATCTACTGTCTACACAGATTGAACCACCCATCATCTCAATAAACTGTTTGGTTATAGATAAACCCAAACCAGTTCCACCAAATCTACGAGTAGTAGAAGCATCTAATTGAGTAAAAGGTTGAAATAGCTTATTTTGTTGCTCTTGAGTTATGCCAATACCATCATCAACGACTTCAACTCGAATAAAATCTCTATCTCCATCTTGACATTGCATAAATTCTTGTTCTACTTCAATAAAAATTGTGCTATTTTCAGAAAATTTATTGGCATTACTCAACAAATTAAATAAAATTTGACGAGTTTTAGTCAAATCTCCATTAATAGGAGCAATTGGTGACTTAATGAAATGAACTTCAAAACTATTACCTTTATTTTCAGCCAATGGCTTAACAGTATCAAGAACCTCGTTAACTAAACTTTCAATTTGAAACTGTTCCAAAAATAATTCCATCTTACCTGATTCAATCTTAGATAGGTCTAATATATCGTTGATGAGTCCCAATAAATGCTTACCAGCAGAATTAATTTTATCCAAATCATTTGAAAAATCAGCCAAATCCATATCATCTGAATCTTCTTTTAACATCTCACTATAACCAATGATGGCATTCATAGGAGTGCGTAATTCATGGCTCATATTAGATAGGAATTGACTTTTTGTAACATTAGCTTCTTCGGCAGCTTTTTTAGCTCGATTAAGTTCTGCAGTACGTTTTTCAACCTGTTGTTCTAAGTGGTTAGCATATTCTGATATTTCTTTATTTTGTTCACCTATTTTTTGTTCAAGTTTTTCTCGCAAATGATATAACTCAACATGAGTATGTACTCTGGCTAATAGCTCTTTTTCCTCAAATGGTTTATTTATATAATCAATACCACCAGCTTCAAAAGCTCGTATTTTATCTTTGGCTTTGGTTAAAGTTGATAAAAATAAAACTGGTATGGCAGCTATTTCAGGTTCTGCTTTGATATGCTGACAAGTTTCATAACCGGTCCAACCGGGCATTTCTATATCTAATAAAATTAAATCAGGTTTTTTTTCTTTAGTTATTTCTAATGCTGATTTACCGTTTTTGGCTAATAAAGTTTCATAACCGGCTTGTTGTAAAACTGTACTAGCTAAAAATAAATTTGCTATACTGTCATCTACGGTTAATATAACTGGGTTATTAATGTCCATTAATTCTATCTATAGTTGTTTGAACAAGGTTTAAGTAATAATTTTTTGATCTGATATTTTTTATTAATTAATTGATTTAAATATCTTTTAATTGTCAGAATTAGGTATATTATATGCAGTTTTTCTACAGCAATATCTATTCCTTAAAGTAGAAAACTACCGGTAGTATATAACATTATTTTGTAATTTTTCTTGAAAATAAGGAGTAATTAAAGATAATAACCTCAATAAAATTAAATATTACAACTTAAAACATTTTAACATTTTATTAGTTGCAATTCAAAAAGTAACTGTATATCTTTTCTTACTTATTTTCTATGATTTGATTATCAAGTTTATCTCGTTCTCACATGCTATTTTGGAATGCAGAAGTACCGCACCAATGGTTTGAGTATAGCTATGAATTTGCTGATATATTAAGATTAATACTATTTGATACGCACCGCCGGTGCGGTGTTATGGCGTTACCACATGGCATGTGGGAACGAGATAAAGGTTTAGTCCATGTGAAAAGTTCGTTCGTACAAAAACCTTGAAGGTTTCCAAAACCTTCAAGGTTTAGTATCATGTGAAAGTTTTATCTCGTTCCCAACGTCTTCGTTGAGAATGCCTACCATACCGCTCGCGGTATTCATTTTGGTTTAATTCGTGGTAGAGCCATTTAAATTAGGTACCAAGGTAGAACCTTGACACCAGAAAAACTATTTTCATTTTTTTTAACTATTTAGCTTGACAAGGAACAGAGTATCTACGAACTTCGATGCCCCGGTTTGGCCAGAATTTCCAAATAAAAGAATTCTAGCTGTTTTGATTCAGCCTGAGAAATGTATTTATTAATATCAGACACACGAATAACTTCGCTATTTTTTTCATCAACACCGAACCGACAGTCAAAATCCCAAAAATCAACATTTTTGGGTAGAGTCTTTTTACGTTCTCTTTTTATATATTTTTTAACTTCATGTCTGATTGCGTCAACAAGCCTTGGAACTTTGATCTTTGGATCGGTTAATTTAAACATTTTTTTCATAGTGATTCCATAAAAATATTAATTGAAGCGGTATTAAAAACTGTTAAGACTAAATATTTGTAACGTAATTGCTTTTCCTTTAATTGTTATAATTATAACAGATACAGGGTAAGCAATTATGTTGTAACTAATATCTCGTTCCCAACGTCCTCGTCTCATCGTTATACACAAGTATTTAAGTATTTGAAATGAAAATATATTATGTAGGGTGGGTAGTAACGAAGTGGAAACCCACCAAACCATTCAAAATGGTGGATTTCATTCTATCCACTCTACATTTGTTGCTTGGGACTTATGTATAGCATTTCCCGATTAAATAGGTTACAGTAATACAAAATAAGTAATTGATATTTTTGTAGAATTTAATTAATAATTAACCATTCATAATTAATAATTGCTACATAACAATGAGTGAGGTTGGTTTGATTCTTTTTTATAGATTATTTGACTGATTCATATTATAATACTTTTGTCAATGCGTAAATCCTATGAATAATAATGCTCTATATAAAAACTTTAAGGAAATTTAGCTACTTATATGAAATTTGTTGATGAAGCCAGTATTGAAGTCATTGCCGGTAAAGGTGGAGATGGCTGTTTAAGTTTTCGACGGGAAAAATATATCCCTTTTGGCGGACCTAATGGTGGTGATGGAGGTAATGGCGGCAGTGTTTATTTAGTGGCCAACGCTGCATTAAACACTCTAGTTGATTTCCGTTTCAAACGTTTATTTCGTGCCAAAGTTGGTGAGCATGGTAAAGGCAGTGAATGCACTGGCAAAAAAGGTGATAGTTTATATATAAAAGTACCAGTTGGAACATTGGTATTTGATGTTGATACTGAAGAGTTTTTGGGTGATTTAACGAAGCCAGAACAGGTTTTGTTAGTTGCCAAAGGTGGTGAACGTGGATTAGGCAATGTACATTTTAAAAGTAGCACCAATCGTACACCTCGTCGCATAACCAAAGGCACAGTTGGTGAAAATCGGGCTTTGCGTTTGGAATTACAAGTGCTCGCTGATGTTGGGCTGTTAGGGCTGCCTAATGCTGGCAAATCTTCTTTTATACGTTCTGTGTCTTCAGCACGCCCTAAAGTAGCCGATTATCCATTTACAACTCTCCATCCACATCTGGGAGTTGTTTCGATTGAATTAGATCGTAATTTTGTTATTGCCGATATACCCGGATTGATTTCTGGAGCGGCTGACGGTCATGGTTTGGGAATGCAGTTTTTGCGTCATTTATCTCGTACTAGTTTACTGTTACATATAGTTGATATTGTTCCATTTGATAGTGATCCAGTGCAAGATATTTTAGGTATTATTAAAGAATTGGATAAATATAGTTCTGAATTAGCAGATAAAGAACGTTGGCTGGTATTAAACAAAATTGACTTGTTATCCGATAAAGGATTATGTGAAACGATAATTAAAGAAATTGATTGGCAAGGGCCAGTATTTGAAATATCAGCCTTAACCGATAAAAAATCTTGTATGGATTTATGTTATCGGATAATGCAATATTTAGAATCCAAAACTTTGTAATTGAGCGGTAGCGAAACTCACCATTTTCAAGATAGCGATGGGTTTCACTATCACTGCAACCCACCTTTGTTCATGATTCTCAATTAATTTTTGGTTGGTGATTGTGAACTTAAACTAAATCTTAATTATATTTTAACAAAATGACGTAATTATTAAAAAAAGCCTTCACAAAAGCATCAGCACTACCAAATTTACAACAAAATATCCTAGCAAAATGGATGATTGATGAAATATTAACCGAAAAAATTGTGATTTCACATTCAACAGAAAGGTTATGAATCATCCAAAAAACTATAGAAAAGAATCAAATGTGTTAAGTCATATTTGATTATTAATATAACGTTGGCCTTAATAACTAGGCCAAATGCTATCGTACTATTTTAAAAACAATTGAATAAAATCATCATCGTTACCTTTACCATAATTAGAATTACCATTTGATGAAAGACTTTCGCTTATTGTCTGAGAAATCTTTATCTTATTCGCTTTAAACTGATCCCAAATATCAAATAACAGTTGAGATTTTACTTCTTCTGGCTCTGCTAAATTGGTGACTTTATAGCTAATACTGAAACTCATTTTATTATGTATAAATTCAGCCAATAATACATTTGATTTTGGTTCTTCTAATATCGCTGGAATCTTCTTCATGGTGTTTGTGAGTAATTTTTTTACCAAATGTGGATCATTCTCACAACTTACTTCAATGATAATCTTTTCATTTTCATCCTCATTATCTTCATCTTTGCCAAGATTAGTAAAAGGCCGATCAATCACTCTTGAATTTGGTACAGCAATTTTTTTATCTTCAGTTTCTATAACTGTAGAACGTATGCCGATGCGTTTAACAACTCCTTTAGAATTACCACCTATGTCAATAAGATCACCAACTCGCAATGGACGTTCTATCAACAATAAAACCCCACTTATGAAATTGGCAACTAAACTTCGCATCCCAAAACCAATACCAACACCTAAAGCTCCAGCAAAAACACTTAATGCAGTTGGGTCCACACCAATAACTTTTAAAGTTGTTGTCAACCCAAGTACAATGATAGTATATTGAGTAAATATTGATAAACTATGTCGTATTCCAGAGTCTGTTATGTTTGAAAATATCCACCGATAAGTAATACGACGAGTCCAGCTACCAAACCAAAATACTATCCAAATCATCAGAATTGATGTAAATATACTAATAACAGTTATGTGATTACCATTATTAAAAGTAGCTAACGGATAGTGTAATACATTATCTATTCCCTCTCTGATTGCAACATCTGAATACCAACCAGTCAACCATAGTAAACTAACTATTGCTACTCCAAATAAAGCTAATCTTAAGATGCTGTGAATTAATGGAATTAAATCTTCCGCCCATAAAGAGCCATAAACACCTTGTTTTAAAGCTATATTTTTCCATATACCAATTAAAATATCGGTAAATAATTGTATAATCATCCAACCAAGTAATACTGATAACAGCATACTTAAGTATTTTATAATTATCCAACCTAACGTTATGTAACCAACTATGCCCAATATAGATATTGTTAGAATTATTATTGGTAATGTCAGTAGCAACAACTTGGTTATATTTAGCAAATAACCTTGAACATAAACTTCTAAAGGAGCTATGATAAATTTGCGAATACTGAATAATATTGGTATTGCTAAAGACAAAAGTATCATAAATACACTATCAATCAAGTCTCTAACACCTAAAGATACTTGTCCTTCTGATAGTAAATGAATTTGGGCAGTAATTATTATTAAAATACTAATAATGATGACAATACGGCGTACTTGTGGGTAAAATTTATTGCTTTCTTGCAATTGAGATAATATTAACCAAGCGAAATTTAATAGTAATTTACTAGCTAAAAAAACTCCTATTAAAATTAAGCTAAACAAAACACTGGCCTGATTTGGTTTGGTGATCCACATGAATAGTAGGAAACCACTAGCAAATATAATAGTAACAGAATTTTTATGCCATAATCGCAACAAATATTTCTTATTAGATGGAGCATCTTTAAGAACTTTGTTACTCCAAAATCTAAACCAAATAATTAACATAGTCCAAATAAGCATGATGGTTCCAAAAATAATCCAATTTTTATTAGTTGTTTGTTGCAAAGATTGGAAAAAACTATCTTGGATAAATTTCAGTTGTTCAAAAAAGACTTTAGGGATGGTAGTGATTTCTGTCAACATATTCTGCCAACCATCAATAGTAGCTGGTAATATACGTTGTCTCACTAAAGCTTGATGTACATTATCTTTATAAACTTCTTCTAATAAAGTTAATAATTTATTACCCTGTTTTAATAACGATGGTAGTTTACTTAACTCTTGTCGTAAGCTGCTGTGTAATGTTGTTAGTTCTTGTTGCGTTGTCGTATTGTATTGTAAATTTTTTTCAGTTAAAGTTTTACTTTGTTCCACCGCCATATTTAGCTGTTGTTTTAATATTTTAGTTTTATCTTGTAACGAAATTTCTAAACTTTTTATCTCTTGTAATAATTTAGTTAATTCTTTGAGAATAACATTAATGCCATCTACATGACCCTGTAAAACTTCTTTAAGTTCTTTTTGAGCATCAACAGTTTTATACCATTGTTCCAATTGTTCATTAACATGACGAACTTTTAGTTGTCGCATAGCTCTCTGAGCAAGTTCATTAGCTACCTGAATTTTTACTTCTAATAAATAACGTTGAATAGAATTTTGTTCTAAATCTGGTATTAAATCTAATTTTTGTCGCAAATCATCAGCTTGTTTAAAATAATGCCGTTGCTCTTGTCGGATATGTTTTTCTAATTCCTGTTCTTGTTGAGCTAAATACACAGTTCTTATTTTATCGTACCACTCAACATTTAATGTTACTCGCTTATTGGCTTGTTCAAATTGTTGTTTAATAATATCTAATTGTTGCTGTTTTAAATTTAAAATTTGTTCTTTTAATTTGATTTTATTTTCTAAAATAGCAATTCTCTTTTCATGTATTGGTAATTGTTCTTCCTCAACTGGAGGAGTTTTACGCATAGTTTCAAGTTTAATTTGCAATTGCTCAAAGTCACTATTTAGATGTTTTAAATCTGAATCTGTACTTTGGTATTCTAAATCCAAATTTTTAGCTTCAACTTCGGCAGCATGGTTATCTAAAACTGCTTTTTCAAATTTGATTTTTAGAGCTTCTACAGTAGATTCTGCTGTTTTCAACGTAATAATTTTATTAGGTAAATCTTTTTGTTCTAAATCCAAACTTTCTTTATTTTTGACAAGATTAATTTTAGAAGTATTTATGGTTTGCTCTTGCTTGTTAATGAATCGTTTAATACGAGCATGTTTCAGTTGAGAGTGCCATTCTAAAGCCAATAAAGTTTGCTTAATAATTGTTATATTTTTAGTATTGAGTTGCTCAAGATGTACCTTCTCAAGTGAAGCTAATTGCTGATATAAAATAGTATATTGTTCTATTTCAGTAGCCGTTTGTTTTTGAATAATTTTTAATTCTTTGGATTGAGGCAGTTTTTCCAAAGCAGTTTGTAGTTCCATTAAACGAGTAGAATAATTTTCCAAAAAACCTTGGGCTGTTTGACGTTCCACTCGTAATTTTTCCAGTTTATTATTAATATCCTGTTTGGATTGAGCAGATTCGTCCATCATTGTGTCAGTAATATTTTCTAAACTCTCTAAATTTTCTAGACTTTTGTGGTGTTCATCTGTTTCTAATATGAATTTTTCCTGAATATGTTTTAACTCAGTTTGAGTTAGTTCAATTATTTGTTTATGTTCTTTAATTATGGTTTGGATACGCTTAGTTTGTAACTTACTGTGCCATTGCATAGCTATATTAATCTGCTTAATAAACAACTTAGCTTTTTTATTGAGTAGTTCAATATGAGATTTTTCCAGCTTAATTGCTTGTTTATACAAGGTTATTTCTTTCTGTGCTTTAATTGGCAATTTTGCTACATGAGATATATGTTGATCTAAATTATCTCGTAATTGTTGGCGTTTAACTTTCAAATTCTCCAGTTTGGCTTTAATAAGCTGCTTTTGTTCTGCCGCTTCTTCCAACATTTTGTCAGTAATCTTATCAACTTTTTTTAATTTCAAGGTTTTCTTTTTAAAATCCTTTTGTTGTTTTTTCAGAGTATTGCTAACATTTTTCAGACTAGAACTAATTTTAGAAATAACGTTTTCTTGAGTTTCCACCCATTCTTTTGTAACTGTTACAATTTCTTCTGAAGTTACAATTTCAGAAGTTGGTTCAGCATTTACTATTGAAACAATGATTAAAATTAAATACGGGATTTTTTTTAATAAAGACATAATTTTATAAATTTTGAGGGATTTTATTAAGATAATTGATATAACACAGAGAGCTTTCAAATAATAAGGTTCTAGTCACTAATCTCTAGGTTAGGAATGAAAAAAATTTTAAGTAATCAAATGATATAAACAACCATAAATCAGTATGAAATTTATCACAAAATCTATAATTTTGTCAACTTTTATTATAACTTACGTTGCGAGACATGGAGAGGCGAATCCGAAGTCTAGTAGTCTGTGATTTGTGTGAGAGTTCAAAAATTTGAAGAAATAGTTAAGTTAAAAAATTGATTAGTTCACGAGACATGGATGTTCTGTGGACATCATGAAATTTCTGCGAAACTCCTTATGAAAGATTATATGTTGGATATGGGTGTGCGGAATGTAGGTTCTGCATTTGCTGAAATAAATGTACAATTTGATAACAAGGTTATAAATATTTAATAAACAACATGATTTGCCTTTTTTGAAATTAAGAGAAGCCATTTACATTAAAGCATATTGTGTGCATTAAGCTAGATAATATAGTTAAATTAATACCAGAAAAGTTTATTGCTCTGTATATAAAAATTGGTAGTCCTGCAATAATGTAGTGATAAATCTATCAGATTTTTTAGAATGAACTTTGTGCAAGACTACCCGTTACATAAGGAACGAGCATAAAATAACTTACTCAACTTTTGGAGTTGTAAGGTCTCCTTGCAAGTTAAAACAAGGGAACCTTGTACTCCGAAATCCTTAAGAAAATCATATGTTATTTTATGCACGTTGCCTCAATGGTAGTTAAACTGTAGAGATTGGGAACGAGGATATTTTATGTGTATATTCTTAATACACGCCATAAACTACACCAATTGTTAAGCTGTTGAATACTACTCTTCCTGTAACATCATGACTTGTACATAAGATTTAATAACACCAGTTTTATCAAAAGATACAACAATATTTCCATGTGGTTTATACCCATCTTTTATTTTTTCATTAACAGATTTAACTAATTGTTTATCATATTGTTCTACGATAGCTATATAGATAGATTTTTCCACTGCTTATTCCAATTATTATTTATAAAAATTTAAGATACCAATTCGAAATGATGGAATCTAAGTATTTTTTGAGCTTGTTTGCTCATCTAAATAATGATACTTGAAATTGCTAGTTTTGATCAACAGACAATGCTTAAAAAATTCTTAAAGGCTTATTATCAGATATAGAATATTGGTAATTACGTCATTTAAAACAATAGTATAACTATGTCATTTAGAAAAAATTTATTTTGGAAATTTTGATTTTGATAATTTATGCAAGGAGTTAAAACTTAAATATTTGATCATAGTTAAAGTTTTTGTCAGGTTATCAGGATACAATTACTCATTAATAATATTGCTTATGCTAATATTAACAGCCGACAAATTTTATATAATCAGATACTTGACTTAATAATTTCCATTTTAATTATTAACACATCTTTTATCAATGATATATTTTACCTAAAATCAAAGCAGAGCTTTAACAGCATTACGTTCCCAAACAGGAGTTTGGGAACAATAATATACATTTTTTATCTGGATTTTTTGTGAAGGTATTATTATAGACCACTTAAAAATTAATGAGTATATAAATACAGCAAGTTTATGATCATATTCTTGTTCGAATAATTTTAACACCTTAAAAAGGAGATACAAATAATGAATTATTTAACTTTTAAAACTAAATTACGATTTATCATTGCTATGTTGGTGATGATGTTAACTCCGTTGGTACAAGCAAATCCGGGTGGGGTTTCTACGGATTTACAATTGTGGTTTAAAGCTAATGCAGGAACCAGTACTACCACTGACGGTGCTGGTGTTACTTCTTGGACCGATCAAAGTCCAAATACTCGCACAGCTGACCAAGCTATTGCCTCTCAGCAACCGACTTTTGCTACCAATGCGTTCAATTTTAACCCAACACTTGATTTTGATGCAGCTGCAAATCAAAATTTTAAATTAAGCGATCTAGTTGGTTTACCAACAGGTAGTGGTGATCGTACTATGATTGCGGTAGCAAATCAAACAAATTCTGTTACAAATCCTATAATTTTTTACTACGGAGCAATAGTGGGAACTCAAGCATCAGCACTTAGTTTTCATTCTGGAACCGGACGACCGGTTATTAATGGTGGATTCCATTTTTATGAAAGTACTAGTTTAACGTGGGGGGATACTACTCCAAGCATCATTAGTGGTATCTATGGTAATGGTGATAAAGGCTACATTTATGGTAATGGTACAGCTGATGCTTCAACACCATTTACTTTTACACCACCTTGGGATACAGTAACAGCAGCAGCCGATGGGTATATTGGTGAGAATCCTTGGGTACCGGGTGCGGATGACTGGAATGGTAGTGTTGCCGAAATCATTGTTTACAGTGCTGCTCTTAATGGAACTCTTGATTTAAAAAAAATTGAAAGCTATCTAGCCATTAAATACGGCATCACGCTGGACAGCACCGTTAATTATCTTGCTTCAGACGGTTCAACGGTTATTTATCCTTCAACTGGCACACACAGTGGTTATATCAATGATATTGCTGGTATTGGACGTGATGATGCTTCAAACCTTGACCAACGCAAATCCAAAAGTATCAATACTGATGCACTGATAACCATAGATAATGGCGGGGCATTTTCTGCTGACAATTCTTTTCTTGTGTGGGGCAATAATGATGGTACTGTGACTTACAATCAAACTTCCGGTGATAAGATACATTTGACAAAGATTTGGAAGGTACAGGAAACTGGTACGGTTGGTAGTGTAACTGTCACTATATCAGGTACAAATGCAAAATACTTATTAGTTAGTAATAGTACTGATTTTTCTGCTGCTACGGCTTATTCTTTCACTGGTAGTAGTACTAGTGTTGATTTTAATGCTGGAGAATTTTTTACTCTAGCTATAGATTCTACTCCCACTCCCGGTGGCATTGGTTCAGCACCGCAACTGTGGCTTAAGGCTGATACTGGTGTAACAACTGGGGCAACCATGACTTGGGATGATCAAAGTCCATATGGTCTCCAAGCCAGCCAGAGTACTGGAGCTGACCAACCAAGTGTAGTAACTGATGCCATGAATTTTAACCCAGCTTTGAATTTCGATGGGATAAGTGACTTTCTTACCTTAGATAGCACTGCTTATTTTCCAACCGGCGGTAATGCAAGAACTATGATTGCAGTGGCTACTTCAACTGATACTGGTACAAGGGTTATTTTTGCTTATGGAAAAAATCCGCCGGGAACAGGAGAATCTTGTTCATTGGCTGTTGATTTGCTTGTTAGACAAATATCTTGGAGTGGTTTTATGATTCCTTATAGTACTGCTGGGGCAACTTGGCTTGAAACTCCTCAAATTGCTATGGGAACTTATGATGCTGGTATCGGCGAACTTTTTGTCGATGGGCAATCAATATGGACTAACACATATGGTACACCTTGGAATACGGTTTTAGGCGTTGGATATATTGGTCAACATTTTGGCTTTGGTGGACAATTTTGGAATGGGCAGATTTCTGAGATTATTCTTTATGATAAAGCACTTGATGCAACTGAAAGACAACAAGTAAATAGTTATTTGTCTTTAAAATATGGGCTGACTTTAGACAGTGGTATTAACTACCTTGCTTCAGATGGTTCAACGGTTATTTATCCTTCAACTGGTACACACAGCGGTTATATTAACGACATCGCCGGCATTGGTACTGATACTGGTAGTGATTTGAACCAACCTCAATCACGGAGTGTTAATACTGATAGTATTGTCACCATCACTGGTTCTGGTATCGCTGATGGTAATTTTTTGATTTGGGGTAATGATGATGGAACAATTACAGATGATGAAACTACAGATGTTCCGGCTTTAACCTCAAGTCGCTTAGGACGTGAATGGAAAGTACAACACACTAATGATGTTGGAACAGTAACGGTAACGATGGATGTGAATGCTTTAACTTTAACCGGAACTGATGCTGTATTGTTAGTTGATACCGACAATGATGGAAATTTTACTACCGGAACTCCTACTCAAATTGTTGCAGATAGTTATACCGGCGGAATTGCTACTTTTACCGGTATTAATTTGGCTGATGGAAATGTATTTACTTTAGCAACAGATGTGTCTTGTATCACAAACCCGGTAGTAACTAATAATGCAGATAGTGGTACTGATTCTCTACGTTATGCAATTGATAATTCTTGTGCTACTAGTAATATAACTTTCAGTATTGCCAACCAAACCATAACTCTCAGTAGCCAATTAACTATTGATAAGGATTTAACTATTGATGGTGGCACTAATAATATAACGGTTAGTGGGAATAACACAACATCAATATTTAGCATAACAAACAACAGCACAGTAGTATTTAATACTCTCAACATTATTAATGCTGGTGGTACATTTGGCACAGCTATAACAACCGGAACTGGTACAAATGTTACTATTGATGGATGTGTGCTGAATGGGAATGATGGTAATTCATCTCCGGGTGCTATTGCGAATGGTGGAACTTTTAATATTGAAAATTCTGTTATTAGTAATTCTAGCAGTAATTTAGGATTAGGTACAGCTTTACGTGGTGGATTTTCAGGAACCATTAATATTACTAACAGCACATTTTACAATAATAACAATAATGTTGGTAGTTCTGCTTCCATAATGAATGACCTCGGTGATACTATAATTATAAAGAATACGACTATACTTGATGATTCCACTACTAGTCCGTATGGAAGCATAACAAATTTAGGTACTTTAGAAATGTACAACAGTATTGTTTCTAATAAGGGTACAGCAGCAAGTGACTGTTCTGGTTCACTAGCAGTTAATGTTAATAATCTGATTGAGGACGGCAGTTGTAGCCCAACAGTCAGCGGTGATCCACTTTTAAGTGCATTAGCTGATAACGGCGGTGACACTCAAACAATGGCGTTACAAGCCGGAAGTCCAGCGATAAACGCAGGTGATAATGGTACTTGCGAATCCACCGACCAACGTGATGAAACCCGCCTCAAAACTGTTGCTGACCCATGTGATATTGGAGCTTATGAAATTGCTATACCAGTTGCTCCATCTGCCTTAACTGCTACTGCGGTTTCCCAAATCCAAATAAATTTGTCTTGGACTGATAATAGTAATAATGAAACCGGATTTAAAATAGAACGTGATGGTAGTTTAATAACAACAACTGCTGCCGATGCAATTAATTACAATGATACTGGTTTAACCTGCGGAACAACCTACAACTATTCCGTCACAGCAACCAATGCCAATGGAGATTCCACAGCAACAACAGCAAGTGCAACCACTTCAGCTTGTCCTCCAAATGCCCCAACCAATTTAAATGCAACAACTGTATCCGAAACTCAAATCAACCTGTCATGGACTGACAACAGCAACAATGAAACTGGTTTTAAAATAGAACGAGCCGGTAGTTTAATCACAACAACTGCTTCCGATGTCACAAGCTACAGTAATAGCAGCCTATCCTGCGGAACAACCTACAACTATTCCGTCACAGCAACCAATGTCAATGGAGATTCCACAGCAACAACAGCAAGTGCAACCACCTCAGTTTGTCCAGTACAAGTAACCGTATATCATAACTTAACTGTAGAAAAAAACGGCAATGGAACTATAGAAGCAGATTACGGCATAAGTTGTGGTACTGACTGCGAACACGATTATGCCGATCAAACTGAACTGACCTTAACTCAAACTTCAGATACTGGTTGGATATTCACTGGCTGGGATGGAGATTGTGACAGCAATGGAGAAGTACGAATCAATAAAGATAAAGCTTGTACCGCAACTTTCGTCCAACGCTGCGAGACATGGAGAGGCGAAGCCGAAGTCGAGTAGTCCGCGACTAGGTGAGAGTTCTTAAATTTGAAGAAATAGTTAAACGGAGTGCATTTCTTGAAATTTTGAACAAGCTCACCGTTAAGTCATGGGGGAGTCGGTGGGACGGAGCTGCTTCAGTGCAGAGTCGCCCGATGAGACCGGACGTGTCGGGGCAATTATAACCGGTTTCGCTGAAAAATTGATTAGTCAACGGGACATGGACGTTCCGGGGACATCATGAAATTTCTGCGAAACTCATTTCTAAAATAGAAATATCAACTACTACAATCAACCTAACAGAAGGTATTTCCAATGATGGTTATAGTTTATGGCTTAGTACGTCGCCAACAGAACCAGTCACTATAAATTTAGATAGCACCGAAGAACTTATTTTTGAACCAAACTCATTAACTTTTGACAGTAATAATTGGGATATTCCACAAACCATACAAATAACTTATCTAAATGACGATGTAGCCGAAGGTTCACACGAACATATCATTTCTCACACAGTTACTAGCAATGACATTAATTTCAATAACCTTCAAGTAGAAAATGTCATAGTTCAAGCCACTGATGATGATAGTGCTGGTGTCCATATCTCAAATAACGCTATGGTTATCAATGAAAACGACACTGATAGTGGTTACAACATTATGCTGACTAGCCAACCAATGAGTTATGTTACCATTACCATAAATACTAGTGAAAATACCACTCTTAACCCAACCACGTTAATTTTTACCGATGAAAATTGGAATGTACTACAAAATGTCACTGTTTCTGCATATGATGACCATCTTAATGAAACAGAACATCAACACGAATCTATTCACCATCAGGTAAGTAGTGATGACCCAAACTATCACAATCTACCTATAAATGATGTTACGGTTAAAATTATTGATATTAAAAGTGTTTTATTTTCCACCAACAATATTAAAATAAATAAAGGTGAAACTGGTAATATAACTGTGTCTGTTAGTTCTACTCCAAATCAACCAATTACAATCAGCTTTATTGCAGAGGCTGGCATTTCAGTATTTCCAGAAACCATAACTTTTACCGATTCCAATTTATCTCAAACAATAGCGATAACAGCGATAGAAGATGTTATAACTAATGAAATTCATACTATACGTGTTGTCAGTGATGATTCCAACACGATAGAAACTTTAACCGTCAATGTAACTGATAATAATTCAACAGTAGATTTAGGTTCAATCATTTTAGTTTGCCAAGATTGCTCTATCAAAAATGCTGCTCTGGTTGATATAGCTTCTTTGCCACAATCAACCGACAGCTATTCTTTCCCAGAAAGTTTAGTTACTTTTGAATTAGAAACATCAGGGACAGCTCATCTTGATATATATTATAAAAATATCACCAACTTAGATAACTTTGTCTATCGTAAATATGGCCCCACAACTCCGGGTGAAAGCAATACAACAGCTTGGTATAATCTTTCCAATGCAACTTTTGGATTGACTGATATAAATGATTTAGTTGGTATAGTTAAAGTTAGTTTAATTCTGACTGATGGTCAACTTGGAGATGATACTGGAGTTGATGGAATCATTATTGATGATGGCGGAATTGCAGTACCAGATTCAAGTACAATAACAGGGCCTCTGGAATTACCCTATGGCTTACCACTTTCATGCAACGTACACAGCAATACTGTTAATGGTATTTGTGATGTTGGACAACATATATTTCCAGAAGATATAAATATTGGTGAGGATGGAAGTGTTGCTTATGCCATATTTAAAGATGATGTTAATAATCAAGGTTTGATTGCCAATTCAATTATTGATACCGGAGCAACTTTAGTCGGTGGTTATCTGAGTGGTACAATTCTGAATAAAGGCATTATAGAAGATACAACATTTATTGGAACCGAATTAAGTGGTGGTATATTATCAGGTTATATTGTCAATGCCAGTCAAATCGGTGGAGTCATTCAAGATGTTGAATTAGCTTCAGGTACAGTTGTTAGAGGTGGCAAAATTGCTGGAACCATCACTGGCAACCCAATAGATAAGCCAGTACTTACTGATGTTACAATCATGTCCGGCACAGTTCTGTCCAATGTTCACTTAAGCCCAACAGTGCGACTGTCAAAAAATGTTATATTTGGTCAAGGGGTTACGATAGCAACCGAACCATATACTCCAGCAGATTTTGGTTTAAGTGATGCAGATATTGCTAGTTTAACTGCTGAAAAATTCTCCACATTAGAATTAGAAGCTTTGGCTACTTTTACCAGTAGACATATTAAAACTATTCCTGCTGGTTCTTTCACTGTTATGACAGCTAGACAAATGTCAATTATCACAGGATTTGAAGGCTTAACCACAGAACAATTTGCCCAAATACCAATTATGGCTTTCAGTGGTCTAACAAGTGAAAATATGGGTGATTTGCCGGTTGAAGTTTTGCAAGAATTAACTCCAGAGCATTTAGAAATCATTGCTGAACCTGAATTTGAAGCCATGCTAAGTGAAAATGTTGCTAAATTTTTTGTCAATACGAATTTTGCCAATATAAGCTTAATAAATAGGTTAGTACCAAAAGGTTGGACGCTTGATTTAAACTCAGGTAAATTTGTAGCACCGTTTGGTTCCAAATTAACTGCCCGGTATTTATTGCCCAAATTAGTCAAAATGCCATATATAGTTAATATGCGTAGAAGCATTGGAGTTGGTGGTTATGGCAAATATTCATTATTACAATCTACGGTTAAGGCTTTAGCTGAGGAGGACTTGACTGACTTTGTATTGTCTCAAGACGAAAATGGAATTTTAAATGTGGAAGGTACTGGTCCTCAAAAAGGCAAGCTATATGTTTTTATTCCTGATGCTGACAATATTATTCAAGTGGATACTGATGAGATTCCTATTGGTTTATCAGTTGGTCCAGGAGGTTTTTACACTATAACTACTCCAGAAGGACAGCAATATAAGGTGATTCCTGCTACTAAAGACCCATTGATATTGTCAGAAGTAACTGATAGCGAAGTTAGGGTTGGGAAACGTGGTGATGTGATGATGAAATCTTCTAACCGAACTCGCAGCACAGAAGTTTATGAAATAGTTATGTTTGACCCATTTGTTGAGGACTTTGCTCCAGATAATTTATGTATAGAAATCTTTCCCGGCGAATTAGAATGTGATGGCAATTTGCGTAGACGTTCTTCTCGTGCTAAAACCAGAAAAATTGAATATTCAGATGGTACTGCTCAAACAATTCGGCCAACAGTTTTATCTCCAGATGTGTTTATTGAAGAAGCCCTTAAATTTGAAGGAGTTGAGCAGGTTGTTTATAAAGCTGATGGAACCTTTGCAATTTTATATCAAGGCAACCCATATTTTGTTGTTCCTAATTTTACCGTGCAAAATGAACGGATTTCTGAAGCAGTTGAACCAAGTATTGTGCCTAATGGTGACGGTAGTATCAAATATAGTATTGCCATTGAATCCGAAACTAACACTCGCAGTACTGAAGTCTATGAAATGTTGTCTTTTGACCCATTTTTAGAAGCAGCTCCTGATGATTTGTGTATTGAAATAATGCCAGGTGAGTTGGAGTGTGATTTTTAAAATAGCAAGGAGACCTTGCGACTCCGGATATGTTATTTTCTGGAGTCAGGTAAGGAGAGAAGTCATCCATCCTACATTTGTTGCTTGGGACTTAAATGTAAACGATGAGACGAAACTGTTGGGAACGAGAAAACATCCTTCTTGCTCAATAAATTGGCATGTGTAAAGTTATTGGAGTATAATATATTTTAAGTATGGATTTATTAATTATTTGACCATTTTAAGGTAGATATCAATTATGAATTATTTAACTTTTAAAACTGAATTACGATTTATCGTTGCTATATTAATAGCGACATTATTAATGATTTTTGTGCCAAGTCCATTGGTACAAGCGGCAACTATCACTGTCACAAATAACTCGGATAGTGGAGCCAATTCTTTACGACAAGCTATTCTTGATGCAACTGCCGGTGACACTATCAATTTTGATGCTGATTATACTATCACTCTCAGTAGCCAATTAGATATTGATAAAAATTTAACCATTGATGGTACCGGACAAAATATAACTATAAGTGGCAATAATGCGGTGCGAGTGTTTGACGTTAGTTCTGGTACAGTGATATTTAATAATTTAACAATTGCCAATGGAAAAACCAATGTAAGTACTGATACTAATGCTGGAGCTGGTATTCGTGTTGATTCGGGAACAACAGTAACAGTCAATAACAGTACCTTTTCTAATAATTCAGCAAGTTGGGATGGAGGTGCTATTAGCAGTAGTGAAGCAACTTTAATAGTTAACAATAGTACTTTTGTTGGTAATTCAACTGACCGATATGGTGGAGGTATTACGAATTACAACGTGATATCAACAATAATTAATAATAGTACCTTTTCTAATAATTCAGCTATTCTTGGAACCGGTGGTATACATCATACTAGTGGTACAGTCAATCTAACAAATACCATTATTGCCGGTAATACAGGTGGTGATTGCAGTGGTATAAGTGTCAGTAGTGATAATCTAGTTGAAGACGGAAGCTGTAGTGCAACCCTCACTGGCGATCCGCTACTTAGCACACTAGCAGACAACGGCGGTGATACCCAAACAATGGCTTTACAAACTGGTAGTCCTGCAATAGATACTGGTGATAGTGGAACTTGTGAATCCACTGATCAGCGTGGTGAAACAAGAGATGCTAGTTGTGATATTGGAGCTTATGAATTTCCACCACCTAAAAACTTAGTAGTTGATAATATTTCGGATGTTTTAGATGCAGATACCAGTTCTGGAAATAATACTTTACGAGAAGCTATTACTTATGCTGATTCAGGTGACACAATAACCTTTAGCAGCATTGCAGGGCAAACTATAACTTTCAGTAGTCAATTAACTATTGATAAAGATTTAACCATTGATGGTACTGGGCAAAATATAACTCTTAGTGGTGATGCAAATGGTAATGGTACGGCAGATTCGGCAGATACACAGTTTTTCCAAATTTCTAGCACAATGACTATTAATGATTTAACTTTTACCAAAAGTTATGCTGGTGCTGATTACAATGGTGCTATTAGGCTCAATAGTGGAGGCGATTTAACAATAAATAATAGTACATTTTCTGATAGTACTGGCGGAAATATTTCTGGGTTTATTTATAATGATGGGGCTTTGACGTTTAATAATTGCGAATTTTCTAACAATACTTTTAATGATAATAGTGGCATTGTTTTCCATCAAACTAGTCAACTAACTTTCAATGATAGTAGTTTTTCCGGAAATTCTGGAAGGGTTATATATATTTCGGCAGGTAGTGCTGTTACATTTAACAATGTTACTGCTAATAATAATGCGGGATTTTTGTACAGTCATTGGGTTGATAAAAACATAAATGTCAATAATAGCACAATTGTTAATAATACTGATATTTGGACAGGTGATTTAGTCATATTAAATATAAAAAATTCTACCATTTCCAATAATGACAAAGGTATCACAAATTGGAATACTTTAAATCTGTCAAATACAATAGTTGCCAATAATACTACTATAGATTGTGAAAATACAGGAACTATTTCTACTAATACCAACAACCTAATTGAAGACAATACATGTAGCCCGACAGTTAGTGGTGATCCAATGTTAGGTGCATTAGCCGATAATGGTGGTATTACTCAAACAATGGCTTTACAAGCTGGTAGTCCAGCGATAGATGCTGGTGATAGTGGAACTTGTGAATCCACTGATCAACGTGGTGAAACAAGAGATGCTAGTTGTGATATTGGAGCTTATGAATTTATCCATCCACCTAAAAACTTAGTAGTTGATAATACTTCGGATGTTTTAGATGCAGATACCAGTTCTGGAAATAATACTTTACGAGAAGCTATTACTTATGCCGATTCAGGTGACACAATAACCTTTGATTCCAGCATTGCAGGGCAAACTATAACTTTCAGTAGTCAATTAACTATTGATAAAAATTTAACTATTGATGGTACTGGGCAAAATATAACTCTTAGTGGTGATGCAAATGGTAATGGTACGGCAGATTTGGCAGATACACAGTTTTTCCAAATTTCTAGCACAATGACTATTAATGATTTAACTTTTACCAAAAGTTATGCTGGTGCTGATTACAATGGTGCTATTAGACTCAATAGTGGAGGCGATTTAACAATAAATAATAGTACATTTTCTGATAGTACTGGCGGAAATATTTCTGGTTTTTTTTATAATGATGGGATTTTGACGTTTAATAATTGCGAGTTTTCCAACAATACTTTTAATGGTAATAGTGGTATTGTTTATTCTTATAGTACTTTAACTATTAATAATAGTAATTTTTTTGGAAATACTGGAAAATCTCTTTATTCTATGGGAAATATTAATGTTACATTTAATAATATTACTGTTGCTAATAATAATGGTTTTTTTTATGCTATATATTCTGATAACGTTATAAATATTAATAACAGTACAATTTTCAATAATACTAATATTTGGGAAGGTATTAGAGATACTGATACATTAAATATAAAAAACTCTACCATTTCAGGCAATGATAAAGGTATCATAAATTCAGGGACTTTGCATCTGTCAAATACAATAATCGCCAATAGCACTACTACAGATTGTGAAAATACAGGAACTATTTCTACTAATACCAACAACCTAATTGAAGACAATACATGTAGCCCGACAGTTAGTGGTGATCCAATGTTAGGTGCATTAGCCGATAATGGTGGTACTACTCAAACAATGGCTTTACAAACTGGTAGTCCAGCGATAAATGCCGGCGATAATGCAACTTGCGAAGCAACTGACCAACGTGGTGAAACTCGTCCCAAGAATGATACTTGTGATATAGGAGCCTATGAATATGAACTACTAGCTCCTACAAGTTTAAATGCGACAACTGCTTCCGAAACTCAAATAAATCTATCATGGACTGATAACATTACTAATGAAACTGGTTTTAAAATAGAACGTGATGGTATTTTAATTCAAACTACTGCTGCCGATGTCACAAGTTATAGTGATAGTGGTCCATCTTGTGAAACAACATACAGTTATTCTGTTAAAGCAACAGATGGAACCGTTGATTCCATAGCAGCAACAGCAAGTGCAACCACCTCAGCTTGTCCAGTAACCGTATTATATCAACTCACAGTCAGCAAAACTGGCAACGGAACCATAACTACTTCTTACGGAATTGACTGTGGTATTACTTGCGAATATGACTATGCCGACCAAATCGAACTTATCTTAACTCAAACTCCAGATACCGGTTGGATATTCACTGGTTGGGCAGGAGACTGTGATGATGATGGTGCAGTGCAGATAAATAGCGATAAAAGCTGTAGTGCAACTTTCATTAAACCCAATATTGAAATTTCAACTGACACAATAAGTTTAACTGAAGGTATTTCCAATAATGGCTATAGCTTATCATTAAATTTTGCTCCAACCGAACCAGTTATTATAACCTTAAATGGGGGAGAGAAATTGCTTTTTGAACCAGAATCACTAACTTTTGACAGCAGCAATTGGAACATTCCGCAAACAGTACAAATAACTGATATAAATGATAATTTATCTGAAGGTTCACACGAACATACTATCTCTCATACCATTAGTAGTAGTGATATTAATTTCAACAATCTTCAAATAGAGGATGTTATAGTTCAAATAACCGATGATGACAGTCCGGCTGTTCATATTTCAACTAACAATGTTATTGTTAATGAAGGAGGTGATATTAACAGTTATAATATCGTATTGACCAGCCAACCAGTTAATGATGTCACCATTGCATTAAACACCAATGAAAATACCATTCTTAACCCAACAACATTAATTTTCACTGCTGAAACATGGAATATACCACAAAATATAACCATCTCCGTAGAAGATGATAGTTTAGACGAAGGTGAACATCAACACGACCCTATCCAACATCAAGTTAGTAGTGCTGATTTAAATTATGATGGTTTAGCAGTTAACGATGTTACGGTTAATGTCATAGATAACGATATAAGCAGTATTTTATTATCTACCTACACTCTCAATATTAATGAAGGTGATAGCGATAACATAACCATAGCTTTGAGTATAATTCCAACTCAACCAGTAACGGTTAATTTAACCCCAGAAGCTGGTATCACTTTATCTCCAGAATCTATTACCTTTGATAGTAATAATTGGAATGCGTCTCAAACTATATCTGTCACCTCAATAGAAGATGAAATAATAACCAATGAAATCCATACAGTACATATAAATACAACTAGTAATGACCTTAATTACAACAATTTGGCTGTAGAAAATTTAATCGTTAATGTTGCCGACAATGAAAAACCTAATGTGCTGCTTTCCAGTGACCAAATAACCGTATTTGAAGAAGGTACTGGCGGCAATTATACTTTAGTTTTAACTGTTGAACCGGCCAATCCAGTTACCATTAATTTAACTGCTAGCGAACATACGCAAGTCTCTCCCAATACGCTAACATTTACTTCAACCAATTGGAATATTGAGCAAACTGTTACCGTTACCGCAGTTGATGATGAATTAGTTGAGGAAGATACTCACATTAATACCATAACTCATAAAGTTATCAGTAATGATATTGGTTATAATAATCTGTTAGTTACTAATGTTACGGTGAATATTGTTGATGAAGTAGCTCAAATGGATTTAGGAGAAATTGCTTTAGAATGTCAAGGTTGCACTATAAAAAATGCTGGAACGGTAGCAATAGAATCTTTGCCTCAATCAACCGAAAGCTATTCTTTCCCAACTGATTTGATAAGATTTGAATTAGAAGCAACTGAAACCGCTCATGTAGGTATATATTACAAAAATATTAATAGTTTAGATAACTTTGTCTATCGCAAATATGGGCCAACAACTCCGGGGAATAGCAGTACCATAGGATGGTATACCTTTTCCAATGTAACTTTTGAACTAGTTAATAATATGGTTAAGGTAAATTTAACCTTGACTGATGGCCAACTCGGAGATGACACCGGAGTTGATGGAATCATAATTGATGACGGTGGAATTGCTATCCAAGAACCAATTGCAGAAGAAGACTTACCGCCTCTATTAGAAGAAGATTTACCTGAGGGGGTTAACCTAGATGAAATTACAATTGAAGACCCGGAAGTAGTACAAGAAAATAATTTACCAACTGTATGTGGTACAAGTGGTGTTTGCAATGTAGGAGAGCAAACTATTAGCGAAGAAATAACTTTAGGCAATGGTGGTAGTCTTTCTAATGCTACATTTGAAGGCGATGTTGAAAACCAAGGAATGATTGGTAATTCAACTATAGGAGAAGGAGTTATTTTAACTGGTGGTTCTTTGACTGGTACTATTGAAAATGAAGGCACCATAGAAAACATCACATTTGTTGGAAGTGGAATAAGTGGTGGAACTTTGTCCGGCAATATAACCAATGAAAGTCAAATTGGTGGTGCTATTACAGATGTTGAACTGACTTCAGGCACAGTTGTTAAAGGTGGCAAAATTGGTGGAACTATAACTGGTAGTCCAATTAATCCTCCACTAATAACCGATGTTGAAGTTCTGCCCGGTACAGTTTTAACCAACATTATTTTGAGTCCAACAGTTAAACTGCCAGATGATGTTATATTAGGTGAAGGCGTTATCAT
This sequence comes from Candidatus Halobeggiatoa sp. HSG11, assembly GCA_030378105.1. Classification (GTDB taxonomy): domain Bacteria; phylum Pseudomonadota; class Gammaproteobacteria; order Beggiatoales; family Beggiatoaceae; genus DRQV01. Next base: position 12,987 of record JAUCGL010000025.1, on the reverse strand, counting down.
ACCGACTGAACCATATCAACCAGAAGATTTTGGTATAGATGCTGAAGATATAGCTAATTTAGATGCTGAACAATTTTCCAAATTAGAATTAGAAGCTTTGACAACTTTTGACCCTGAAGATATCGCAGACATTCCGCCAGAAGCCTTAACTGAAATGGGGCCAGAACAAATGGCTGTTATAGAGGGACTTGAAGGTTTAACTGAGGAACAGTTTGCCGAAATTCCAGTGGAAGCTTTAGAAGGTTTAACTAAAGAAAATATGAGTGATTTTTCGCCTGAAGTTTTAGGAGAATTTACTCCAGAGCATGTAAATACACTTAATGTTAAAGTCTTTCAAAGGATGCCAAGTAGAAATGTTTCTAAGCTGTTTGTTAATTTTAATATTGACACCATTAAACCAAAAAATATAGTCAAATTATTGCCTGAAGGTTGGGATTTAAATTTAGAAACCGGTGAATTAACAGCTCCAATGGGTGCCAAAATAACCCCAAAGAGTCTTTCAACCTCAGAAAATATGCCGACTTTACCAGATATGAACAGTGGATTTGGAATAGGTGGTGCTGGTACTCCATTACTTGAATCTTCTACTGAATCTTTAGAAAAGGAAAACTTAACTGAGTTCGTATTATCTCAAGAAGATAGTGGAATTTTAAATGTGGAAGGTATAGGTGATTCAGAAGGAAAGCAATATGCTTTTATTCCTGATGCTGACGATGTTATTCAAGTTGATACTGATAAAACTCCTATTGGTTTGTCAGTCGGAGCTGGTGGTTTTTACACCATAACTACTCCAGAAGGTCAGCAATATAAAGTTGTGCCAGCTCCTAAAAACCCAATAGCTTTGGCAGAAACAACTGATAGCGAAGTAACAGTTGGTAAACGTGGTGATGTGATGATGAAATCCTCCAATCGAACTCGCAGCACAGATGTTTATGAAATAGCAATGTTTGACCCATTTGTAGAAGATTTTGCTGATAATTTATGTATAGAGATTTCTCCCGGTAATTTAGAATGTGATGGTAATCAACGCAGACGTTCTTCTCGTGCTAAAACCAGAAAAATTCAATATTCTGATGGTACTGCTCAAACAATCCGGCCAACAGTTTTATCTCCAGATGTATTTATTGAAGAAGCTCTTAAATTTGAAGGAGTTGAACAGGTTGTTTATAAAGCTGATGGAACTTTTGCAATTTTATACCAAGGCAAACCATACTTTGTTGTTCCTGACTTTGCCGTGAAGAATGAACGGATTTCTGAAGCAGTTGAACCAAGTATTGTGCCTAATGATGACGGTAGTATCAAATATAGCATTGCTATTGAATCAGAAACTAACACTCGCAGTACTGAAGTTTATGAAATGTTATCTTTTGACCCATTTTTAGAAGCTGCTCCTGATGATTTGTGTATTGAAATAATGCCAGGTGAATTGGAGTGTGACTTTTAGTTTGATTTGCGGAAAAATCCAAATATTCTAGTCATTATCTTGTCGTAGGGGCAATCCTTTATGGTTGCCCTTATATATTCCACCGATTTCATCGGTGGCTATTCACATTCAATCCTTTCAGGATTTGAACAACCCCAACGGGGTTCACACTTGAATAGACATAGGTGAAACCTATGGAATCAAATTAATTAAAATATTCTCTGCGTTAACCATCAATTATTTAGGAAAGATGTCTAATGAAGACGCAAATACAGCAAGTTTATGGCCATATTCTTGTTCGAATAATTTTAACACCTTAAAGGAAGATATCATTTATGAATTATTTAACTTTTAAAACTAAATTACGATTTATCATTGCTATGTTGGTGATGATGTTAACTCCATTGGTACAAGCCAATCCGGGTGGTGTCTCAAGCAATTTGCAGTTGTGGCTTAAAGCTGATGTTGATGCAACTGGTGGGACTTGGGATGACCAAAGTCTAAATAATCTCCAAGCCAGTCAGGGTACTGGAGCTAGTCAACCAAGTGTTGTGGTAGATGCCATGAATTTTAATCCAGCTTTGAATTTTGATGGTACGGATGATTTTATGAATTTAAACGCTTTTACAAATTTTCCAACTGGTAATAATGCAAGAACCGTGATTACAGTGGCAAAACCATTTGCTAATAATGATGGTCCCATTTTATCTTACGGAAGAAGCTCTCCTATATTACCATCGGGAGAAATTTGTGCATTATTTGACCATGACTCAACTACTAGTATATCTTGGAGCGGTTATCTTAATGGTTATAATGAAGCTGCTGTTGTTTGGAGTACTGTTATCCCTAATATTGTTATTGCTAATTATGATAACACCAATATAAGTCAACTTTATGTAAATGGACAATTGGGTTGGACTCATACCTTTGTTACGCCTTGGAATACTGATCTTAGTACTTCGCCGGCTGCTATGATCGGTAAACATATTTTTGTTGGACAAGTATGGAAAGGCCATATAGCAGAAATTATTTTGTATGATAAAGTGCTGAATGTGGCAGAAACACAGCAAGTAAATAGTTATTTGGCTATTAAATATGGTATAACTTTGGACAGTACGATTAATTACGTTAATTCCAGTGGTACTGCTATTTACCCTTCAACTGGTTCTCACAGCGGCTACATCAATGATATTGCTGGCATCGGTACTGGCAGTGGTTTGAGTCAACCAAAATCTCGTAGTGTTAATACTGATAGTGTGGTGACTATTGCTGGTTCTGGGATTGCGAATGGTAATTTTTTGATTTGGGGGAATGATGATGGTACTTTGACTTTTTCTTCCATTGAAGTGCCGAGTAATATTAGACGTTTTGCACGGGAATGGAAAGTGGCGGAAACTGGGGAGACTGGTACTACTACACTTATGTTTTGATTTGACTAATGTGGCTGGGGCTGATTTAGTTGATAATACTAAGTATTCTTTGTTGATTGATGCCGATGGTGATTTTAGTAATGCAAGTGTTACGACTGGTGGAACTTTTAATGGTAATAAAATTGAATTTAGTGGGGTTAATTTGAGCAATGGGCAATATTTTAGTTTGGCTTATGAGAATACTAGTCCAATTGCTGGTTTTGGTACTGCGTTAACTTTTGATGGGACGGATGATTATATTGATGTGCCAAGTGGTATTAACATTGCCAATAGTTCGTTTACATATGAAGCGTGGGCCAAACGCAACGGTACTGGAACAGCAGATGCCATAATTGGCATAGGTACTTCTACAACCAATGCTGGAATATACTTTGGTTTTAGTCCGGGTAATAACTTTGGATTAAACTTTTATAATAATAATTTTATTGCCAGTAGTCCTGTCATTGATAATAATTGGCATCACTGGGCTAGTGTTTTTGAACAAGGAGTTGGTAAAAAAATATACCAAAATGGTGTTTTAGTTGGACAGTCTGCTAATACAGATAATTATACTGGCTCTGACAATTTTCGAATTGGAAATGCACCATGGGATAGTCTTCATGAATTTAGTGGACAAATAGACGAAGTCCGCGTATGGGATGATGCCCGCACCCAAGCTGAAATCCAAGCCAATATGGATAATACCTTAGCCGGCACGGAATCAAATTTAGTTGGTTATTGGAAATTTGAAGATAACACTGGCACAACCGCCGCTGATAGTTCACCGAATACCAATGATGGAACTTTAAATGGCGATATAACTTGGCCATTTTCCACCAAACAAAACACGCCTCTCAGTGACACTTTGGCTAATTTTGTGAACTCTGACCCCGATGGTGATGCTTTCACTTATATTATTGTCGATGATGACAGTGGTGCTGCTGTGATTGACGATGCCAATACAGGTACATTCACTTACACACCCAATACTTTTGGTACTCGTACTTTTACCTACAAAGTCAATGATGGTTTAGCTGATTCTAATGTTGCCACTGTGACTGTTGAAGTTTTACCGAATAATGCCCCGATTGTTGGTTTTGGTACTGCATTAACTTTTGATGGGACGGATGATGGTATTGATTTACCTGAAACCAGCAGTTTAAATTTTTTAGCAACTGACAATATAACACTTGAAGCTTATTTCAAAACAACTTCAACAAATCTACAAATAATTTTTAGCCAACAAAAATGCTTCACGAATGGAGTTATTCAGTTATTTTTAGATAGTAATGGTAATCCTGTATTTAGATTAAGGGGAACAAGCAGCACAGAAATTACTGTAACACTTAACATTGTTGTTAATGACGGTAATTGGCATCATTTAGCTGCTGTTAGAAATGTCACTTCAGATACCGTTATTGTTTATCTGGATGGTATAGAACAAGCCAATGTAATGGATAACACAACAGGTAATATCACTGATTCAAGTGGAACAAATTGGATTGGAAGACGGGATAATTGTGGTGGAACGGATGAATTTAATGGTCAAATAGACGAAGTTCGTCTTTGGAAAGCTGCCCGCACCCAAGCCGAAATCCAAGCCAATATGAATAATACCTTAACCGGCACTGAACCAAATTTAGTCGGTTATTGGAAATTTGAAGACAATACTGGAACAATCGCTACCGATAGTTCACCCAATGGCAACAATGGCACGTTAAATGGTGGTATTACTTGGCCACCGCTTTTTTCAACCAAACAAAACACGCCTCTCAGTGACACTTTGGCTAATTTTGTGAACTCTGATCCCGATGGTGATGCTTTCACTTATATCATTGTCGATGATGACGGTGGTGCTGCTGTGATTGATGATGCCAACACTGGTGCATTCACTTACACACCCAATACTTTTGGTACTCGTACTTTTACCTACAAAGTCAATGATGGTTTAGCTGATTCTAATGTTGCAACTGTGACAGTTGAAGTTTTACCGAATAATGCCCCGATTGTTGGTTTTGGTACTGCATTAACTTTTGATGGGGTGGATGATTATATCAATGCCTCACCAACATTTTCTAGTTCTCCATCAACTCTGACGTTGGAAGCTTGGGTAAGACAAAATACTGTTACTAATCAAGATATTATTGATTATGGAGATACTGGAAATTCAAAAAATATAATACAACTTCGTATCAATCTTTCAAAATTTGACATCGCATACGGTGCACCATCCTCTGTTACGAATTTATTAGCTGCTGCTGATTCTTTAACTGCTAATATGTGGACTCATTTGGCTATGGTCAAAAATGGAACTAACGTATCTTTATATGTTAATGGAACACTAAGTGCTTCTTCGGCTTCTTTTACAAATACTCCAATAATTAACCAATTATATTTTGGAAGTATGAGGTATATGGGAACTAACGGTCTTTTTTTTGACGGACAAATAGATGAAGTCCGTGTTTGGGATGATGTCCGCACTGAAGCCGAAATCCAAGCCAATATGAACAATATCTGGTAGTCCTCCAATATGTAGTGTTAAACCTGATTAGGTATTTGAAACTTAACATGTTTTTTGGAGTTATCACTACTTTTTGGAGGACTACCCAATATCTTAACCGGCACTGAACCAAATTTAGTCGGTTATTGGAAATTTGAAGACAATACCGGCACAACCACAGTTGATAGTTCAATCAATAGCAACGATGGAACTTTAAATGGTGATATGACTTGGCCATTTTCAACCAAACAAAACACGCCTCTCAGTGATACCTTGGCTAGTTTTGTTAGCTATGACTCTGATGGTGATGCTTTCACTTATATAATTGTCGATGATGATGGTGGTGCTGCTGTGATTGACGATGCCAACACTGGTGCATTCACTTACACCCCCAATACTTTTGGTACTCGTACTTTTACCTACAAAATCAACGACGGTATAGCTGATTCCAATATTGCAACTGTGACAGTTGAAGTAATAAGCCTCGTGGTTAGCAGTACCGCCGATACGGAAGATGGTAACTACAGCTTGGGACAAAACACCCTACGCGAAGCCATTGCCAACGCCAATGCTGGCAATACAATTACCTTTGACCCAAGTATAGCTGGGCAAACCATCACCTTGACTAGTCAATTAAACATTGCTCAAAATCTCACTATTGATGGTACTGGACAAAAAATAACTATCAGTGGGAATAATGCAGTCAGAGTATTTGAAATAATTAGTGGAACAGTGACGTTTAATAGTTTAACAATTGCTAATGGAAATGTAGGTACTAACAACGGTGGAGGTATTCGCATGTCAGGAACTCCCGGAATTAATGTCACCATTAACAATTGTACTTTTACTGGAAATTCTGCCAAGCATAATGCTGGAATTGATGTTGGTACCAATGGTAACACCATAACCGTTAATAATAGTACCTTCGTCAATAATTCAGCAGTCGGAGGGCGTGGTGCTGGTTTAAGTGTTGGAACAGGAGATACAGCTACCGTCAATAATAGCACTTTTTCAAACAATTCTGCGGCAGCCGGCGATCCAGGTGCTGGAATTGTAAATTACGGAACTTTGAACTTAAAAAATACTATCATTGCTAATAGTACAAGTGGCGGAGACTGCAAAAACTATGGAACTATTGCCACCAACACCAACAACATAATTATGGACGGTAGTTGTAGCTCAACCTTTAGTGGCGACCCACTTTTAAGCTCATTAGCCGACAACGGTGGTGACACCCAAACAATGGCCTTACTAAACGGCAGTCTAGCAATTAATGCTGGCGACAATGGTTCCTGCGAAGCAACTGACCAACGCAGTGCCACTCGTCCCAAAACCGTAGCTGACCCTTGTGATATTGGAGCCTATGAAATTGCTGCACCAGAAGCACCTACAAATTTAATTGCAACAACAGCTTCCGAAAGTCAAATAAATCTCTCTTGGACTGATAACAGCACAAGTGAAACTGGTTTTAAAATAGAACGAGCAGGAAGCTTAATCTCAACAACCGCCGCCGATGCCACAAATTACAATAATAGCAGCTTATCCTGTGAAACAACTTACAGTTATTCCGTTAAAGCAACAGATGGAACCATTGACTCCGCAGCAGCAACAGCAAGTGCAACCACTTCAACTTGTCCAATAACCGTATATTATAAATTAACCATAGAAAAAATAGGCAATGGTAACATAGTTCCAGTCGAATATGGCATTAACTGTGGCGATATTTGCGAATATGATTATGCTGACCAAACCGAACTTACCTTAATTGCAACTCCAGACACCGGTTGGCTATTCAACGGTTGGACAGGAGATTGTGATAGCAATGGTGAAATACTAATCAATAAAGAGAAAGCTTGTACCGCAACTTTCATTACATCCAATGTTGAAATTTCAACTAATACAGTTAGTTTAATTGAAGGAATTTCCAAAAATGGCTATAGCTTATCATTAAATTTTGCTCCAACTGGACCGGTTACAATAACTTTTGAAAATACAGAAGAGTTAATTTTTGAACCAACCTCATTGACCTTTGATGCCAGCAATTGGGATATTTTACAAACAGTACAAATAACTGATGTTAATGATGATTTAGCAGAAGGATTACATGAACATATTATCTCGCATATCGTAACTAGTGACGATAATAATTTCAACAATCTTCAAATAGAAAATGTTATAGTCCAAGTTACCGATGATGACAGTCCAAATGTCCATCTATCAATTAACAATATCATTATTAATGAAAGTGATGTTAATAGTTACAATATCGTATTGGCCAGCCAACCTATTGATAACGTTAGCATAACATTAAGCACCAATGGAAATACTACTCTTAATCCAACAACATTAGTTTTCACAACCGAAACTTGGAATATACCACAAGATGTAACTGTTTCCGTAGAAGATGATAAGCTTGCTGAAGGCGAACATAAACATAACCCCATCCAGCATCAAGTTAGTAGTGAAGATTTAAATTATAAAGATTTAGAAGTTGAGAATGTTACTGTTAATATTATAGATAATGACATAAGCAATATTTTATTATCTACCTATAATCTTAATTTTAATGAAGGTGAGAGCGATAACATAACTGTGGCTTTAACTATGGCCCCAACTCAACCAGTTACGGTTAATTTTATTCCAGAAGCTGGTATTACTTTATCTCCAAAATCTATTACCTTTGATGATAATAATTGGAATAACCCTCAAACTATAGCTGTCGTTTCAATAGAAGATGAAATAATAACCAATGAAATCCACACAGTACACATTAATACAACCAGTGTGGATATTAATTACAACAACCTAACGGTAGAAAGTTTAATCGTTAATGTTACCGACAATGATAAACCTAATGTCCTGCTTTCCAGTAACCAAATAACTGTATTTGAAGAAGGTGCTGGCAGCTCTTACACTTTAGTTTTAGCTGTTGAACCGACTTATCCAGTTACCATCAATTTAACTACTAGCGAACATAGCCAAGTCTCTCCTAATACGCTTGTATTTACTTCAACTAATTGGAATATCAAGCAAACCGTAAATGTTATTGCAGTCAATGATGATTTGATAGAAGAAGATACTCACATCAACACTATTGTCCATAAAATTAGTAGTGACGATGTTGGTTATACTAACCTGTTAATAGCTGATGTTATAGTTAATATTGTAGATTCAGTGAGTAAAATAGATTTAGGAGCAATCATTCTAATTTGCCAAGACTGCTCTATCAAAAATGCTACTCTAGTTGATATAGCTAGTTTGCCAGCATCCACTGAAAGCTATTCTTTCCCAGAAAGTTTAGTTACTTTTGAATTAGAAACATCAGGGACAGCACATCTTGATATATATTATAAAAATATTAACAGTTTAGATGATTTTATTTATCGTAAATATGGCCCTACCACTCCCGGAAACAACAGTACTGTTAATTGGTATAATCTCTCCAATGTAACTTTTGGACTGGCAGATATAAATGATTTAGTTGGTATAGTTAAAGTTAGTTTAACTCTGACTGATGGTCAACTTGGAGATGATACTGGAGTTGATGGAATCATTATTGATGACGGCGGAATTGCAGTACCAGATTTAAGTACAACTATAGAACCTCTGGAGTTAGTCTATGACTTACCAATTCCATGTAATGTATACAGCGACAATGTTAATGGTATTTGTGATGTTGGGCAAAATATATTTCCAGAAGATATAAATATTGGTGAAACTGGCAGTGTTTCTTACGCCGTATTTAAAGCCAATGTTAATAACCTAGGTTTAGTTGCAAATTCTGTTATAGATACTGATGCCAGCTTAACTGGTGGCTATTTAAGCGGTACAATTCTGAATAAAGGCATTATAGAAAACATAACATTTATCGGAACTAAATTAAGTGGTGGAATATTATCCGGCAATATAATCAATGAAAGCCAAATTGGTGGAATTATTCAAGATGTTTATTTAGCTTCGGGTACAGTTGTTAGAGGTGGCAAAGTTGCTGGAACAATCACTGGTAATCCAATAGATAAGCCAGTACTTACCGATGTTATAATCATGCCCGGCACAGTTCTGTCCAATGTTCACTTAAGCCCAACAGTGCGACTGTCCAAAAATGTTATATTGGGTGAAGGGGTAAGTATAGCAACCAAACCATATACCCCAGCAGATTTTGGTTTAAGTGATGAATATATTGCCAATTTAACTGCTGAACAATTCTCAAATTTAGAATTAGAAGCTTTGGCCATTTTCACTGGTAAACATATTAAAACTATTCCTGCTGGTTCTTTCAGTGTTATGACAGCTAGACAAATGTCAATTATCACAGGATTTGAAGGCTTAACCACAGAACAATTTGCTCAAATACCAATTATGGCTTTCAGTGGTCTAACAAGTGAAAATATGGGTGATTTGCCGATTGAGGTTTTGCAAGAATTGACTCCAGAACATATAGAAACTCTTAATGAACCTGAATTTGAAGCTATGTTAAGTGAAAATGTTGCTAAATTTTTTGTCAATACAGATTTTGCCAATATAAGCTTAATAAATAGGTTAGTACCAAAAGGTTGGACGCTTGATTTAAACTCAGGTAAATTTGTAGCACCGTTTGATTTTAAATTAAATGCTCGGTATTTATTGCCTAAATCAGTTAATTTACCATATATAGTTAATATGCGTAAAAGTATTGGAGTTGGTGGTTATGGCAAATATTCATTATTACAATCTACGGTTAAGGCTTTAGATGAGGAAGACTTGACTGACTTTGTATTGTCTCAAGACGAAAATGGAATTTTAAATGTGAAAGGTACTGGTCCTCAAACAGGTAAGCTATATACCTTCATTCCTGATGCTGACAATATCATTCAAGTTGATACTGATGAAATTTCTATTGGTTTATCAGTTGGCCCCGGAGGTTTTTACACCATAACTACTCCTGAAGGACAACAATTTAGAGTGATTCCTGCTCCCAAAGACCCAGTGATATTATCAGAAGTAACAGATAGCGAAGTTAGGGTTGGGAAACGTGGTGATGTCATAATGAAACGTTCCAATCGGACTCGCAGCACTGAAATTTATTTAATAGCAATATTTGACCCATTTGTAGAAGATTTTATTCAAGATAATTTATGTATAGAAATAAGGCCAGGTGAATTGGAATGTGATGTTATCAATCAACGCAAGCGTTCTTCCCATGCTAAAATCAGAAAGATAAAATATCCAGATGGTACTGCTCAAACAATCCGACCAACGGTTTTGTCTCCAGATGTGTTTATTGAAGAAGCTCTCAAATTTGAAGGAGTTGAGCAGGTTGTTTATAAAGCTGATGGAACTTTTGCAGTTTTATATCAAGGCAAATCATATTTTGTGCATCCTAACTTTACTGTGCAAAATGAACGGATTTCTGAACCAGTTGAACCAAGTATTGTGTCTAATAGTGACGGGAGTATCAGATATAGTATTGCTATTGAAACAGAAATCAAAACTCGTAGCACTGAAGTTTATGAAATATTATTTTTTGACCTGTTTTTAGAAATAGCTCCGAATGATTTGTGTATTGAAATAATGCCAGGTGAGTTGGAGTGTGATTTTTAGTTTGATTTGCGGAAAAATCCAAATATTCTAGTCATTATCTTGTCGTAGGGGCAATCCTTTATGGTTGCCCTTAACGTAATGGTAGTGATGTGTTCGCCCAAACTTAATTTAAGTCTCATCGTTATACATAAGTCCCAAGCAACAAATGTAGGGTGGATAGAATGAAATGAAATCCACCATTTTGAAGATTCGGTGGGTTTCCACTTCGTTACTACCCACCCTACATAATATATTTTTATTTCAAGTACTTAAATACCTATTAACGATGAACCTTTAACGTAGGGGCAATCCTTTATGGTTGCCCTTAACGTAAATGGCAGTGATGGTTCACCCAGACTTAATTTAAACAATTATTATATAAACATTAAAGTTTAGAATCCTCAATCAACCAACCGTTCACAATTTTTAAGTCATCTAAACTCAGCATTCCAGCCGCTTGTTTTAACTGTAAAGTACTAAGCACATAAGCATAACGAGCAGTTGAATGATTACTTTGAGCTCGCAATAAATCACGTTGAGCATTGACCACATCAACCGAAGTACGTGTACCTAAATCAAACCCAGTTTGGATAGCCTTCAACGCTATTTGAGTTGATTTCAATGCTTGTTGTAATGCCTTGATTTTACTTATATTAGATAACAAATTTAAAAATGCTTGCCGAGTTTGCATTTGCACTGTACGCCGTTGCTGCTCCAACCGGTCTAAAGTTTGAATTCGCCGTTGTTGAGCTTCTTTGATTCGAGATTGAACTATTCCACCAGAATATAAAGAATAATTTAATTGTAAGCCCACACTAGCACCTTTCACCTTATTACCAAACTGATTTTCATCACCTCTAACAGAATCACTATGATTAAAATTACTAACCAAATCAAGAGTAGGCAAATTTGCAGCTCGTTGTTTGGCAACTTCTTGGGTAGCAACTTCTAAATCTTGTTGAATTGCTAATATTTGTGGATTTTGTTGCAATGCAATTTCAGTCCAAACATCAAGCTCATTTGTCTTAGGTTCCATAACCGGAGCTTCAGTTTTTAAAGTAGCCAATATTTCATGATAAGTACCTGTTATAGAACGTAAAGACTCATGAGAATTGTCCAATTGATTTTGAGCCGCAATAACATCTGCTACCGCTAAATCATAACCAGCTTGAGCTTCCTGTACATCAGTAATAGCTATTAATCCAACTTCAAATCGTTGTTTTGCATCATCTAATTGCTTTAAAAATGCTTTTTTAGCTCCAAGAGTAAATTCAATATTATCACTAGCTGCAAGTACAGCAAAATAACTATCTGCTAATCTTTTTATCAATGCTTGTTTAGCTGTTTCATAATTAGCTTCTGCTTGTATAATTATACCATCAGTTTGTTTTAATTGAATATTTAAATTACGTCTATAGATAGCATAACTTAAAGAAGCATTATAACCAATGGTAGTATTCTCCATATCTTGACCGCCATTATCATTCCAGTTTTCCACTGCATTGGCTGTCAGTGTAACTTGTGGTGACAATGGAGCTTGAGCTTGTGGTTTTTTCTGTTGAGCCACCAAACGTTCAGAATCAGCAATTTTTAATTGTGGATTATGTTGTTCTGCCAATTTATATAGTTCTAACAGATTTTCAGCCTGAATAGGCAAACAATATATTAATAATAAAAGAGTTAAATATTTATACATATGAATAGGTAATAGAATTTAATAAGGGATTTAAGAGCTTTTTGCAAAACTCTCCAAAATATATTTTGCTTCAGGGATTAAAAAACCATTATATAATGTTCATAAGAAAACGTAAACCTTTAAGGATATTACGCATAAAGATATTTGCTGTATATGTAGTATTTGCTATAATTTCGCTCGCCAAATATTTGAAGGATTATCAAAGTGGTGGCAATAAAAGTATTAAAATAATTGAATTTCAAAGGATAAAGTAATGAACTGAACTCTCATGCGGGTAGTCCCTACAAACCGATGTAGGTATGTTATCATAGTATTTTATATCAAGATAAACACTTAATAAAGGTATTGGAATATATGTGCGAAAAAATTAATACAGAAATAATAATTTTATGTCCAGATA
>JAUCGL010000232.1 GCA_030378105.1 Candidatus Halobeggiatoa sp. HSG11 | reverse complement strand
ACACAATTTAATCAATTGATTTAGCTACTCATTAACTTTGTTCCTAAGTTAATAACTACACTAAATATATAAAATAATAAAATCAATATTTTACACGTTTACACAAACTTGATTTATTAACTTATACATGTATAATTATGTTAGTTAATATATATTTTTGAAAATTATGATCACCTAAGGCAACAATCCAAATCATCCTAAAAAAGGTAGTCGGATTGAAGTATCACCCATAATGAATAAGCGAATTATTGCCAGAATAAAAAAAGATTTAACCGATAATCCCCGTAACTTATGTTTATTTGTGACTGGAATCAACACGGCTCTTAGAGCAAGTGATTTATTGGCATTAAAGGTTGGACAGGTTGAGCATTTGGGAGTGGGTGATTATTTGGATGTACGAGAAAGAAAAACTAAAAAATCACGGCGAATAACTATTAATAATAACGTATATCAAGCGATTGATTATTGGTTGGAAAATTACGAATGTAATAATGATAACTGGCTATTTCCCTCTCAGCGTAAAGGCCGAACGTTATCAGTGCCAGCTTTTAATTTATTAATCAAACAATGGTGTGCTGTGGCTCATGAAGAGTTACGAATTAAGCAGACAGAAAATTATGGAGGGCATACGCCACGCAAAACTTTTGGTTATTGGCAACGCATGGCAGGCGTACCAATTCACATTTTAATGAAAATATTTAATCACTCAAGTCAAGCCATGACTCTTACTTATTTAGGTATTCAGGAACAAGAAATAAGGGATGTATATATGGGTTATGAATTATGAATTTGGGTAAACCCTGCAAATTTATACAGGTATATTATCATAATATTTTATCTTGATATAAATAGCAAATAAAAATATGTTCAGATAGGCAGTGGGACTGCCATTAAGTTAAGGGCAATCATAAAGGATTTGCCCCTACATTATGTGAATATTTATAGGGGTTATTTCTTGTGGTTACCCCAATCAATTTCCTTAACTTAATGGCAGTGAAGTTGATAGTGAGGAACTGTCGGTGATAAATAAAACAAGGAAATAAATAAGATTTTGATAAATTTGAGACATACTGCTCTTAAATTCAGGATTAACTATCAGTTTTATACACTGAATAGCTCTTCATATCCCTCGCAAATTACCAAGTTTGCATAAACGAAGATTTTTCCTCCTTTCGAAAGAATTGTCCAAAGAAGAATATGCCAAAAGGAATCACTACATCATTCAGGACTACCAACATTGAGTAGTCCTGCAACATGTAGTATTAAACCTGCTAAGTATTTGAGACCTAGCAAGTTTTTGGAGTACTCAATACTCTCTGACTAAGCGAAATCCAACATTAAGGTAGCGTTGTTCAGGTGAACTGTGATAACGAGCCGACACTCGTTTATCTGGATTTAACCAAGAACCACCTCGTTCCACTCTGGGAACATTGCTATTGCGATTTGTACAAACTCTTTCTTTACCAACATAATTCTCTACATATTCAGAACAAGTCCACTCTCTGACATTGCCATTCATATCATATAAATCAAAGCTATTAGCTGGCAAAGAAGAACCAATTGGCATAGTTTTATTTTCACATTCTGAACAAGGCATTATTTCATCGCCCCACCAATACTGACTTATACTTCCAGCCCTAGCCGCATATTCCCATTCAGCTTCAGTTGGCAAACGATATTTATGTCCAGTTTGTTTACTTAACCAATGAGCATAGGCGTAGGCATCATACCAAGAAATGTTAATTACCGGCCTAACACCTCGTCCCCAACCAGCATCATCCAGCTTCTCTCTCTCAAGTGCTTCAGCAAAACGATCATATTGGGCAAAAGTAACTTCATAACGTCCCATAGCAAAGCTATTCACTGTCATCCAATGCACTGGTTGTTCATTATTTTTCCCATTACCTTGAATATCGCCCATCATAAATTTATCACCCGGCAACCAAACCATATCTGGCCCATAACTACCATCAGACAGCTTGTCACGAATAATAGCACCTGATGTATAAACAACTGCATCATCTGATTGAGCATCTATATTACTTTGTAGAGAATAGTTTTCATCTTGTAATTCAGCAAGCTGCTGTTTGATAGAATTAATATTTTCTTTAGTTTCGGCTAAAGTTTGTTGAGTTGCTTTGAGATTTTTATGCAGCTTAGTATTTTTATTATTTAACTGCTCTTCATATTGCTGTTTTAAATTAGAAATATCGTACTGAGTGTAAATAACGTAGCTGCTGCTTAATCCAAAAAGTACAAAAGTAGCTATAGCCCAATGATTGAAAGATTTCGTTGTTTTATTATCTGAGGAAATATTTTCACATTGTTTTAATATTTTAGTAGAATTCGGAAGTAAATTATTTGCCCATTGTTGAACAGTTTGAGGACGATCTTCTTCTGCAATTTGTAACGCCCATTCAATACTTTGCGTAAGATTATCAGAATATTTATCCTTTGCCACATCAGTCACTGGTAATAGCGGATCGGTACTTTTATTACGAGTTATTGCATTAATTCTATCTAATACTTCTGGTGGAATTTTGCCGGTAGTGGCTTGATAAAGTATTGCTCCTAAAGCATAAATATCAGTCCAAGGACCTTGAGGACCTTTGGTTTGGTACTGTTCAAACGGAGCATAGCCGGGAGTAACAATTGCTTCGCGGTGCAATCTTCCCATAGCATAGTTAGCAGTTCCAAAATTAAGCAATACTGGAGTATTATCTTTATCTCGCAAGTAAATACTGCTTGGTTTGATATTTTGATGTAAAAAACCAGCCTCGTGTACTGCGTGTACACCAGACAATAGAGGCGGTAGAATAGCTTTAATTTCAGTTTCTGATAGAGTATTTTCTAAGACATGTTCCAAATTTTGTCCTTGCTCATACTCCATAACAATATAAGCAGTGTTATTTTCCTTAAAGAAACTTAAAACTCGTACTATATTAGGATGTTGTAAGGTGGTAAGTGATTTACCTTCTTGAGAAAATCTATCTAATCCCCAAAGAAAATTCTTTTCATCTTGTTGTGACTTAGGTTGAATAGAATCGTCTTCTCTTGTTGCTAAATTATTTGGGAAATATTCTTTAATTGCAACTTGATGATTTTGTTTGGTATCTTGAGCTAGATATGTTATACCAAAATCACCTTGTCCAATAACAGATAAAATACGATATTCTTTAAGTTGACAGCCAGTTTCCAAAGCGGAATGAGTTTCTATAGTCATAGCCAATAGTCCATGCAGGCGTTCTAGTTAAGTTAATTCATGATGGATGCGAAATCGGTTATTGTTCAGTTTTATTATTAGACTGAAGCTGTCCCATTACAACGTTCCAGAAGGCTTTTTGTATAGTGGTAACAGATTGCATTTGCTCTGTTATAAATGGTTGAATTAAGGTAGATGGTTCAAAGCCTTCCATACCAGCAGCCATATTTTTCCGAATATGCTCTAGCATTTCAGTTTGTAGTGGTTCCACATCAGGCAAACCAAAAAAATTTCGTAGTTCTTGCGGAGTTGCATCAATATCAAAGGTAATTTTCATAGTTGTTACTCTATTGAGTTATTTTAAAACTTAAGATTATAATAATATATACTTATCTATGTCAATAGGACTTACGCATTGATAAACATAATAAGGTGTGAATTATATTAAAATCATATAGTTGTTAAATATAAACTAATTAACTGTCATTCTCATGAAAGCATGTTCTTATGAAAATGGGGATGGGAATGCAAGTGGTCTCAAAGATTCCTATAGACATTCATAAAAATACATTCGTGTGAAACCTCGCAGGTTTTAAGTGAAATTATTTATCTGAAAAATATAGTTTCTCGTTCCCCAATCAAGTTGAGGATTAAGTTTCACGGAAATGATAGGGCTATATAAATATAGTTTATATGTAAATTATATAAATAATGTGATTTGTAACTATAGTTTTTCAGAAAAACAAAAGTTCTCATACCTGCTAGGTTTGCGAAACCTAGTAGGTCTTTTGGCCAAAATATTTATCTGAAAAGCTATATGATTTTAATAAATATTTTTATTGCCCATCTCCATACACAACAAACCCTGCCCAGTGATAAGGATGTGAATATTCTTTTTTGCTGGCTTGACCTTTAATCATTTTAAGTTTGATATTTCGTAGAGCGTGGGCCATTTTTTGGTTGGCTTTGAGGTTGGTGAATAGTCCTATATTTAGGTCTTTGGAGGAGTGTAAATCAACTGACCAGAGGGTGACGGCAACACGGGAGGTTCCGGCGTACATGAAAGCTCTGGTTAATCCCATGATGCCTTGGCCACGCACATTTTCGCTACAATCTTTTTTGGTGCAGCCGGTATTACAGGCGGATAGGTTGACGAAGTCGGCGTTGAGTTTGAGGGCGAATGCGTCAGCCATTGTTAGGTAGCCGTCTTTGGTGGGATTTGATAGGACAAGGGCTGGTTGTTCTATTTGGTTGATTTTATTTGGAATAATGCCGTGTACTGAGAACATTATGTAGCGGTAGTCGTCTAGTTTACCTGCTTCGTTTAAGTCGAATACAGTTTTGCGGCTGGCTTTGGAACCTAAATAGAGTGATTTACTGTGGTCAGCGTTGAATAGGTCGGCTATTTCTCGTACTTCGTCTGCGGTGGCGGCGAGGCGAGTGAAGCAGTTACCTTTGATTGATTTGAGGTAGGATTTGGTACGAAGTTCGGCAATGGTTTCTGGTTTGGTGTCAGTTGTATTATTGCATGGTGGATACTCAGGGTCTGCAAAGGCAAGGAACGGTTTCGGTGGTTGGGTTTTACGTTCTTCATCACGGATAATTTTGAGTAGTGATGCTGAGGATAGGTAGCTAATTGGATAGTCTTCGATAAGGTAGCGAATTGGTTGTTTTGGGTTGGATATCACAAGTGAGCCAAAGGGTAGTCCGTATAAAGGCCCGGTGGGAATTATGTGGAGTATTTTTGCGTTTTTTATCAGTTGGCGAACTGTTTCCGGCAATAATGTTTGGTATAGCTCGTGACTATATTTGAGAAATTTGTTTTTAAATAGAGGGTTGAGGTATGCCCGTAATTTTTTGACTTTCTTTTTAAGGGTGGTTTCATCGACTGGCAAAGTTGATAGTCCCTACAGACCAATGCAGTTCTAATTAAATCAATATTTTACAGGTATAGGGACAGTCAACAAAAATCTCCAATTAAGTTGTTTATGAGTTAAACCCATTTTCATAGCAGGGGTATAATG
>JAUCGL010000231.1 GCA_030378105.1 Candidatus Halobeggiatoa sp. HSG11 | reverse complement strand
CACGGGAATGACAGAACTATATAAATATAGTTTATATGCAAATTATACAAATGATATGATTTTTTATAACTATTTGTATCTTAACAAATTCATAAAATGAATGTTTTGTCAATGCGTAAGTCCTATAAAATATTAAATATTTATATTAGCATAGTTTTCAAAACAAGGCATGCCTTGTCTCTACAACATTAATTCAAATATTCCCGTAAAACTGCAAACAATTCCTTAGTAACAACTGGCTTGGGTAAATGGGCAGTGCAACCAATCATTATTTGTTGTTCTTCGGCTTCACTACCAGTGCTGGCAGTTAGGGCGATAATGGGAGTATTTTTAAATTGTGGCATTGCTCGTAGTTGCTTGGTTGCTTCCATTCCGTTCATCACTGGCATTTGGATATCCATAAGGATTAATTCTGGGTTGTGGGTTTGGGCTAAGTCAATAGCTTCTTGCCCATTTTTAGCCACTGCCACCTGATGTTCATGAATACTTAGCATATCAAGAACCGTCATTAAATTGACTTCGTTGTCTTCAGCAACTAAAATACGGCGATTACGAGGAAAATTTACCGTTTCTGTTTCCTCATTTTGGGCTTCTTGAGTTGCTTGAACTTGAACTTTAATAGGCAGGGTAAACCAAAAAATACTACCTTTACCCGATTTACTTTCAACTCCTATTTCACCACCATGTAATTCAACTAAACGTCTGGTTAAAGCAAGCCCTATCCCGGTGCCACCAAGTTCTTGGTCACGCACTACATCTGCTTGGTGAAATTCATAAAAAATCTTATCCAATTCTTTATTCTCAATTCCAATACCACTATCAGACACAGTAATTTTCAAAACGAAGGATTCTTGAACCGCATGGATCTTAATCCAACCATTTTTTTCAGTATATTTAACCGCATTAGATAGCAAATTAAGCATTATTTGTTTACATTTTCTTATATCGACTAACATGACGATTGGCAATGTTGGATCAATAACTGTTTCTACTTGTAAATTTTTGGCCTTAAATTGACTTTTCATCATACTAACTGATGTTCCAATAATTTCTTCGATAGCAGTTTTTTCAAGAACAAGTTCCATAGCACCAGCATCAATTTTA
Source organism: Candidatus Halobeggiatoa sp. HSG11 (assembly GCA_030378105.1). Classification (GTDB taxonomy): domain Bacteria; phylum Pseudomonadota; class Gammaproteobacteria; order Beggiatoales; family Beggiatoaceae; genus DRQV01. The sequence continues at coordinate 4,154 of JAUCGL010000231.1, read as the reverse complement.
GCGGTATCAAGTAAATCACTGATAAGAGACAATAAATGTTTGCCACTTTTGGTTATTTGAACTACATAAGATAGTTGCTTTTCGTTGAGTGGGCCAAAGAATTGTTCATGCAACATGTCACTCATACCTAAAATACCGTTAAGTGGAGTACGTAGTTCGTGGCTCATCGAAGATAAAAAATGTGCTTTAGCCCGATTTGACTGTTCCAAACTCAGATTGGTATCTTCTAATTTTTTGAGTGATTTTTGTAGTTCTTGGGTACGCTCTATTACCTTTTGTTCTAAACTATGGCGTTCCTTAACCAATTCCTCCTCAATTTGTTTACGTTCAGTAATATCGATGTGTATTCCAACTATACCTCTACCTTTAATTTGGTGTTCCTTGATTTGCAACCAACATCCATTAGTTAATTGTTGTTCAGAAATGTTTTCTATTTGCTGATGTTGTTGTAAACGCTCGGCTACCCATTCATCAACTTTGCCAACTGCTTTAGTATATTGCCTTCGTTCTGCTCCAGACCGAATAATATCCTTAAACTGAGTACCATAAACAATTGCGTCTGTATTCAATGAATAAAACTCTCGGAATTTGTTATTACATAAAATCAGCCGATCATCAGCATCATACAACGCAAAACCATCATTCATTGATTCAATAGCTTCATAGAGTTGAGTTTGGATATCATGTAAATCTTCAGTTCGTTCTTGAACTTGTGATTCAAGTTTTACATGAGCAGAATACATCTTAGTGAGCATGAGATTAAATGTATTGGTAAATTTACCAATTTCATCTTTAGTCGTCACAGTCGCCTGAATATCTGATTTTCCATCCTGAATCTGTTTAGCAATCTCAGTTAAATGTAAAATAGGACGTGTCTGTCGTTTCATTTGAGCTATCCCAAATATAAACAGTAACGGTAATATTAATAAAGGTATAATAACCAACCCAAGCAATATCGATTTAGTGATACTCATTTCAAATTGTTCAATAACATTTAACTCTGATTGTTCATTAGCTATAATGCCAGATATAATTTGCAATAATTCTTCAATATCATTATCAAATTTTTTATGTTGTAGAATAATGAGATCATCGTGTGGCATTGATTCAAATAACGCCAAAATTTGGATTGTATTATCATATATATACTCAAAATGCTCATTAAGATCAACTTGGTATTCGGTTTTAATACTATCAATTATTGGCCGTTGGAGTACTATCCATTGTTGAAATTGTTGCCATTCTTGTATAAATTTGTTTTGTTCTGTAGCTTTATTTCTTGATATAAAATAATCATGTATAGGATCGTTAATTATTTCAACTTTTACAGTCAATTGAATCGCAAAGTTCATTTGTTGCTGATTTACACGAATATCTTTTTTGAGCATATTATTGTAAGTTAATATAATAGTTAAAATAATTATCAAAACCAATGCTAAAATCGCAACAAGTGATAATGGCATTAGATTAGCGATTTTAATTGAGTAACGGGAACGCTTAACAACAAGAATAGCCATTGGTATCAATATCGCTAAATAACTTATATCTTTTAGTATATGAGCAGTATCAAATGGGGCTTTGAATAAAATTAAGGAACCTGTCATTACTAACTGAGTTATTATGCCTAACGATAAGAATGGCAACAAAATATTGGTATCGTTTTTATGATATTTCCAAATAATGTAGAAACATGTTACATATAGCAACAAAGCCACTAATTCCCAAGGGCGATATATCATTAAAACCGTGTCGGGTAATATAAAAGCGGGTAAGGGAACTAAGGCAAAAATAATTAATGTTATTATGGTGATGATGCCAGTCAAGAGCATAATTTTTGTTGGATTGGTACGGGATATTAAAGTATGATTAGTACGCCAAATCCCAAATAATAGAATCAACCCCAGCACATTTCTCCCAGCAGTCCAAGTACCGGAAATAAAATGTTCCGGTGATGCTATCGGCAAAATCAGAATTTGTATGGCAAACAAAGCATGGAGCATGTCAACAATACCGACAGCAAGGAATGCACTGGCAATATAAATGGTTAATCCTTCATGTTCTTCTGCTGAACAATTAAATGCTAATACTGCCACTGATAATGCTAACAATGCTCCAATAATTTCCGTAATAAAATGACGAATATCATTGCCTTGATAGGAAGTATCAGCAAAGAACATCCAAACGATTACAAATAGGCTAATAATTAGCCAAATTAAGAATTGTATTTTAAGCTTCATAGTTTATTTTGAGTTAACAGTTGTTTCGAGAATTTTTTATCGTTTCTTGGTTCTATTCTCATCGTTATGTATAAATCTTTAAGTATTTGAAATAAAAATTATTATAAGGGGTGGGTAGGAGCGAAGGGAAAACCCACCATTTTTAATGTTTTGGTAGGTTCTATCAACCTTAATTTTTCTCGTTCCCACGCCCTGCCATTTGTTTTAAGGGCAGACACGCAGGTCTGCCCCTACAAAACACAGTATATTTCAATATTGTAGGGGCGAACCTATGTGTTCGCCCAATCTAAATAACAGTAACACACAGCGTGGAAACTAATTTTTAAATAGGTTTAGGCAATATATAAGGTTCAGCTAATTTAAGTTTTACTGTTATCAATACACCAATATATTCTTGATTTTCAATAGTAACAGAACCATTAAGTAATGTGATAATACGTTTAGCAACAGATGGTCCCATGTCAATACCTTCATCTTGCATAACTGGTTGAGTAGACACTTCAAAAAATTGGGAGATAGTTTCTTCTGGAATCGTTCCACTTTTGGTATCAATTTTTATCTCAATTTCAGTTGCTGTTACCTGACATGATAAATTAATCGTATTATCCTGATTTGAAAGTATAATAGCGGTTTTTAGTAACTCAATAAATGCTTTAGCAAAGAAAGTTTCTTTTTGACTAGGAGATTGGCCATCCTGCTCTGATTTGGGTTTAACAGCTGGTGGTATATAATCAAAACTTTTCTCAACAAATCCAACTTCATCCACCCATGCATCTTGCGAAGCCCATATAGCCATATCCCATTCACTTTGCGTTGGACCGGGTTTACCACAATCAGGTACTTGCCCAATCAATACTTGGCGTGACTTAGCAAAATCACCAAGAAATTTAACCGCATATTTCATAACATGGTGTACTGAAGCTGGTTCAAGATAAAATTTTGGATTTAAATCGACTTGCTCAAAAATAACTGATTGCTTGACAATATTTTGCAACCTCTTGACAAATCCCTCTTTAGAAGCAGTTTTAACCGCATCAACAGCATCCTTAGCCTGCTTATGTACTTCATGAGAAACCAATTTCAAAAAATCAGTTTTGGTTTTGTTAATAATCTGTAGTTTTTCATTCTTATCCGCTAGTTCTTGAGTTTTTTCACGGACACGCTTTTCCAAGCTTTGGTTGAGTTCTTCAATTTGACGATGATGATTTTCTTCCAAATCGTGGAGATATTTTTTTTCCAAACAAGCAGCAATTCTTGCCTTTAATAAAACTCGATTAAATGGCTTAACCAAATAATCTTCAGCACCCATTTCAATACATTTAACTGTACTATCAATATCATCAACAGCAGTTATCATAATGATGGGGATATGCTGCAACAAAAAATTATCTTTAACCTGTTGCAAAACTTCATAACCATCCATATCGGGCATTCGGATGTCAAGTAACACAATATCAGGCACTTGTTCATGAATTTGCTCTAAAGCAGAAATACCATTTTCTGCGAGTTTAGGGGTATGTCCTAACGATAAAACAAGATCGTGAAGAACTGTACGATTCACTTCAATATCGTCAACAATAAGAATATTAGCAGATTCTGTCATTTTTTTCTTCCAAATTGATTTGGTATGTTAAGGGTCTGTCGAAAAACAGTACCATAGATTTCACCTATGGCTATTCGGGATTTACCAGAAATAGACTATACTTTTTCAGATAAATAATTTCACTTAAAACCTACGAGGTTTCCAAAACCTCGCAGGTTTCACACGAATATATTTTTATGAATGCCTATAGGACTTACGCATTGACAAACGTAATAAAGTATGAATTTTATTAAAATTATATAGTTATTACAATATAAACTAATTAATTGTCATTCCCACGAAAGCATGTCCTCATGAAAATGGGGATGGGAATC
>JAUCGL010000230.1 GCA_030378105.1 Candidatus Halobeggiatoa sp. HSG11 | reverse complement strand
CAATTTTACTACTTTTCTTATTCAAAGTAAAATCACACAAGCCCCTTAATGGAATTATTTACTAATTCCCACTCGCCGAAGTAACAACTCGTAAGCTGTATAAGTGAAACGTCATACACCAAAAGTAGTAACAGCCAGATAGCTCGTAATTTGATTACGCCCTCCCCCAATCAAAACAACCCCAAAACACTCTCATACCACTTGATAGAACGAACAGGCCGACTTGAGTTATAACTCTTATCCTGATAAGTACCATGCTTAAGTCCTAAGTCGGTCAACTTATAGTGCAAACGTTTCTTACTATCTCGGTATGGAGTTTGTAGCTTTAACTCAATGAGCTTCAAATTAACTTGCCTAGCACTTCTTAATCTGGTACGTTTGGCTATATTACTTGGAATTAATAGTAATGATTCAGATTGCTGTAATTCAGTTTGCTGTGCTTTTGTGTTCAAGTTTTCTAGAACATCATACCCGAACTTATCTTTAATGGAATTATTGAGAGCATTCTGTTTAAGCTGTGCCAGTGATTCCAAAACCTTCCAAAATATCCGCATTGATTTTGACATACTCAGCTATTTCTTGAGTTGGTTCTGGTTTAAGTGATACTGAACCTTTGGTCAATAGTTCAAACACCCATTCACTTATCATGACGGCAAATTCAGGGCTACACCAAATGGCTAAATGGATTGAGGTTTTTGGATGTATCCAAGTTCCACCATAACGTCCTGATTTAACTTCAACAATTTTAATTACGGGAATTCCCGTTTTTAAACTATAGGCTTCAAGATATTCTTGTGTAGACTTAAGTCGATGGTAATCATTTAGTTTTTTGCCAACAGATTTACACATAGCAGTGGCATCTAAATAGCCATCATTTGAACGCTGGCGAATAACAGCACCATTAAAATTACGGCTAATCATCATTTGATTGGTCATGATATAAAACTCCAAAGCAGAATTTTAAGAAAAACATTAAACAAAATATGTTATTAACATTATGATGATTGCTACTTTTATTGTCAAGTTAAACTCGTAAGCTGTATAAGTGAAACGTCATACACCAAATCTGTCTATGTGGTGCATGACACTATCGTGTAATGCAACCTACGAGCTAATTATCTACCCAGCTTATGAATTAAACACTATAAATTCAAAGTTCCATTTTTAGGATAAATATGTTCTAAATTATATAGTTTTATAACTGTCCCCATTTTGGCTTGTAGAATTCCGTTCACTAATGTTTCTAGGCTGATTTTGTGATGGAAACGGACTATATTGTAACGCTTTCTGAGGAATTTTTCTCGTTCTATTTCTTGTTCTGGGTCGTAATGTTTATGGTCATCATATCCGTTGCATTCTAGGATTAACATTAGTTTTTCTACAAAGAAATCAACTCTATATTTGCCGATGGTATAGTTGTGGTGGAATCCAAAGCCAGCGAATACTTCTGCTAGAACTTGTTGCCATTCTATTTCTCCTTTGGTATCTGGTTTAACGATGCTGCCAATATTGCCAAAAGCTTGTTTTTTCAGTTCAATGCCAACTACTGAATCCATGCCTAATGCTATCTTGCTGACATCTTCTAAGTTGTAACCATTCATCCGAGTTGCTTTGCCACCGTTGGCTTTGATGGTTTGGTAATCTAGTTTTATGGGTTGGATATCATGTTGATGTTTTTTGAGGAAGCTGTTGAGAGTACTGGTTGGAATGTTAAGGAATTCGGTTATGTCTTTTTTGGTGGCTATTTCATTGTCAAATGAGCAGGTGAAACCAAATTGTTTGACAAGTTCGACATAATTTTGTTGGGTGATTTGTTGGATGTTGGGGGATAGACCACAGGCTTGTTTGATGGAAGTTTCCAAAGCAGTGCGAACAAGTGCTGACAATAATAGTACACACCTTAATCCAATATGCATTTGGTTTTTTTGTAACTCCTTATTTCCAAGTGCCATAGTATACGCACGCATTAATGATTCTATACTATTGCTATCATAAACGGTAATTTTTCTGCCTTCATATGGACTGCCTTTTGCAATCACTTTTACTGAAGTAGTCGCCATGATAAAATTCTTATCAATGAATGGTTTAAGTCTTTTTGGGACTCCAGTAGTCGCCATGCCTTGTAAAGCTTTATGGTTCATTCCTAACAAATCAGCAGTACCACGTTCACTCATAACCGCAGTATTATTATCTAGCACATAACCGTCACAAATAATTCCGGGAATAAGTTCTATTTTTCCGTAGTATATGGCTTTTGGGTCTTTCATTATTAACTCCTTTGTTATACTTGAAGTTTAATTATATTCTTGATTGGGTATTTGTGTCAAGGTGGATATTTTTTTGAGGAATACCGCAGAGCGGTATAGTAGGAATTCTCAACGAGGACGTTGGGAACTAGGAAAAACTCGTAAGGTGTATAAACTCGTAAGCCGTATATGCTTGATTAAAAAATTGTGATTTGTAGGGTGCATAAGCGATAGCGTCATGCATCTAATAATTATGGTTAAATTTAAAATGTGGTATTTGGTGCTTTGCTGAATACACCCAACGAACTAATATTTATTTTTATAAACTTGAGTATGTGTTCCAAGCATCACCAATGTTAAAGTATTATCATTTATTTTAAATATTAATATCCAATTATTTTTAACGTGTATTGCTTCATAATCCTTAAGATTATTTGTCAAATTATGTCGTTTAAATATTGATTCAATATCTTTTTCTTCTTGTATTTGCTTAATAATTTTCTTCAATATTTCAAAATCATTTTTTGAGTATTTACCGCTTTTCTTATCTCTTTGAATATCTTTTTTGAAACCTTTTGTACTTTCAATTTTAAGCATATTTTTTACATATGTTATTAGCTTAAATTCCTAAGTCATCAAATAGTTCATTTGACGATTCATATTTAACTAAATTTCGTTTATATTCAACATCTTTTATTCTTTTAAGTAATTCATCTGACGGAATATTTAATTCAAATGGAATAGTTTTTTCTATTGAAACTTTTGTTAAAAATAAATTTATTGCTTCATTAAAACTCATTCCACAAGAATCAAAAATTTTTTGAGCTTCTTTGAAAGATATTTCATTGACATTAATATTTGTTTTCATTAATTTACCTCTTTCATATAGTTCATATTAAAAATATTTCATTTATTTAAAATTATTAATTTCAATGCCCGAAACCTTAAAAGCCACAAGCAATTTCAATTTTACTACTTTTCTTATTCAAAGTAAAATCACACAAGCTCCTTAATGGAATTATTTGGAATATACTCTGTTTTTATCTTCTCACGAATATGTGGGGCAAGTTTCTTAACATCCTTTTTAATTCTTGGGTGATATTCATCTCTATACATCAAATGCTTCATCTCTATTAAGGAGTCTTACATTATTAGATAAAACATCTTTTTTCCTTTCCAAAAGCTCTTCCCCATCTTCCGTTAAAAGTAGATACAAAGTTTCAACTTCCTGTTTATTCATGGAAGTTATTAATTTTACAATATTTTTTATTGGTATATCAATTGATAGTGTTGTCATAGTTATTTTATATAGAAATTTTAAGGTATATACTCATATTTGATTCTGTCACACAATCAAAACAATTCCAAAACATTCTCATACCACTTGATAGAACGAACAGGCCGACTTGAGTTATAACTCTTATCCTGATAAGTACCATACTTTTGCCCTTTGTCGGTCAACTTGTAGTGCAAACGTTTCTTACTATCTCGGTATGGAGTTTGTAGCTTTAATTCAATGAGCTTCAAATTAACTTGTCTAGCACTTCTTAACCCGGTACGTTTAGCTATATCACTTGGGATTAATAGTAATGATTCAGATTGCTGTAATTCAGTCTGTTGTGCTTTTGTGTTCAGATTTTTTATAACATCATAACCAAACTTATCTTTAATGGAATTATTGAGAGCATTCTGTTTAGCTGTGCCAGTGATTCCAAAACCTTCCAAAATGTCTGCATTGATTTTGACATACTCAGCTATTTCTTGAGTTGGTTCTGGTTTAAGTGATACTGAACCTTTGGTTAATAGTTCGTAAATCCAATCAGTTACGAGTACGGCAAATTCTGGACTGCACCAAATGGCTAAATAAATAGCTACTTTAGAATGAATCCATGTGCCAGCATTATTTCCACCACGTATTATCTCCACAAGCCCTTTATTTTCACCAAAGCGTGAATTCCCGTTTTGAGATTCTATGGGCAATCCGGTAGATTTAGATAACGCAATTAGAAAACTCTGCGTTTCTTTTGTACGATAATAATCGAACCAACGTTTACCATTAATCTTACACATAGCAGTGGCATCTAAATAGCCATCACTGGGACGCTGGCGAATAACAGCACCATTAAAATTACGGCTAATCATCATTTGATTTGTCATGATATAAAACTCCAAAGCAGAATTTTAAGAAAAACATTAAACAAAATATGTTATTAACATTATGATGATTGTTGCTTTTATTGTCAAGTTAAACTCGTAACTCGTAAGGTGTATAAGTGAAACGTCATACACCAAAAGTAGTAACAGCCAGATAGCTCGTAATTTAATTCCGTCCGTCCCCCCCCAATCAAAACAACCCCAAAACACTCTCATATAGCAATTCTTAATTAAAATCTACAAAAATATCAATTATTTATTTTGTATAACTGTAATCTATTTAATCAGGAAATGCTATACATTAACACTAATTCATATTATAATAGGATTTACGCATTGGCAAGACAAACATTTAATGAAACCATTTAAATATCGTTCCCAAACTCTTGTTTGGGAACGCACTGCCAAGAAGCTCCGCTTCGTCTTAAAAATGATATACCTTACCTTAATCAAAGCAGAGCTATAAACGGCATTGTGTTCCCAAACAAGAGTTTGGGAACAATAATAAGTTATAACTATATAATTTACAAAAAATTAATATTTTTTAGCTTTTGTCAATGCGTTAAATCCTATAAATATAACTAACAGAATATGGACTAATCAGTTAAAATCCTCATTCCCAACCTCTGGTTCAATGCCATTTGCGTTAAGCAAGGCGAACACATAGGTTCGCTCCTACAATATTGAAATATATTATGTTTTGTAGGGGCAGACAGGCGTGTCTGTCCTTAACTTAATGGATTATTTGGTAATTTGCGTTAAATAATGATATAATGAAAACAATATAGGACTTACGCATTGACAAACATAATAAAGTATGAATTGCATTAAAATCATATATTTATTACAATATAAACTAATTAATTGTCATTCCCGTGAAAACGGGAATCTAGGAGTCTTTGAGATCACTAG
>JAUCGL010000229.1 GCA_030378105.1 Candidatus Halobeggiatoa sp. HSG11 | reverse complement strand
GTTAATTGTGAATAATTAACTGTGAATTATTAATTGTTAATTAAAGTCAAAACCATTAATAATTAACCATTCTTCATTCATCAATTCACAATTATATCTTTTTTAACGGTAAGCTCGTAAATAATACCATTCAAAGAAACGTTTTGCCCAGTTAAATAACTTCATTTTAGGCAACATCACAGTTCGATTAGAGCTACGATATACCAACATTCCTTGGTCAAGAGTATCAACAATACAAATAAGCTCAGTGGTAAATTTATTGTTAGCTTCAGAACCTTTTTGGTTAGCTATTAAATTCTTAGCTGCTGTTTCTGCTTGTAAATCAGCCATATGAGCTTGTTTAGGTAACCACTGTGGGCCGGGGTGACTACCACAATCACCAACTGCATAAATATTTTTAAATCCAACTACTTGGCAGTGAGCATCAGCTTGAATAAAGCCACCTTCTGATAAAGGCAAACCACTATTTGCTAACCATGCAGGACCAGTCATACCGGGCATAAACATAGTCAAATCACTAGCTATATCTCCACCTTCAGTATGTACAACGCCAGTATCAAAACCTTTCATCTTATGGCCTAAGTGAGTTTCAATCTGATGTTTTTCCATCTCACCTAATAAGGCTTGAACTGCTTTCTCTCCTAACCGTTTACCCGGTTCCGGTGCTGGACTGAAAAATACTAGTTTAAATTTGTCACGGCGTTTTTGCTTGCGTAATAAAGTATCAATCCCAAATAAAAATTCAAATATAGGACCACCACGCATCGCAATTGGTTCTTTAGGATTGCTGGCGAAACCAAATGCTAACGTGCCACCATCAAGTTTAGCTAGACTATCAGCATATTTTTTAACCGGTTCATAACCTTCGCACGGAATACAAACATTTTCTATACCCGGTAATTTACGGATAAAACGGCTTCCAGAAGCAATAATGAGACTATCAAAATCAACTGTACCGTTATCTGTTTGCACTTGGTTCTGCTCTAAACCAGTTACGTTAGCTGGATGATGTTGTACATTATGATCTTTAAAGAAACCATTTAATGGAATAGTTAAATCAGCCTCGGTACGTAAACCAGCCGGTATCCAAATAAGACTTGGATAATAAAATAAAACTGGACGTGGTGAAATCAGGGTTATTTTTCCTTGATAACCTTGGCGGCGTAGCGTTCTAACTGCCGTTAGTCCCCCAAATCCAGAACCAATAATAACTACTTTAGACATTTTGCTTACCTTATTTAAGATTTTCATTAATATCATGCCAAGTCGCAAAGATTTAAAACTAAATTTGATTTTTTGGCATCTAAGGAACGTACATGAAATAACTTAATAAACGTTTGGAGTCGCAAGGTCTCCTTGCAAGTTTGAAACAAGGGAACCTTGTACTCCGAAATTCTACAACTAGACCTGACAGGTCTTATTCAACATTATATACAGTTCTAAATAACTCTAACTATAGTCAATTTTACGAGCAATATCATGTACTATCATAGTATCTTCACTATCTAAATGCTCAGTTTGGATGATATAATTAACATCTTTTTCACCATCTAAAAAGCGTTGTACTGCTGTTACCAATTTATCCCAACCTTTCAATTTTCGCTGTTCTAACATTGAGTTAAGTTGTTTGCGTAGTTTAGGCTGTTTGGCGGTGCTAACAACAGCTTCAATAAACTTCTTATGTGGTTCCAAAGTTTCATTATATTCTATTCTATCAGTTTTAGAACTTCTGGCTAATCTACGATATTTCTCTGCCTGACTAGCATGGTGCTGTTTATCGGCAATTTTAGCTAAAATAAGATAAGTTTTCCAAATTTCTACATCATCAGGGTTATGAGCTTTGTCTATGGCTAAACCAGCTTCTGCTAGTTGTTGTGCCTCTTCTAAACGCCCTAATTGTTCCTGCAATAATTCCGCAAGATTGGTAAGTCCAATTGAAACTTCAGTCCAATTTTCTAAAGTTTTGTTACCTTCTATCGCTTGCCGATACCATTTTTCAGTTTCTGGCAAATTACCAACCATTTGATTAACATGAGCTAATTGTTGCCAAGTAGCTACAGTATTAGGCAGGTCATTTTGTTGTTCAAAAATCTCATTGGCTTGTAAATAGGCTTGATTAGCAGCTTTCCACTGTTTAGTCTGCTGATAAACTGTACCTAATTGATACAGAGCAGCAGCTTCATTTTGTAGTTCATTCAATTGTTTGAACATAGTGTAAGCTTTATGAAAACTCTGTTCAGCTTCTTTGAAATTGTCTTGTGATTTCTGTAAAGTGCCTAATTTCGCATGGATTGATGCTATGCTATTCACATCATTTAAATTTTGCATGATGGATAAAGCTGCTACATAGGCTCCATTAGCACTGGCGTAATCACCTTTATGGGTCAAAATATCAGCCAAATGAGTTCCAGCTCTAGCAATTTCATGATTCACTTGATCTGATGGTTTTAATTGCTTAAGTTCGATCAACTGTTGCTGATAATGTTCAACAGCTTGATCTATATTATTTAGCAATTTAGCACAATTTCCCATCCGACCTAAAGTAAGACATCTTTCATAACTCGGCTCAGTTGCTAGATGTTCTAACATTTCTTCCAAAATTTCTTGAGCTTCATGTGGACGATTCTCTGCTACTAATAGCTTGACTTGTTCAGAAAATTTATCAAACCAATCTTCGGATTTTTCTAACAGTTCTTCAATCTCAGCTTTGGTTGCTTTGGCAAATTTTTTACCATTGGTCATGAGTCCAAAATCAGATAAGAATGAATCAACTTTATTGCCAAAATCATTGGCCCAATCTTTACCAGTTTCCATGGCTCCATGAGCGGCAGTCAATAAATTAGGCATCTCCTTTTGTTCAATTATCTGAGCATGATATGGATTACGTCCTTCTTCATTGTATAAAAAGTTGGCTAATTCATAATAACCTTGTTGATAACGATCTTGCAGAGCTGATTGTTGAGAGTGAGCTAACTCTCCCAAACCAGTTAAACTTGGATGAAATCCCAAATACTCAACTGTTAAACCATCAAATTTTTCTGTTTGAACCAGACCAGATTCTTCCAAAGCCTGTCGCATAGGTCGCCATTGTGGTTCAGGAACATTGACTATGGAACGTAGCACATTTTCAAATGCTCCATTTTTGAATACTCCTAATTTTGGCAAGTATCTTTGGGTCTGTGGTTCCAAAGTTTCCGTAAATAATTGCATGGAAGCTTTTAATGCCCTATCTTCAGGAAGCATATCAACTGGTAAACGATGCAACTCTGCTGCTAAACGTTCGTTTAAATTATTTATATCATCTTGCTTGAGTCGATAAGTCAAAATTCCTACTGATAAAGGATGGTTATTCACCTGCCCAAACAACTGTTCTAACATCTGTCGCCTTGGCATATCGTATCTTGGAGTATCAACAGTAGCAGTATCAAAATAGCGAATTGTTTCAACTGGTTCTAAGCGTCCTAACTGCCAATTATTAACAAATTGAGGATGAGATTGTGATTGACTACTTATGATAACAACACAACTCTGCCCAGCCTCTGACCATTTTTTGGCAGTATTCAACAGTTTAGTTAATGGGTCTACCTTCTTTTTAATAAGTTTTTTCTGGTTAATTATCGGCTGCAACGCAGATTTTTTATCATTATCTGTACCTTCTTCTTTTGTCTCTGCATCTTCAATGAAAGAGAAATGAAATTCAGTAGACCTTTCATATTCTTCTTCGACTACAATTTTTTCTATCTGAGAACCATCTGATAACTTAGCAACTGGTTCATCATTGAAGAAAAGGGTTTCAGTACCATCTTGCTCTTGCATAATCAAAGGTTCTGATATGTCCTGAAAAATAAGAGCATCTTCTTCATTGATAATTTTACCAAGTGCATCAACGTTGTCGAGAATTATTAAAGTTGGAATTCTTTCCAGTGCTTGAGTAACTCCGTCCACATCGGTTAAATTTTTCTGCAATACCTTTGCTATAGCACTGATTGCCATTGTGGTTGGCTCTATATTTTGAGTATTGGCATAATCAATATAAACTACCGAGGCAAATCGACCAGTGTCAAGCATCCAACGCCCAGCTTCTTGAACTAAACAAGTTTTACCTTGACCTTCTGGCCCATAAATATTGGCACGACGCATACCATTGCCAATTCTACGATCAAGATTCCATAAATCTCGCCGATGACCAAAGAATTTAGGAGTTGATTTGAAAGGTAAATTAGTTCTATTTGAACGGCCCTTAGTTGGCATGGTTTCTTGTGGTATTAACAACGGAGCATCATAACCATGATGATATAACGTTGGTACAAACCAATCGTATAATTCAATTTTGGCTGGTTTATTTAAGCGAATTAAATCTCGTCGTTCTGGTTCTTTATACAGAGCAAATCTAACATTATCAACAGCATCGCCAACTCTATAACCATTGGTTAAACCAGTGTAAAAAGTGGCAAACAATTTTTGGGCTGCTGGTTGTAATAACGAATAATTCATTGATAATACAAATTGAATTCCAGCCGTTATTAAATGAACTGCAACATAATTCATATCAGAGATTCTGTTGGTTGCCGCAGATAAAATAACTAAATTAATTTGTTGCTGGTTTAATAATTTGGCAAATGAATCTGTTGGTACTTTATGAGTTTTACCGTCTTGTTGTTCAAATAAAATGTAACTATTAGTTGGCAAAGATTGTTCTGAACCAGCTTCAAAAGTACTGTAACCATCAAAATGTACTGCATCAATATGGGGTAAAGTTTGATCCTGTAACCGCTCTTGTAATTGTTGTAAAGTAGCTGGTCGCAAAAATTCTAAGGTGACTTGTTGCGATATATCTTGCAATGAGTCTAATGTTGCTTGAGCATTGATACGTGGATCAACAAAATCAGTGTCAGTTGGACGACTTATAATAAATAAAACATGTAATTTTTGCTGAGGATTAACCGGTACATGATTTTCGCAATTAATACGCCGTTGAATGGAAATATTTTCTGTTATTAAAAATTTTTTCCCTTTAGAATCATGCAACAATTCCCAAGGCAAGGATAAAATTTCAGAATGATGGGATGTAATAGTTATTATTTTTTTATCATCCTTTAACTGCCGAAATTTTTTGTATAGGCGATGAGCTGCTTTTTTGGCAAAAGTTTTATTAAATAATGCTTTACCAAGTTCTGGTAATTGGTCTTCTATTTTTTTTGCCGATTCGTCATCTATATCAGAGCTATATTGATTAGCATATTGTTCTAAATACCAACTTAACTGTTGATGGCCTTTGTTAGAAAAAGGTGAAATAAATTCTAAAGCCCCAGTCTTTTCACCAGTTTTACCATTAATTAAAGTGACAACAAGATGTTGTGGGTCTGGAAAATTGAGATTAAGTTCCAACATATTTATAAACCGTGTTTATGATCTGTGAATATTAT
>JAUCGL010000228.1 GCA_030378105.1 Candidatus Halobeggiatoa sp. HSG11 | reverse complement strand
ATCAAGTCTCAGCATTTGCAATTATAAATAAGCTAAATAAAATGGGTACTTATAGATGGAAAATTTCACAGCCTCTTATTTTCTGGTACAATAGAAGCTAGATTAAAAATTTGGGGAAACCTTTAAGAATTAGCTTAGTTGAACAAGTTGGCGGTTATCAAGAATATGAATTTGACCGTACTGTATACACAATAGTTGTTCTAACCAGCACTCCACGAGATGGTAGTGTTAATTTCAGTTGTGCAGTCAGTGATATGAATCCAATTGACGAATTTGGTGACACAGTTGCCGTATATCCACATCGCCTAGTTTTTTTATGCCCACGTCAAGTTAATGATAAAACTCCAGCTCGTAGAGTGTATAAACGAAGTGTCATACACCACACTTCCTTAAATCAAACCCAAACGGTGGATGACGTTCTGATTTATCCATCTTTGTTCATGATTCTTAATTTTTCTTAAAAGGATTCTAATATGTTACAAATAAATATTTCAGATAAATTAATAACTAAAATAAATAAATTTGCAGAAATAACAAATCAAACTCCAGATAAATATATAGTTGAATTAATAGAAGAACGCTTAGACCATGACAGTTCTTATCAAGAAACCGCTTATTTAGCTAAATCCCAAATTAATAAACAACGCCTTGATAAATCAATTAAAGGTATTAAAAAAGGAAAATATAAATCTCATGAATTAATAAATGATTAGCTGGCATTCTCAAGCATGAGAAGATTATCTTTACTGACAACAAAGTGACTGATTTAAAGTTTTCAGACCTGCTAAGTTTGCGAAATCTAGCCGGTCTTTTGGCCAATATATTTATCTGAAAAGCTATATGATGGTAAATACCTTTAAATCCTAAGTTTAAATAAGGACATAATTATGACGAACAATGATATTTTACGCCGTATCCGCTATATTTTCGATTTTGACGATTCTAAAATGATTGCTATATTTGGTTCTGCTGGTCATCAAGTAACGCGTGAGCAGATCAGTGATTGGTTAAAAAAAGATGATGATCCTGCGTGTCAAGAATGTAGTGACACCAAATTAGCAATTTTCCTTAATGGCTTAATTAATGATAAACGAGGTAAAAAAGAAGGGCCACAACCCGAGCCAGAAAAAGTTTTAACTAATAACATTATTTTCAAGAAATTAAAGATCGCATTAAATCTGAAAACTGAAGATGTATTGGAGATTATGGACCTAGCTGATTTGCACATGAGTAAACACGAATTAAGTGCTTTTTTCCGTAGACCAGATCATAAACACTACCGTGACTGTAAAAATCAAATATTACGCAATTTTCTTAAAGGTATGCAGCATAAATATCGCCCTAACCTTTAAAATGCAAGAAGAGGTCAAACCAGAACATAACTAGCGGCTAAACTTGACTGCAAGAGACTGTTATAATTGTATAATATTTCGATGGCAGCAAGTTGGCTTAACGTTATGCACTCTCACTAAACACCAAATGGTGTATTAACTTATGAAATTATTAATTCGTAACCTTTCTCGTAGCACTACCGAAGAAGAGTTAAAAGCTCTCTTTGAAAAATATGGCACAGTACAGTCTTGTGATTTGGTTTTAGATAAAAACACAGGTGATTCTAAGGGTTTTGCTTTTGTGGAAATTCCGAAATCAGGTGAAGCCAAAGCTGCTATGAAAAACTTGAATAACAAGAATGTTGCAGACAATATAATTCGTGTTAAAAAAGCTAAAGACAAAAAGGTATAATAAGGCGAACAACTCATAACTTGCAATGTTATGATATAGTAAGGAAACGAACCGCATCAACTGTATAACTCGTGAGCCACTATGTTCAATTAACAAGTTACGATCTGATAAGGGGGCATAATAAGATATCGTCATGCCCCTTATCTATAACTTTATCTAGAGATCGACTTATTGGCAGCTAAAAAGAAATATTATTTAAGGTATATCGAAACATGAAAAAATTAAAAAACGAAAAAGAATTGGTGAAAAAAGCAATCGTCGAAGGAATGAAATACGGCGAAGAAAGAGGGGTTGTTGAATTTGAACCAACTGATTCTGCAAGTGAAAAAATCGAATATATATACCGCCTACTGGTACACGATAAAATAATTCAGCCTATACCTCAGGAACAGATTTCTCAGCCTACTATGAAACATAAACTTGCCATTTGGGCATCAAAGCTAAAATGAAAAATAAGTCAAGAATTATCTTGAAGTCTTGCAAAATTCGTAAACTATATCTATCTAATTAATAAACTGTGATTTGGTAGGATGTATAAACGGTAGTGTCATGGCGGTGTATAGCATTTCCCGATTTGGATGGACCACAGTTATATTAAGCAAGAATCTGATATTTTTATAGATTTTAATTAATAATTAAGCATTCATAATTAAGAATTGCTATATGTGGCTTCCAAAACTTGAATTATAAGGCTTATGGAATTCTCAAACCCTGCTGTATTTTTATTTTGACCTACTAACTAATTACTTGAATTTTAATTTATTTTAAAAAGTATACGGTTAATGAATAACCCAAAAACACAAAACAATATTGACAATTTGTGCTTAATAACAGATAATATAACCTTACTTTTTGATAATTAATAGGGAGTTTAAGATTTGGCAAATTCAGCTCAAGCAAAAAAGCGAGCTCGGCAGGCAGAAAAGCATCGGCAACATAATACAGCTCAACGTTCTACATTACGTACTTGTATAAAAAACGTAGTTAAATCAATAGCGAACGGAAAACGGGAAGAAGCTTTAGCAGCTTATAATACTGCTGTACCAATTATTGATAAAATGGTAACTAAAGGGATTATTCATAAAAACAAGGCAGCTCGTCATAAAAGCCGTCTTAATGCACATATCCATGCCATGCAAACAGCTTAAATAATATGGATATCGTCACCGGCGGTATCCTTATCATAACAGCGACGAAAATTAGTTGAATCTATATTAAATTGTTTTAACAATTTCTCAAATTTTTCCATTTTATAGCCAGCAATGTTAGCAGCATGTTTAATATCACCATTAACCATATTAAGTATTCTGTTTAAATAATACTGATCAAATTCCTTACGAGCCTCGGCTAAAGTCTGTAAGTTATTCTCACTCTCACGCAATGCCTCTTTAACTAAAGATACTGGAATTATTGGAGAAATAGACAATACACTACATTGCTCTATCACATTTTCCAATTGCCTAACATTTCCATACCATGGCAAAGACATCATATATTCCAAAGCCTCAGGAGCAAAACGTGGTGTTTCTTCTAGCTCTTCTTTCTCGGCCTGAATACCCAAAAAATGTCCAATTAACAATGGTATATCTTCTTTACGTTCTGATAAAGATGGCATATATAAAGGAATAACATTTAGCCTATAAAACAAATCATCTCTAAATTCTCCTCGTTTAGTAGCTGCTTCTAAATTATGGTGAGTGGCAGAAATTATTCGCACATCAACCTCTACACTATTAACCGCTCCAACTGGCCTTACTTTACCATCTTGCAACACCCGTAACAATTTAACCTGTAAGTTTGGCGACATATCACCAACTTCATCTAAAAACAAAGTGCCACCATTGGCAGCTTGAAACATACCTAAATTTTTGCGTACTGCTCCAGTAAATGCTCCTTTTTCATGGCCAAATAATTCTGATTCTAATAACTGTTCCGACAATGCTCCACAATTAACCTCCATAAAAACCTTATCACAACGAGGACTAGCGTTATGAATGGCATTAGCTAATAGCTCCTTGCCAGTTCCAGTAGCACCACCAATAAATACGCTACTACGTGTTTTAGCAACTCGTTGAGCTTGTTTTAATAAATTCGCCATAATAACACTTTGGTGAATTATTTTTGGAGCAAAATCTATATTGGTTGCTGCTCCAACTCTAGCTAGAGCTAAACGTACATAATGAAATAATTTATCCGGATCGACTGGTTTGGTTAAAAATTCAAAAACTCCTTGATGGGTAGCACGCACTGCATCAGGAATATCAGCATTACCACTTAATATAATAACTGGTAATATTGAATTATATTTTTGAACTTCTTTAAGCAAAGCAATACCATCCATTTCTTCCATACATAAGTCAGTTATAACAAGATTAGGTTTAAAATCCGGCAGCATAGATACAGCATCAGAGCCGTTTTCAACCGATTTTACTTCATAGCCGGTATCTTCTAGCCAAGCTGTTAACATTGTTAAAATAAGAGAGTCATCATCAACTAATAAAATTCGTAAGGAACGTATTTCTGTAACGATTGGCTCTTGAATAGCTTTTTTAGGCATGTTATTTAAAATTATATAAGGAAATTCTTAAGTTCTGGACATTTTAGAGAATCATATAAATCCTATATTTATTAAATTAGCAATAACTATTCCATCCATTTAACTAGATGATTTTAATCATAAATTATCATTTTTATATAATACATTATGACATTTTAACGTCAGTATTTTTAAGCAATTCCCATTAAAAAATATAATATAAAAAAGTTTTCGTACAGTAAATAATGTAATAGACATCTTTCCTAAATAAGTATATATACTTAATTTAACTAAGCTTGCCGCCAAAAGCTTTTATATTCCACCGATTTTAATCGGTGGCTATTCACATTCAATCCTTTCAGGATAGTTAAAACAACCCTAACTGGGTTCACACTTGAATAGCTATAGGTGAAACCTATGGAACAAATTAATTAAAATGCTTTCTGCGTCAACCATCAGTTATTTAGGAAAGATGTCTAATTACAACAATGGCAAAACCATTCAATCAACCATGTTGCTATACGATTGATTCACTGCCATTTACGTTAAGGAAACAACGTTTTCGGAGTCCAAAGCGTAGCTTTGTTATATATAATTTGTAAATTAATAATGCCAAAGCTTTGCTTTGAACTTCGGAAAAATTGCTTAAATTATAGGAGAAACTTAGTAATCAAAAGGCCGTCCAAACTGAGTGGCAAACCACAACGCAACCAAGTAAATTCCCAATAATGATTGAACAGTACAGATAGATTTTATCCAAACATTCGGAGTTTCTAAGTGATATTCTCGTTTTTGCATTTTTTTCATCCAAGTACCAAAATCAAGTCCTTTCCAACCTATTTTAAATGCTGAATTAATGCTGATATGGAAAGCTATACGGATTAATTTAAGTTCTGAATACCACCAACTTTGATGTGGATTATGCAGTCGGATCGTGTAGTAAACATAAGGAAGTTTAACTTTACTCCTTAAACCTTTTTTCTTACTGCTTAATAAAACTGGTTCCCAAACTAATTCAACCTGCATTCCTCGTTTAAGACCTACCCAATAGAAAAAACTGAATATAAAAATAGAGAGAACAAGAAGGGTTAAATGTGAATTAAGAGCTGACTCGCAAATGACCCCAACAAAAGAAAGCAGCAGCGAGTCTTCCAAAAACATGAACCATAAGTCCTGCATAAGAACGAACTCTGCCAGCAGACTCAATACCAGAT
>JAUCGL010000227.1 GCA_030378105.1 Candidatus Halobeggiatoa sp. HSG11 | reverse complement strand
ACACATAGATTTTTATTAAAGATTTACGATAGTTAAAAAACTAGTAGATTTGTAGAGACGCAATGTTTGCGTCTCTTAATCCAATAATAAATTATAATTATTTAAAAAACTTGATAATCAAGTAATATAATTGTTAAGTTAGTAAAATTATTAATAACATATTTTCACTTTTAAAGTAAGTTGGTTTCCTCGCCAGCAGCCAATCTTTTAAATTATCAAATCTAACTGCACAGTTAATTCTGATAAATTTATCATTTACATTATGGACTCTTAAAAATTTAATTTAGTTTAAACCCGATATGCAAGTCTTTCCAAATTTACCTATATCTCTTAGTTCTTTGCATAATAGTCCTTTTGTCATAGGGCCTCCAATAACAGAGCCTAGCCAATTTTTTGGGCGTGAATATATTCTTAAACGTATTTTTGATGTATGGAAATACATGCCCTTACAACATATTGCCATTGTGGGCTTAAAACGTAGTGGTAAGACTTCTTTATTACATTATTTACGCCGTATAATTGACGTATCAACGGAACAATTACGACCTAATCAACGCCATGACTGGTTGACACCTGGTTATCAATGGGTATTTGTGGATTTTCAAGACCCACGTATGTGTTATCAAGAAAGTTTATTGCGGCATATTTTAATAGAATTAGATATGCCAATTCCAGAACCATGTGATTTAATTGGTTTTATGGAGGTCATTGATCAATATTTAGAAACTCCTTCCATAATTTTATTGGATGAAATTGGAGCCGGACTGACATCTCCAGACCTTGATGAACAATTTTGGTGGGGAATGCGTTCCTTGGGCAGCAATCATGCTGGTGGTAAACTTGGTTTTTTATTTACTGCTCATCAACCTCCAGAAGAAATGATAGTTGATGATAATAAACCTTCACCATTTTTTAATATTTTTGGGCATGTATTAAATTTAGGGGCTTTTACTAAAAATGAAGCAATAGATTTCATTGCCAGTTCTCCACAAACTTTTGCTGATACGGATATTGAATGGATATTGGAGCAAAGTGGATGCTGGCCAGCTTTATTACAAATTTTATGTCATTCACGTCTAACGGCGTTAGAAGAAAATCAATCTGTTGAGAATTGGCAAACTGAAGCTATTCATCGTATTAAACCTTATCTTTATTTACTTAAACAGTAAATTGGTTTGAAAAGCAGTTGATTTTTATGTTTATAAACTATACAATATTTTTAAAATTTAACTGGGAATTATATATAAATGCGTCAATCATTAGTAGTTGGTAATTGGAAAATGAATGGTTCATATGAAGCTAACCGTTCATTAATCAATGGAATTAAACAAAATATTGCAAGTGTTAAAAATTCCGAAATGGCTGTATGCCCTCCTTTTGTATATTTATCACAAATGAAGAGGTTATTAAAAGATACTAATATAGGTTGGGGAGCTCAAAACGTTTCACAGCAAGAACCTGGAGCATTTACTGGTGAAATAGCTATTGGTATGTTAGTTGACTTTGATTGTAAATATGTTATAGTTGGCCATTCTGAACGACGCAGTTTGTATGGTGAAAGCGATGAATTAATTGCTGAAAAATTTGCTACAGTACAAGCAGCTGGATTAATTCCAATCCTTTGTATAGGTGAATTATTAGAAGAACGAGAAGCTGGCAATACAGAAGCAGTTGTTAAAAGACAGTTAGATGCAGTATTGAATTCTCAAGGAGTGGCATCATTAGAAAAATCAGTTATAGCTTACGAACCAGTATGGGCTATTGGTACTGGTAAAACTGCGACTCCACAACAGGCTCAAGATGTTCATGCTTTTATTCGAGGACAAATTTCTGCATTAGATGCAAAAGTTGCAGAAAAAGTTCAAATTTTATATGGTGGTAGTGTTAAAGGCAGCAATGCTAAAGAATTATTTGCCATGCCAGACATTGACGGTGGTCTTATAGGAGGAGCTTCATTAAAAGCCGATGATTTTTTGGCTATTGGTCAAGCAGGTTAAAATTTATGTTACTTTCTGAAATATTAGTTATTGTACATATAATTCTATGTATAAGTTTGGTTGGATTGATATTAATTCAACAAGGTAAAGGTGCTGATGCTGGAGCTGCTTTTGGAAGTGGTGCATCATCCACAGTGTTTGGTAGTCAGGGTTCAGGTTCATTTTTAACTCGTGCTACTGGTATTTTGGCAACATTATTTTTTACGGTTTGTTTAGCATTAGCCTATTATTCTATTCAACGTATAGAGCCTAAAAGTGCATTAGAAACTGTTCCAGTTGAAGCACCGGTTAACAGTGATTTGCCACCAGTAAAAGAAACTGGGAATGATTTACCTCCGGTAGAAACTGGTAATGTAGGAACAACAACTTTACCTCCAGTACAACCTTAAAAAATATCTTGGGATGTAACATCCCAAAACTTGCCGATGTGGTGGAATTGGTAGACACGCTGTCTTGAGGGGGCAGTGGCTTCTAGCCGTGCCAGTTCGAGTCTGGCCATCGGCACCATCTCTATTCTTAAATATCCTTCCAAAATATTAAAACATCTATACTTAAAACTTAACGTATAGAAACTTATCCCACTTATGATGATATAAAATTATTGTGATATAGATACTTAACACTATAATAGTTCTTTAATAGATTCTTAACTTAAATGAAAGGTATTTTTATGCGATTTATATTAATTTTTACCGTATTTTTATTATCCAGTTGTTCAATTGTAGAAGACCCAAACCAAAGTGGTGGTCTGGTATCAACAGCCACTAATATAGCTGCTGGTTCTTATGATGAACGCTTGCAAAAAAGGCAAGAAATTTTGGATGATGCTCAAGCCAAAAAACAACAGTTAGAAGAAGAAAATCAGCAACTTGAAACTGAAAAATTAACTCTATCTCAACAGCGTGAAGTTGAAACTCAGAAGCTACAAGTAACTGCTGCAAATATTAAGCAGCTTGAGAAAAAGCTGAAAGGTGAAAAATCTACTCTTAAGTCCAACAAAAAGAGCAAAAGTAAGCAATTGCGTAGGTTAAAAGAATTAAAAAGTAGGAATAAAAAACTGCAACAAAGGATTAACACCAGCAATAATGATGATGCAATAAAGGCAGTTCAGGAAGAACGAGATCGTTTGGATAAAGAACTTAGCTTGTTACTTGAAGCAGCACAGTAATAAACTTATTACCATGAATCGGACTCTGTTTGTTCTCATATTTATCATTTCTTGTACTGGTAATACTACTGAAGATGACTTTGCAAATCCTTCTACTATTAAACCAAACATTGAGTGTGATGAAAGCAAACAGATTTTGTCAAACAGTGCCACTAAAATGCTGCAAGAATTAGGTTTTGCAACATCCAATCTTAATCAGGCAATTATTAAATTTCAACATCAAAATCAATTAGAAGTAACTGGTAAATTAAATGCAAATACTTACTATACTTTGTTGGATAAACCTTCTAAATTTAAAATTGGTGCGGAAATTTATGCAATTGAAAAGATAAAATGTGAGAAATATGGCCAATGGGTACAATTCTATAAAGGCACGCTTAAACAAATAGTTGCTGATACAGTTATATTAAAATTAGTACAACGATACGGTTTTAAGCATAATCCCACTAAAACTGGTGTCTCAACTACCGATTGGTTTTGTGTACCAAAGCAAAAATATTGTTATTCAGAGATAGACTTCCACGCTTGGCAAGGTAAATATCAACCCAACGATATGGTTAAATTTCCTATAACAGATGCCTTTATTACTGATATAACTTCAGAAATTGAGAAAAGATTACAACAAAAATGCAATTAATATTAGTAGTTTTACTTTTTATCTCTCCAATTGTTGCGGCCCATGATTTATTGGAAGAAATAGCAGAAATTATCAGTAATCAACATATTGATAAACCAGTTAAACAAAATTTTTCTAGCGTAATTCCTGATGCAGTTAACAACTATTTGCAGTCAATCGATCCATATTCAAAATATTTAACTGCGGCTCAATATAATAAAGATAATAATTATGTTGGTATAGGTGCGAAAATTGTTGCAATTAAACAGGGCATATTAATAATACCTTTTTATCAAGGGCCGGCATTTATGGCCGGAATTAAACAACCAATGTTATTGCTGTCTGTTAATGGCACTTCCACAACAGCAATGCCTATTTCTAACATATTGAATTTATTTACGGATAAAGTTGTACTTGAAACACAAAACTTATTTGATGAAGTACCTCATATAACAACAGTTAAACGCCAGCCATATAATTTACCATCAGTCCAAGTTATTGAAAATAAATATATAAGAATTAATAAATTTGTAGCAAGAAAAACAGCAGTTGCACTTAAAAAAGTTATACATAATAATTCGATAATAGATTTAAGAGAGACAACTGGCGGCGATCTTTACGAAACGTTGGATTGTTTATCTTTATTTTTACCAGCAGAAAAATTACTTGTTAAAACAGTTGATAACAAAGGTAAAATAAGAAATTATTATTCTCTTCCTAACCAACATCTTATTAAAAATATTACCTTATTGGTTGGACCAAGAACTGCAAGCTCTGCGGAAATATTTGCTAAAGCTTTGCAATATTATCAACATGCTACATTAATTGGTCAACAGACTTATGGTAAATGTCTCTCACAAACTTATATAGAGCTTTCAGATGGTTCTGCTTTAAAATTAAGCAATCTCAAAATTTTCTATCCAGATGGTAGTTTTTGCGATGGCAAAGGTTTAATTCCTGATATATCGCTTGATGATAAAGAATTCTATAAATCATTAGATAGCTTTCCTAAGTGAACAAGTTCAGCGTGTAACGTTATTGTGGAGGCGGTGGGATCACTGCCATTTGCGTTAAGGGCAACCATAAAGGATTGCCCCTACGTTAAATGATGATTTGTAGGGCTAATTCCTTGTGGTTACCCGAATAAATCTAGATCCTACGGATAACAATTTTTAATCAAGTATATACGGCTTACGAGTTAACGCATAGAGCCAATTGTCAGAATAAGGATTAAAGGATTTCCAGAATTAAAATCTAAACCAATTATATTGTTAATTGCCTTTATCCTGAAAATTCTTAAATCCTGTTAATCCTGATTCTGACAAGAGTAGTACAACGAATTGGCGAAATAAACGAATACAACATAACCGTCTTTAATTCGATTATTTCGTGAATTCGCTGTACTAACCATCCTAAACAAACCACTACCAGCCTCCAAAAAAAACAGTAATAAATTAGGAATAGTCATGTTGGGGTCAGTGAAATGAAACCGCTCAAACAGTGCAATTAATAATTTATGTGTTTGTTTATATCATAATGGTCTACCAGACTGGTTGGGGAGTTAAAATAACCTTTATTCTCCCAAGTGGGTACTGTGCTCCAAGTAAAATTAATACTAGCAAAATGTTAATTAATAGTTTAAAATAGCATAATGGAAAAACTTAACCAATCAGAAAACTGCCCAAATTGTGAAAGCTCAGAAATAAAGATAATAA
>JAUCGL010000226.1 GCA_030378105.1 Candidatus Halobeggiatoa sp. HSG11 | reverse complement strand
TTTTCTGCATACACTTCTTTTGAGTCCCTCCAAAATGAATTATTTAATATTTTAAAAAATATTGGTGATGAATACATTATTGAGTACACCTTATAAATGTTAAAATACTTTTGTGTATCTACATAACTTACAGAATATAACTTTATGATAAAAAATATCTGTAACAAAAACTATTTTTTTATGATTTATACTATTTTGATTTTTATACATTATATTTTTTAGTGAGAACTGCTGTATATTTTTGTTTGAACTTCTATATAAAAGATGTTACCCTTAAAAAGTTTAAATTAAGAAAGGAATTTAACATATGCCGTTTTTAATATTTATAGCTTCCGGTATAATCACCTTTACTGGATTAAAATTACATCAAGATTCAAAAACAAATTCGATTAATTCTATCGAAAAGTTTTCAGAAAATTCGATTTCAGATGAACACAACACAACTCAAAATAATTTAACCATTGCATCATTATCTTTATTCTTGGCATCAATAGGTAGTGTATTTTACATACCATTCCTTATTTTTGCTAGTGTTATTGGAATTGTTTACACCACCACATCAATTTGGCAAAATAGTTATCATTCCATTTTTAAAGAACACCAATTAAGTTGGTCTGTTGTGGAATCAGTAGCTTTTCCTTGGTTACTATTGGCTGGAAATTATTTTTTAACTGCTTTTTTAAGCTGGTTATCTTGGTTAAGCAAAACTTTTACATTTGAATTTAAAACATTAGGGCAAGATTTAAGAAGGAGTTTTTTTAAAACCTTTGGAAAGTTACCAACAATTGTATGGTTGGAGAAAAATGGAGTTGAACTTGAGATACCTATTAATAATTTAACAATTGGTGATATTGTTATAGTCAATGCAGGTGAAATGATACCGGTTGATGGAGTTGTTGTTGAAGGTAATGCTTATATAAATCAATACTTATTAACTGGAAAATCTCAATTATTGGCAAAAAATTCTAATGACCAAATTTTTGCGTCAAATATAGTAATAACTGGTAGGATTTTGGTGAAAGTAGATAAATGGGGTTCTGATACTGCAATAGCCAAAGAAATGTATACATCAAGCAATAATTTTTATGAAACAGGGTAAATTATTTATGTTTACTTATGTTATATATTTTAAAACTATAATGAAATTCAACTATCAACCTTTTACAAAACATTGATTTTAAACTAATTGCTACTTTAGCTATCTAAAAATAAACTGTCTTAACATTGCATATATAAATGTTTTACAATTTATGATAAAATTATTAATAAAAATCGGCTGTAAAGAGCTTTAATATTGATAAACTTATCTGAACTTTAAATTAGGATTTCCATAGTAATTGAACTATGATAATATTACCTATTCAGATAAAATTATGAATAATCGTAGTGAATGATTCACAATCATATGAAAGGAAAATAAAGTGCTTTTTACTTTGAAAATACTTAACTTTCGGATTGATACATTATGAGGAACCTTAAATATGAAACAAGCTAATTTTGCTATTTCTTTAATTTTATTAGGTTATTGGTATATTGGAGGAATTGCTTTAGCTGATGAAGCAACAGTTTCTGCTTTAGGTGATAACCTGCCTACTAAAATTTTACATACTCTGAAAGGACACAAACGTAATGTTACATCAATTGCCTTTAGTCCTGATGGAAAACTCCTTGCCTCTGGCAGTGAAGATGAAAGCATAAAATTATGGGATGTTGAACAAGGAAAAGAATTTTATTCTCTTAAAGCACATAATTTTTGGGTAACAGCCATTGCTTTTAGTCCAGATGGAAATATCTTAGCATCTGGTGGAGAAGATAAAATTATAAAATTGTGGGACATAGATAAACATGAACAATTACAGACTATTCAGGCCCATGAAAATTCTGTAACTTCAATTGCTTTTAGTCCAGATGGAACTATTTTAGCTTCTTCTAGTTGGGATAAAGATATTCATCTGTGGGATACTAAAACCGGTAAAAAAGTTCGTACTTTAAAAGGTCATAGACGTAACGTTCCATTTGTTGTGTTTAACCCAGATGGTAATATTTTGGCATCTGCAAGTTGGGATAAAACTATAAATTTATGGGATGTTGAGACTGGCAAAAAAATTCGT
Organism: Candidatus Halobeggiatoa sp. HSG11; assembly: GCA_030378105.1. GTDB lineage: Bacteria > Pseudomonadota > Gammaproteobacteria > Beggiatoales > Beggiatoaceae > DRQV01. The sequence goes on along the minus strand of JAUCGL010000226.1, from coordinate 3,493 downwards.
ACTCTACGTGGTCATCGCAGTTGGTTGAATACAGTAGCATTTACTCCTGACGGTAAAACTCTTGCTTCTGGTAGTTTGGACCGAACCATAAGATTATGGGATGTTGAGACTGGCAAAAAAATAAGAGTATTAAAGGGACACCGTTCAGCAGTTATGTCATTAGATTTTAACTCTGACGGTACAGTTGTCGCTTCTGGTAGCTTAGACAAAACAATTAAATTGTGGAATGTAGAAACTGGTAAATTAATTAATACCCTAAAAGGTCATTGGGGACATATTTTATCAGTAGCTTTTAAACCAGATAGCAGTGGTATTTTAGCATCTGGTAGTGAAGACAAAACAATTAAATTGTGGGAAAAATAGTTTAACCTAATAATTGATAATTGCCTCTACAGTTCATTGGATAGGGGCAATTCACATTTTAAGTCACCACAATAAATTCCATAAAACCCTCTTCCCAGATTTATAATGTCAATAGCAAGCCAAATTCATCGTTTATCATTTTTTCACATCACAAAAGACAATATCTAACTTACATAATAATTTTTGGAACAGAATCATTGTTCTATTCAAATAATGCCATTTTACAAAAAATAAATAAAATAGTTATAGCATTTCCCGATTGGATAGACCACAGTTCTATTAAGCAAGAATCTGATATTTTTATAGATTTTAATTAATAATTAAGCATTCATAATTAAGAATTGCTATATAACGGTTTCGCAAAACTCTACTTAATAATCTTTTAATTCTGTTAACCTCGACTGATAATTATTTAACAAATGAAAAAACTATATATATTAATTGTTTTCACTCTTATAAGCTGTTCAGCTCCTAAATCAAAAACTACTTTACCAGAACTTTTACGTGAACCAATAACTGAAGCTTCCAGCAATTTAAAAAATACCCCTGCTACATCAGCTACTAATCTAATTAATAATACTCGTTTTCAATCATTGCCATCTCCCCCATCTCGTAAAACAACTTCGGCCACAATAAGTGATATTGAAATACCACATTTTAAAACTAATAAACCAGTTGTAGTTAATATTGAAAGCTTACCTTTACCGGCTTTTATTAATGAAGTTTTTGGTAACTTGTTGGACTTGTCGTTTGAAATGAATAAAGATGTCAGTCGAAAAAAAGATTTAGTCACCTTACGCATTAACGAACCTCAAACACCAACAGAACTTTATAACTTAACTATTCAAGTGCTTGCTAATTATCAAGTTGGAGCAGAGTTAAAAGGTAATTTCATTCAATTTCTACGACAAAAGAAACAACAGGCAGATACTCCTTCTCTGCTGGTTGAGGGATTAGCCTTGCCTGATGTACCACCTAGTCATAGACCTATTATTCATTTTGTTATTTTAAAAGTTGTAGCTGCCACTCAAGTTAAAATTTGGTTGGAAGAAGCTTTTAAAGGCCATGAATTAAATACTAGATTAGATTTGCAACGTAATGCAATTATTTTGGTTGGGCGACCACAAGTAATTAAGCAAGCCATAAGAGCAATTGAAGTATTGGATCAACCTTTGATGCGTTCACAATATAGTTTGCGAATTGAGCCGGCTGTTTTATCCGCTACTGTATTATCGAAACATTTGATAACTGTATTAAAAAGTCAAGGTTATGCTGCTTCTGGCAATGCAAATAATGGTAGCATTATAGTTTTACCTTTTGAAGAAACTGATGCGATTATTGTATTTGCTGGAGATGCTAAAGTTCTTGCTTTTGTTCAAAAATGGGCAGAAAAACTGGACCATATAAATACTGAATTAACTGAATCTGAAGATGAGAAACCTAAATTATTTTCTTATAAAGTTAAACATATTGCAGCTGATTTATTGGTTGAAACGCTTAATCAGCTACTTAAACCAACGGTTGGCAAAACTCAAAATAATAAACGGAATAAACCAAATTCAAAGAATAATCTGCAAAATAATGCTGTTAGTCAACAGAGTAAAATTGTAGTAGATGAAAATCGTAATGCTTTAATTTTTATTGGTTTTAGCGAAGAATGGAAAGATTTATTGCCAGTGATAAAGGATATGGATGTAGCTCCCAAACAAGTTTTGATTGAAGCCACAATTGCAAATGTTGTACTTTCTAAAGACAGTCAAAATGGCATAGAATGGGTGTTAAATAGTGCTGGCGTTAATGGTTTGGATGGTTCAATATCAAGCATGACATCACAAGTTGGTAGTAGTGGTTTACTTTACTCTCTTAGTAGTGCTGGTAAAGTGCGAGCAAAATTGAATGCTTTTGTTAGTAATGGCCGAGCTACAATTTTATCAACTCCTCGTTTGATGGTACGTAGTGGTAGCGAAGCCACAATTGATGTTGGGGATGAGATACCAACATTAACTAGTCAAGCAACTTCATCTGATTTACAAATGAACGGTAATAGTGCTATTTTACAACAAGTTCAGTATAGAAAGACCGGTACTTCATTATCTATTAAACCAACAGTATATGCTGGTCGTAGAGTTGATTTACAAATAAGTCAAGAAGTTAGTTCTGCCCAACCAAATAGTACTAGTGCTATTAGTTCTCCAACAATATCTAGTCGTAGTATAAATACTGAACTAAGTTTACAAGATGGGCATTCAGTTTTACTGGGAGGTTTGATTTCTACCACTTCGAGTGAGGATGAGAGTGGTATTCCATTTCTTAAAGACCTACCAATAATAGGTCAGTTATTTCGAGTGAATGGAACTTCTACTACTCGGACTGAGTTGATTATTATGATTGTTCCTTATGTTATTGACAATGATGAAGAAGCAGTAGCAATAGCCGATACGTTACAAAGTAGGTTAAAATTGTTGCCCAATCTTTCTAAGTCCAAAAAATTACCAGTAGTTTCACCTTAAAGGTTTTGATGCTTTATGTTAACTATGGGTCTATTTCCATGTTATTAAACATCTTTCCTTGACATGGAACTATAATAACAAATAATCTGTTGAATATGAATTATTGAGTTGGAGTCCAAAGCAAAGCTTTGTATGTTATAAAGTAATTATAAATATGTTGGCAATAGTCAATTTAATTAATGTTAAAATTGTTTACCAACAAAGCTTCGCTTTGAACTCCTTATTTTAATGACATAGTGTATGTACTTGTTATGTTAGGAAAGATGTCTATTAAACTATCCAAATCATTGTTATACCAATAAATAAAGAACATTGTGTGACTGAAATCAAAGCTGTAGGATAAAATTTGTCACACTCTACTACTGTTTTTAATATAGAAAGTTGCGTAACTTTAACTATGTGAAAAATTATGAATTTAATTTCTGAAACTCAATTGTTTTATGAAATAGGTAATCAAATTCCTAATCAGGCTTGATTTAAAGTTAAAGACAATTGAGTATGACCTTGACATAATGTAAAAAAGAAATAGTATGTATTTAAACAAATATTCCCAAGAGGCAATAGCAAATGTCAGCAAACATAATATCATCAGAAAATGGTTCAATAACGATACAAGTTAC
>JAUCGL010000225.1 GCA_030378105.1 Candidatus Halobeggiatoa sp. HSG11 | reverse complement strand
GACGTTGCTTTGGTATCATTAATGTTGGACATTTGTTCCAACGCATATTTTTGGATACTTCAGATAGAAAATTATATGCTTTATAATCAATATATTATATTCAACGCAAATTACCAAAGAGCCAATTAATTCTTATCGACTTGGTAAACGGAAAAATTTTTGTAAATTAACAATGACAGCTCAATATGGTCATGCCCGTTTTTATTTCTTGTTTCACAAGGAGTTTAAGATGTTAAATCTGGTATACGTCAAGAAATTGCTCCACATTGGAATCATGCCATTAATTATTTAAAAATTGGACGGCTCAAAACTTTATACTTATATTATTTTTGTCAGGTGTCAGCCCAAAAGGGTGAAATATGAATAACCATAGGTGAAAACCTATGGTACTTTAAAAATCAAAAAAAATGGGAAATTTTAAGACAGAATAAAAGTTGTTTTTCGATAGGCTAGTTCAATGAATAGCTGATGAAAAACATCTCATTGAACAATTACTAAAAAGGTATTCTCCTCGTATTATATCAGTCACTTAAAACTTGTGTTCTCCTTAATATATTATAATTATCAAAAGGAAGAACTTTAATTCATTTTAGATATATGACGAGCATTATTATATTTGTACTTTAATAATGATAGTTGCAATTGGTATGCCAATTAATTCATTTCAAGATAACGTATTGTATTAACGCAATTATATTGTTAATTTAGGTCATTAAAAAGTGATTCCAGATTATGGAATTATTCCAGATTATGGAATTATTCCAGATTATGGAAAATTATGAGGAGTAATTTCGACTATTTTGAAATAGAATAATTATAAGATACTCACCATTTATCACCTAGTCCCAACAAACCAATGCGGTTCTTGTTAAATAAATATCTTATAGGTATAGGAACATCCGCTACGAGACATGGAGAGGCGAAGCCAAAGTCGAGTAGTCCGCAACTTGCGTGAGAGTTCTTAAATTTGAAGAAACTGTGAAAAACATTTTATTTATTGATGTTGGTGGTTATGTTCACTTTTTGAGTGATACCTGTGAAGGCAAAAAGAACGGTAAAAAACTTGCCAAGCAGGAATTATTCGTTTATGCAAACTTGGAAATTTGCAAGAAATATGAAGAGTCAGATGAAGCGAGAGTTTCACGTCCGGTTCTGTGAGAGCCTTTGGGGGAAGTTCCCAAGGACTACTCAACCGGTTTTTATGGTTTACGATTTTTGGTTTTATGGAGGAGTAAAATGTCTAATTATCGTAGGTTTTATGTTGAAGCAAGCATTTATTAGAAGCCACATTTTAATAAACTTTGACTACCAATGTACCAGCGATCATATCGTGTAGTCCTTGTTTTTTTTCGGTAAATGCAGCCATAATAAAACCTATCATAAATATAGTTGATAAAATTTTTGACCAATAGCGAATGTTTGCTTGTAAAAAACTGATTCTATTTCCATATATATCGGTTACAACCATTCCCATAGCATTTTTGCCAATGGTAGCCTGCCAAACAGATGATTCTGAAACAGTAAAATATAACCAATAGAACGCAAATACCAAAAACTGACCAATTATTTCTAACGGTAATTTTGGCATAACTATTATATCGCTTATAACCGTTAGTCCTACCGATATTAAAATTATAAGTATAAATAGTATTATATTTAAAACAACTATATCAATTATTAAAGCAAGCAGACGTAACCAAAAACCGCTATATTCAACATTAACTAATGGTTCTTGAGATGGGTATTGACTATTATTCATAAACTGATTCTTCTCCAACTGGACAACGTTTAAAACGCTTATAACTCCATTGATATTGGCTACGGCAACCATTCAAACATTGCTCAACTCCCTGATTAAGAGCAGTACACGCAAGTTCCAAATCGTAAGAATCAATATTTTTTGGAGCTGGCAAAAAATGAACATGGAAACCTTGTTCAGTACGTTCTGCATAAGTAAAAATAACTTTAGCATTAGTTTTTTGAGCTAAACGAGCAACCAAACTCATTGTATAAGCAGGAATTCCAAAAAATGGAGCAAAATTTCCACCACTATTTGGTACTTGATCTGGTAAAATCCCAGCAATTTCACCTTGATGCAAAGCCTGTAATAAGGCCCGTACTCCCTTTTTATCCGTAGCTACAAAACTACCACCAGCTCGCTCTCTAGCAGTATGAATTATTTTATTTAAACCCAGCAACTTAGGTGGGCGATATAAAGCTGTGAGCGGATAATGTTTGGAGGCATATAAACCAGCCATTTCCCACGCTCCCAAATGTGGAGTTAGTAGTATTACACCTTTACCTTGTTGCATCGCTTGCTGTAAACAATCTTCATTGCTAACTGTGGCTATTAATTTTAATACTTTGTCTGCTTTCCACAACCACAAAATCCCCAACTCACTAAATGCTTTACATGTCTCAATTAAACTTTGAGTTATTAAAATATCTTGTTCTGTTGAAGAAAGTTGTGGAAAACATAAGCTAATATTAGTACTAGTTGCTTGAGTTATACGAAGTTTAGGTCGTTTGGCCATTTGTTGGCCTAAAAAAATAGCGATTTTATGGACTACGTTTAATGGTAGCCAAGATAAGAAATATAACAATCCTTTGATTAATAAGGCTCGCATTTATTCTTTATCATCTGAAGGGGTTGGAGTTGATTTACTTGGAATTACTATTTTTAGCAATAATAATGCAGGAAAAGCACCGTGCATAACTAAATCAAATATATCAATTGGCTTTGCTAAGTCTCCTTGAAACAACATTCTAAGCTTTTCAAGTAAATGCGGTTCAGGGACAAATGGTGCTAATCCTAAAGTTAATGAACCAATTATAAGTATATTCCAAGGTATTTTATCCAATTTAAGTCTCCATATTTCATATAGCAATTCTTAATGCTATAATACTGTAGGTTTTTAATTAATTTCAATATAAATATCAGTTAGTTTATATTAAATGTTTATTATTTGATTGGGAAATTCTATAGTTATGCTTTTAAGATAAAGCATATTGTAACATCGTAACCAAAATTAATAATATGTCAAGCTTTTTTACCCTATAAAGGTATTTACTTATGTCACTTGGCCCTTTGATGATAGATTTGGAAGGTTATACCATAACTGATGCGGAACGTAAATTATTACAACATCCTTTGGTTGGTGGAATTATTTTATTTACTCGCAACTATGAATCAGTAAGCCAAATCAACGCTTTAACCAAAGAAATCCATTCTTTACGCCAACCACCATTATTAATTGCAGTGGATCATGAAGGTGGGCGAATACAAAGATTTCGAGAAGAGTTTTTTCACTTGCCAGCCGGTGCTAAATTAGGAGAAATTTATGAGAAAAATAATAAGCAAGCTATTGAATTAGCAGAGCAAACAGGTTGGTTATTAGCAGCAGAATTACAAGCAGTTGGGATTGATTTCAGCTTTGCACCAGTATTAGATTTAGGGCGTAATATAAGCACTGTGATTGGAGATCGAGCATTACACAGCGATCCTGAAATAATTGCTAACTTGGCTCATGCTATGATGATAGGGATGCGTAAAGCTGGTATGATAGCAGTTGGTAAACATTTTCCAGGTCATGGTTCAATAGCGGCTGATTCGCATATTGCTGTGCCAGTTGATGAACGGCGTTTAGTTGATATACAGTTTGAGGATTTAATACCTTTTGAACGGATGATAAATTATGGTTTGGCTGCAATTATGCCAGCTCATGTTATTTATCCTCAAGTTGATGCTCAACCAGCTGGTTTTTCATCTCGCTGGTTACAAGATATTCTGCGTAAACAATATGGGTTTCAAGGAGCTATCTTAAGTGATGATATAAGTATGGCAGGGGCGGTAATAATTGGCGATCCAGCAATACGTGCTAAGAGAGCTTTGCAAGCTGGTTGTGATATGGTGCTGATTTGTAATGATCGGGATGCAGCTATTCAAGTAATTGATAATTTAGGTGAATACCATTCACCAGCTTCTCAAATGCGATTGATGCGATTACACGGTAAAGCAGCGGCTGCTAATTGGCAAGATTTACATGCTGAATCAAAATGGCAACAGGTACAACAAAATTTGAGGAGTTTAGCATAGATTTCATGACGCTAACGGAACATTCCGTGAATTAATTTATTTCTTAGCAAAATAGCTATATACTTTTTCAGATAAATAATTTCACTTAAAACCTACGAGGTTTCCAAAACTTCGCAGGTTTCACACGAATGTATTTTTATGAATGTCTATAGATTCACATTATGTCTCATTGGATAACTCCGCACATAACATGACTTAACGGTGAGCTTGTTCAAAATTTCAAAAAATGCTACTTCGTTTAAACTATAGACTTTCAGAAAAATAAAAGTTCTCATACCTGACAGGTTTCCAAAATTTGTCAAGTCTCTCAAAATTAGCTTTACCAATATCACGCAGTGTCTGTAATACTCCAAATTACAACAAGTTTTCTTCCAGTTTTAATGCTTCTTCATATAACTTAGTAAAAAACTGTAATTTTTGTATATTTTCGTAAGCAAGTTGATAACTTTTTTTTGAAAACTGTTCACTTAATAATATATTTAATTGGTGCTGCTCATGCTGAACTTGGTTTAAAAAACTATTCAACGAATCAACTGGATTGGACTGTTGTTTGATGCTATTAAGTTGTTCGTGTAATTCCATTTGCAACATAAGAAATTCAGCATCCATAACACTGCTATCATTAATATCCATACCATGCAGTTGTAACATATAAAGACCACGTTTAAGAGGATTCTTTAAAGTTTGAAAAGCCTCATTAATCTGAACAGCTTTCTGCATGGCCAATCGCCGCTCTCGTTCTGGAGCATTAACAAATTTATCAGGATGGACAGTACGCTGTAAATTTCTATAATATTCAGCAAGTTTCTTAGTATCTATATCAAAAGATTGTGATAAACCAAAAATTGTAAAATAATTGTCCATTATACGGCAAAACTCTCACCACAACCGCATTCACCTTTAATATTAGGATTATCAAATTTAAATCCTTCATTTAACCCTTCTCTAACAAAATCAAGTTTAGTTCCATCTAAATAAACCAAACTTTTTGGGTCTACAATAATTTTAATTCCTTGTGACTCAAATATTTGGTCATGCTCTTCAACTTGATCAGCAAATTCTATAGCGTAAGCCATACCAGAGCAGCCAGAAGTTTTAACACCGACTCGTAAACCTATACCTTTACCACGATTGGTAAGGCTCTTTTGAATATGTGTAGCAGCTTTTTCTGTGATTGTAATAGCCATTGTTTGACATCCTATACATGATTTGTATGTTAATTTATATGGTATAAATGGCTATTTTTCAAGCAAATTTAGGCAGTCCCTACAAATCAATGCAGTTTTTGTTAAATCAATAGTTTAACAGGTATAAGGTATGTAGATACACAAAAGTATTTGGTAGTCCTCCAGAAAGTAGTGGTGTATAATATATTAAAAATATAAAGGAAAAAATAATGAATTGTCCAACCTGTAACTCAGAAAAAATTATAAAAAATGGAACCATCCACAATGGCAAACAAAAATATGCCTGCAAAGATTGTAACAGGCAATTTGTTTTGGACCCAAAAAACAAAATTTCTGAAGAAAAGAAAGAGTTAATTG
>JAUCGL010000224.1 GCA_030378105.1 Candidatus Halobeggiatoa sp. HSG11 | reverse complement strand
TTTCACTAATTAAGAAGGATAAAATTAGTCCGCAAGAATATGCTCGAATGAAAGATGAATATTCTGATGAGGAGTATATGCAGGAGCAGACTCAAAAGGCTAGGGAAAAAGGAATGGCTGAAGGAATGGCTGAAGGGATTGAGAAAGGGATGGAGAAGGGGATGGAAAAGGGGATGGAAAAGGGAACTTTAATAATGGCTAAAAATATGAAGGAAGCCAAAGTAAGTATAGAAACTATTGTTGAAGTAACTGGTTTGTCTATGGAACAAATAGATAGTTTGTAGGATGTGGAATACAAGGTTCCATTGTTCTGATTAAGCAAGGAGACCTTGCGACTCCGAATTGATTTTTTGGAGTACAAGCTTGTTCCTATACTTGAATTATTAAGGATTCAAAATGAAAAAAGTAGCTTCTTTACGTTATGGTGTTATTTTTAAGAAAGCTTTTTCACAACCAAATATTTTTAAAGCATTTGTGAAGGATTTTCTTGGTATTAAACTCGAAATTGATACAGTCGAAATGGAAAAATCATTCGAGCCTCCAATTGGTAATGTCGATACGTGCTTTGACTTATTTGCTGAAGACAAAGAAAATAGAATTATTGTTGACATTCAGCACGTTCGCTATGCGGATCATTATGACCGTTTTTTACATTATCATTGTGCTGCTTTATTGGAGCAAGTGGCTAGCTCGGAAGATTATCGACCTTGTTTAAAGGTATTTACCATTGTGATTTTAACTTCTGGTGATAGACATAAGGTTGATATTGCTACGATTGATTTTGATCCGAAAGACCGTCAGGGTAATCATTTAAACGAAATTTCGCATAAAATCTTGTACGTTTGTCCGAAATATGTTACTGAAAATACTCCAGAACCTTATCGGGAATGGTTGTTGGCAATTGTTGATAGTTTAGATGAAGAGGTTGATGAAACAGATTATCAACACCCGGAAATACAGCAAATTTTTGAATTAATTGCACGAGATTTGGTTTCTCCTAAGGAAAGAGCGAGAATGAAAGATGAATATAGTTTGGAGCAACTTCAAAATGATAAATCACGTAAAAAAACCTTAGAAATTGCTAAAAATATGTTAGATGATGGTTTAGATTCGGCTACTATAATGAAATATACTGGCCTTTCTCCAGATAAGTTGGCAGCATTAAAATAATTGTCTATTTTCTTGGAGTACAAGGTTCCCTTCAATTAAGCAAGGAAACCTTGCAATTCCGAATATGATTTTTTTGGAGTACAAGGCTCCCTTGTTCCATCTGTTAAAAATTTTTAACTTTATCATTAACTAAAATCACATGATAAATAATTGATATTTTTTGTAGAATTTAATTTAGGTAATGAAATGGGTAGTCCTGCAATATATAGTGTTAAACCTACTAATTTTTTGAAACCTAATAAGTTTTTTGAAGTTATCACTAATTTCTATAGGACTATCAAAATATTTATAGAAAAGTAGGATAACTATCATCACTACTATTATGATAAACAACTCCGACAGTTTTATGCTCAAGTTGATTAGTTGCCTTTGCTTTCATAAGTGATTCAAGATATATGAGTTCATTAGCATTTCTTTCAATTCCCCTTATAATTGTTTGACTAACATCATCATCATTATTTTTAGGAGATATGTTACGCAACTCAAAAATCTTAAATGCTGCATCTAATCTTAAGTTAATAGGAGCTTCCATATCTATCAAGACAGTTTCAACTACATCTAGTGCAATATTTGCTAGGTGTTGCAAACGTTCTTGATAAACAGGTTCAACTTTTAAATTTTTCTGTTTAGTTATCATAATTGAAAATATAGCTTTTCAGATAAATTTTTTGGCCAAAAGACCTGCCAGATTTGCGAAACATGGCAAGTTTGAGAGCTATTATTTTTCTGAAAATCTATAATACAATATTACTTACAATTGAATGGGTACAACTTCATAAATTAACAGAAGTCTTGCACAAAACGTGCTAGATTTTTTAATAATTTGATTTTATTGACTATTTAAAATAAGTATCAAACTTCAATGTCGTAGGGGCTAACCTATGTGTTCGCCATGCTTAACGCAAATAGCAATAATTCCACCGCCTCCATCATGTCTCAACGTCTCGTAGTAGAAGTAAAATCAAGCAATATTCTGAATTTCGTTATCACTGCAACCTAGCCTACAAATTTTTTATCCTGTATAAAGATAATTTGTATTAAAATAAAATTCCCAAACCCAATAAATTTAAACTTCAAAGCTCAATTAAATGACAGTGAAAATTAAGGAAAATTAAGCGATAACAAAAAAATATAAGCTTTAAGTTTTACTTTTGAATAAAAAAGTGAGAAAATGCGAAGTTGTTGTTATTTTTACATGGAAGTAGAAATGAAAGTTAGCTATGGATAGTGAATTTTAATGTTAAAATCTAGGAGTGCTTTAATGGTAAACTTGCGTAAACTGGTTCTTTTAACAGCAGCATTGGCTATAACAGCTAATGTATTTGCTGTAGAGACCTTAAAAGAAGTGATGGAACGGCGTGGTTTGACCGAAAAAAATGTGTTGGCTGCGGCTAAGACATATGTTCCAACTGGAGGACGAGACGAGTATATTGTCTTTAGTTCAGGTGGACAAAGTGGTCAGGTTATTGTGTATGGTATCCCTTCAATGCGGATATTGAAATATATTGCAGTTTTCACCCCAGAACCTTGGCAAGGCTATGGTTTTGATGATGAATCAAAGGCTGTATTAGCTCAAGGTAAAATCCAAGGTAAAGATATAAACTACGGTGATACTCATCATCCAGCCATCTCTGAAACTGATGGTAAATATGATGGTAAATATCTGTTTATCAATGATAAAGCTAACCCTCGTATTGCAGTAGTTGACTTGCACGATTTTGAGACTAAGCAGATCGTTGTGAATCCAGTATTTAAATCTTCTCATGGTGGTGCTTTCGTTACCGAGAATACTGAATATGTTATTGAAGCAGCTCAGTATCCAGCTCCGTTTGAAAATGAATATGTGCCTATTGAACAATTTAATGAACGCTATCGTGGTGGTATGACCTACTGGAAATTTGACCGTAAAATCGGTCGGATTGATCCAACTAAATCATTCACCGTTATGGCTCCTCCATATAGTCAAGATTTATCTGACTTTGGTAAAGGCCCAAGTAGTGGTTGGTCTTTCACTAATTCCTTCTGTTCCGAGCGTTATGTTGGCGGAATCATGCAAGGCAAACCTCCATTTGAAGCTGGTTGTTCTGCTAAAGACACTGATTTCCTTCATGTAGTTAATTGGAAGAAAGCTGCTGAGTTAGTTGCTGCTGGTAAAGCAACCAAAATCAACGGTCATGATGTGTTAACCATTGAAACTGCTGTTAAAGAAGGTATCATGTTCTTGATTCCTGAGCCTAAGAGTCCACATGGTGTTGATGTGAGTCCTGATGGTAAATATATGATTGTATCGGGTAAATTGGATAGTCATGCTTCCGTGTACAGTTTTGAGAAAATTCAAGCCGCTATTAAGGCAGGTAATTTTGAAGGTAAAGACCCTTATGGTATTCCAATTATCAAAATGCAAGATACTCTACATTTGCAAGTACAAGTTGGTTTGGGGCCATTACATACTCAATACGATTCTAAACCATGTGTAGTTTATACTTCAATTTATGTTGATTCTCAGGTAACTAAATGGAATTATTGTGAAGGTAAAGTATTGGATAAGCTTTCTATTCATTACAATATTGGTCATTTGATGACTATGCACGGTGATTCAGTTGAGCCAGAAGGCAAATACTTAGTTGCTTTGAATAAATTAGCTATTGACCGTTTTAACCCAGTTGGTCCGTTACATCCACAAAACCATCAACTTATTGATATAAGTGGTGATAAGATGGAATTATTGTATGATATGGCGTTGCCTTTGGGTGAACCGCATTATGCTGTTGCTATCAATGCTAAATTATTAAAACCAGCTGTACGTTATAAATCTGGTTGGGATAGTCGTACTGATAAAAAATCTCCATTTAAAACTCGGGCTGGACGAGAAAAAATTGTTAAGACTCCGGGCAAAGTTGAAGTGTTTGGTACCACAATTCGTTCTCATATAACTCCAGAAATCATTGATGTGGAAGAAGGCGATGAAGTTGTATTGCATTTCACTAACTTAGAGCGTGCTGAAGATGAAACTCATGGTTTTGCTATGTATGGTCAAAATGTGAACTTGTCTTTGGAGCCGGGTAAAACTGTAAGTGCTACTTTTATTGCTGATAAACCGGGTGTTTATCCATATTATTGTACTGAGTTCTGTTCTGCTTTGCATTTAGAAATGGAAGGTTATTTGTTAGTTAAACCAAAAGGTTATACTGGTGAAGCTATTGAAGCTTCGGTTGGAGCGACTTATACTAAAGCTGATTATGAGAAACAAGTTAAGGAAAATGTAGCGACTCAAGCTATTATTGACCAAGTTGTTGGTATCATTTTAGGCCAAAATTATAAGGATTTCCCACCAGTTGTGGCTTTGGTTGAGGATGCTGTTGATCAGTTAGGTTTTGCTAAGGAGGCTAAGGGTAAATCTGAGGCTGCTGCGGCGAAAGAGGATTGGCAGAATGCTGCTTTGTGGGCTAATCAGTGGTGGCAGTATCAGGTTAAGGCTGCTGACATTGGTTTGCGTGCTAAGACCTATTTGGAAGAGCATGGTGCTGTGAAGGTTGAGGAAGAGAAGAAGTAGGTTTTTGATTGGACTGAGGACGGGTTCTTTTGGGATTCGTCCTTGTTTTTGTGGGATGATATTGAAAATATATCAGTATAAATTATAAATAGTCAAATTAGAACAGGATAAATTATGGATCGAATAACGAAACAACTTCTAGAAGATTTTTCAAAAGCGCAAGAAATTTTAGATAAAAAAGATGATGTTATATTTGAAAAATTTTGCAACTATACCATAATAACAAATGAATATAATAAAACATTTGATATTGAAACAATTACGATTGGAGGCGGTAATGATACAGGGATTGATGGAATTGCAATTATAGCAAATGGTCATTTAATAGAAAACAACGATGAAATTGATGATTTAATTAAGGCTAACGGATATTTAGACGTAACTTATATATTTATTCAGGCTAAAACATCATCTAACTTTGATACTAAAGAAATGCATTCATTTTATTTTGGTGTTAATGATTTTTTTGCTGAGGAACATAATTTACCAAGAAATTCTGATATACAAAAATACTCTGAAATTTCAGAACATATTTTAAATAACGCCTCTTCTTTTAAAGAAAATCCTAAATGTAAAACTTTTTTTATAACGACAGGAGTGTTTAATAAAGAAAATGAACACATTCAAGCATTAACTAAATCATCAGAAGAAACGTTGACAAGTTGTAATTTATTTGAATTAATTAAACATAATATTTTAGGTGCTTCTGAAATAGGAAAACTATACAGAAAAACTAATAGTCCTGTATCATCAACCTTTATTTTTTCAAATAAGATTACTTTACCTGAAATTGAAGGAATTGAACAAGCTTATTATGGTGTATTACCTTACTCTGAGTTTAAATGTGAATTAAGAGCTGACTCGCAAATGACCCCAACAAAAGAAAGCAGCAGCGAGTCTTCCAAAAACATGAACCATAAGTCCTGCATAAGAACGAACTCTGCCAGCAGACTCAATACCAGATT
>JAUCGL010000223.1 GCA_030378105.1 Candidatus Halobeggiatoa sp. HSG11 | reverse complement strand
CCAATTTGATATTTGTTTCGGGAATGGAGCAAAGTGGATTTCCCGAAACTCTCAACTTAACTTGGGTTTCGGGAAAATCGTACCTCATTCCCGAAACAACAATTTTGGTATTGGCGAAGGTATTGAAATAACGAAAATAATATTAAGCATATATAGCAATTATTAATTAAATTCTACAAAAATATCAATTATTTATTTTGTATTACTGTAATCTATTTAATCGGGAAATGCTATACTTTTTCAGATAAATAATTTCACTTAAAACCTACGAGATTTCCAAAACCTCGCAGATTTCACACGAATGTATTTTATGAATGTCTATATACAGTTTTATTAACAAGCTTAAACCGTAAATGAACTATATGGTAGGATGTAGTGAGGATAAGAATTAAGGGCTAAAAATATAACTAATTTATCATCAATAAATATTTTTTAGCAATTCAGATATAATAAAAAACAACACTATAACGCATTTATTTTTAAAATAAAATTTAGCTTTTAATTCACATTTTAGGCAATTTTATTCTGCATCCTACATGCTTCTGCTGAACTTGCAACAAAATTACAATACATTCTTATATTATCAAATTCTTCAACACCAGTACCATATTGTTCATTTTCATTATAAAAATAATTATCTAAACCAGTTTTAAAAATCATAAAATGTGGTGGTTCAAAATACCAATATACAGTCGGATACTACATACTTTCATTGTTTAATTTAACTTGAGTATCAGCAAGTTGAACTTCTATATATTGTCCATAACGTTCTTTAAGTGTACTACGTGTAGTTCATATTTCGCTACCATCAAAATCAGGAATAGTTTTCATAAATTATTTTTACGGTTTTTAAAAAAAAATGTGTTAAAATAGTTAAATTGCATAAATTATAAGATAGTTTTGGATTAAATTAAAATCCATTCTTAAAATTTAAGGCCATCACAGTATTAACTGCGGCGGTGGTGGATTATTTGACAAAGCAGTTACCATAAACTTTTTAGGAGGAAACTCTAACCATGCCTACATTTGTACGGACTGAGAAATGCGACGGTTGCAAAGGTCAAGACAAAACGGCTTGTATGTATATTTGCCCACATGACTTGATGAAGCTTGACAAAGATGGTTCTGAAACTGGCCATGCTATGAAAGCTTTTAACCAAGAACCAGAGCAGTGTTGGGAATGTTATTCCTGCGTGAAGATTTGCCCACAAAATGCTATTGAATGTCGTGCCTATGCCGATATCGTTCCTTTGGGTGGTTCAGTTCAACCATTGCGTGGTAGTGATTCCATCATGTGGACAATTAAGTTCCGTAATGGCACTATGAAGCGTTTTAAATTCCCTATCCGTACCACTCCAGAAGGTTCTATTGACCCTTATGCTGGTATGCCATCCGCCAATATGGACGAGATTGGTAATAATGGTTTCTACAATCTTAATGCCTCAGATTTAAAAGGCGACAAGAGTCAATTGATAAATTTATAATCTGTTAGGAGTCCAGTTCCAAGATAAATCTTGGACTCCAAAATAATCTTAAATTAATAGACAAATAATTAGGTAATAAAAATATGGCAGAAGGAACTTTTGGGAATCCTGAAATCATCGAAGAAGAAGTCGATATATTATTGATCGGCGGTGGTATGGCTTGTTGCGGTGCTGCATACGAAGCCATGCGTTGGATGGAAGGTACTGATATATCAATTAAATTAGTTGACAAAGCTGCAATGGACCGTTCTGGTGCTGTTGCTCAAGGTTTGTCCGCTATTAATACTTATCTTGGCGAAAATGACCCAGCAGACTATGCTCGCATGGTTGCTAATGATTTGATGGGTATTACTCGTGACGATTTAGCCTATGATTTAGGTCGTCATGTTGATGATTCCGTACATTTGTTCGAAGATTGGGGTTTACCAATTTGGAAGACTGATGAAAACGGTGAGCGTCATGATGGTTCTAAAGGTGGAACTCCTTTAAGAGATGGTGGTAAACCAGTACGTTCCGGTAAATGGCAAATCATGATTAATGGTGAGTCTTACAAATGGATCGTTGCTGAAGCTGCTAAAAAAGCTCTTGGTACTGACAAAATTCAAGAACGGGTATTTATCGTTAAATTAATTAATGATAAAAATGACCCTACTAAAGTTGCTGGTGCTGTTGGTTTCTCCGTTCGTGAACATAAAGTATATGTTTACAAATTCAAAGCTTGCTTATTAGCTGCTGGTGGTTGTGTTAATTTATTCCGTCCGCGTTCCGTTGGTGAAGGTACAGGTCGTGCTTGGTATCCAGTATGGAATGCAGGTTCAACCTATGCAATGGCTGCTGAAGCTGGTGCAGAATTGACCATGATGGAAAACCGTTTCGTACCTGCTCGTTTTAAAGATGGTTATGGTCCAGTTGGTGCTTGGTTCTTACTCTTCAAAGCAAAAGCAACTAATGCTGCTGGCGAAGTTTACATGGATAAAAATGTGGAGATGTTGAAAGACTATCCTCCTTATGGTTTGGCTCATGTACCTGCTTCTTGCCTGCGTAATCATTTAATGATGCACGAAATGAAGGAAGGTCGTGGTCCAATTTACATGGATACTCCGACTGCTTTGGGTGATTTAGCCAAAACTTTGAGTAAACGTGAGCTTAAGCATTTAGAGTCTGAAGCTTGGGAAGATTTCTTGGATATGTGTATTGGCCAAGCTGGTGTTTGGGCTGGTGAAGACATTGAACCTGAGAAGAAGGCATCTGAGTTAATGCCTACCGAACCATATTTATTAGGTTCTCATTCTGGTTGTTGCGGTATTTGGGTATCTGGCCCAACCGATTTAGGTGCTCCAAAAGAATGGTCTTGGGGTTATCGTTCCATGACTACAGTTAATGGTTTGTTTACTGCTGGTGATGGTGTTGGTGCTTCTGGACATAAATTCTCTTCTGGTTCTCATGCTGAAGGCCGTATTTCCGCTAAGGCTATGATTAAGTATGTTCAAGATAACAAAGACTTTAAACCAGAGTTAGATGCTTCTGTTGAAGACTTGGTAGCTGAGATTTATAAACCAGTTAAGACTTTCTTAGAGCATAAAGATTATTCAACTGCAATTGATGTTAATCCTAATTACATCACTCCTAAGATGTTGCAATTCCGTTTGCAAAAAATCATGGATGAGTATTGTGCTGGTGTAGCTACTTGGTATCAAACTAATGCTGCTATGTTAGATGTTTGTGAGCAGAAGTTGGGTGTATTGAAGGAAGATGCTGCTAAGATGCGTGCTAAAGACTTGCATGAGTTGTTACGTGCTTGGGAAAATTATCACCGCATCATAACTGCTGAAGCTCATATGAAGCATATCCAATTCCGTGAAGAAAGCCGTTATCCTGGTTTCTATTATCGCATGGATAAAAACTTCGTTGATGAAGAAAATTGGAAATGTTTTGTAAACTCCACTTATGATAAGAAGACTAAAGAATGGTCTTTGAAGAAAGTACCTCATGTTGATTTGGTAAAGAAGTAAGTTAGTTTAATTTACTTTTAGCTGTTTTTAAAGAAGCCCGACTGTCGAGAGATGGTTGGGTTTTTTTTGTATTAGGAATAGAAAAATGACTGAATTAGTAAATTGTATAGAATGTGGTAAAAAAGTTAGTAATCAGGCTGAAAATTGTCCTCATTGTGGTAAAAAACCGAAGACTAATAATTGCTTAATATGTGATAAACCAATACAATACTCACGAAAGATTCATCTTGAATGTTGTGGTGCTTTTTCTTGTCCAGCTTGTAATAATATATCTAAATATAGTAATTTTTTTAACGAAGATACTTTTATTGGTTATAGAGAAGAGACAGTAGAATGTTCAAATTGTGGTCATCCTCTTCATTTTGATAACTGTTATTTATGCAAATATCCTGTTTTGAGAGAAGAAGCAAAAATTAGAGATAATGGAGAGTGTGATTCTAATGTTTATCACAGACTTTGTTATAAAAAACGTACTGGATGTTTTATAGCTACAGAAATTTATAATTCTCCAATTGCTTCAGAAGTTTTAATTCTAAAAGAATTTCGTGATAATATTTTCATGTCTTCAAATTTTGGACAAAAATTTATAAAATTTTATTATCACATATCTCCAACAATGGCTGATTTTCTTTCTAAACATTCTTTTTTAAAACGAATAATAAGATATGTATTTTTTGAACCTTTGTTATTTTTCATAAAAAAATATGGAAAAACAAAGTTGTAATATGTATAAGCAAAGCGTCATACACCAAATCCATCTGGTGCATGACACTATCGTTTATGCACCCTACCTTTCTATTTGAACAATATTACACGGATTAAAAGATGAGCAGGATTAAATCCTAAAACAAAGGTTTTTAATCATGTTTTATCCTTTAATCCGTTAAATCTTGTTCAAAATGTCAGAATCAGGATTTTCGGGATTAAAGAATTAGCAGGATGGAAACT
Source organism: Candidatus Halobeggiatoa sp. HSG11 (assembly GCA_030378105.1). Taxonomy (GTDB): domain Bacteria; phylum Pseudomonadota; class Gammaproteobacteria; order Beggiatoales; family Beggiatoaceae; genus DRQV01. Next base: position 1,354 of record JAUCGL010000223.1, on the reverse strand, counting down.
ATGAAGTTATTCTGAAAATTGTGATTCTAATATTTTATAGTTTATAATCAATTAAATTAATTTGGAGATAATACAATGTCAAAAACTGTAACTATTGAACTAACTGATGATACATATTCAATGTTCTGTAATTACGCCAAAAGTGATAATAGAAGTCTGTCAAATTTCATAGAAACTTCTGCATTACGTTATATTTCCGAACACGAATATGTTGATGATTTTGAAATGACTGAAATTAATACTAATAATGAATTACAACAAGGATTGAAAAAGGCATATAAAGATGCTAAACAAAGAAAAGGTAAATTAGTCAAATAATGTTTGAACTTTTTGAAACGGAAGAATTCTTAAAAAACATTGATAAACTACAAAATAAAGATGCTATATTTATTAGAAAAAAACTAGCTTCTTACGTTTATCCACAACTTAGAAATGAGCCTCGTTTTGGTTTAAACATTAAAAAACTCAAAAATTATACTCCAGAAACATGGCGATATAGAATTGGTAAATATAGAGTTTTTTATTCAATTGATGAAGAAGATAATTTAGTTTTTCTCTTGATAATTGAAGCCAGAAAAAATGCTTATTAACTCGTAAGATGTATAAGCGAAGCATCATATACCAAATCCATCTAGTGCATAATACTATCGTTTATGCACCCTTGTATAATAGACTCATGATTAAAAATTAAGAGAAAAAGATTAAGATAAAGTGTAAGTCGGAGGTCGTTGCCCCCTGAAGCCAAAGAGCTTGTATGTTGCATTGGTCCCCGCCTTCTTCACCAATACCGAAGAGTATCCTAGGCATTACAGCCTGTATTTGCAAGGTAGGTAGGTGATTATTTAACAAGGTCGGAGACCTACATAATATCTACCTTTCTTTCCACAAAATATCAAGGGTTTCCACTTCGTTCCTACTCACCATACATAATCACTGCCATTTGCGTTAAGGGCAACCATAAAGGATTGCCCCTACGTTAAATGATGATTTGTAGGGGTTATTTCTTGTGGTTACCCCAATCAATCTCCTTAACTTAATGGCAGTTATCCTACATAATATATTTTAATTTCAAGTACTTAAATACTTGTGTATAACGATGAGAACAGGAGTTTGGGAACAATAATAAGTTATAACTATATAATTTAATAAAAAATTAATATTTTTTAGCTTTTGTCAATGCGTAAGTCCTAATATAAGATATTTAGTAATTACTCACTCCCCCCTGAAATCACGGCTTTCTCATAAAAAATTCTTGAAATTTTGGTATAATATGAAGCTAATTTCAATAACCATAAATTTTGAGAAGAAGAATACCTATGAACAATACAATACCTTATTCAGACGAAAAAATCAT
>JAUCGL010000024.1 GCA_030378105.1 Candidatus Halobeggiatoa sp. HSG11 | reverse complement strand
AGAGCTATGGGAATTTTCCAAAGAATTAGGTTTAAATGGATTTTGTGAAATTTGTACTTTTATTAATGACAATATATTTGAGTGCAGTTTTAAATCAAAAGCAGAAAAAAAATTATTGCATGATCAATTAAATTTGTGGCCACATTTAATATTAGAATATTTATTGTCACCAGAATCAGGAACTAAAGACATAGTTGCATATATCTGTAAAAATAATTGGCCAATTATTGCATCAAAAAAACATGCTAATTATATATCAGTTCAGCTTGTTAAAGATTATGCTGTTGGAATTATTGAAACTAAAAATGTTAAACCATCAATTAAACCGGCAAGTAAGGATTCTCAAGAAAATAAGAACTTTCAAGAAATTAAAAAAACTCAAGAAAATAAAACTTCTATTCAGGAAATAGCATCTGAACTATCATCTAAGCAAATTGAGCAAGCGATTAATGCTGATAAAATGGTAACTTCAGAAACAGAAGCCCCTAAAAATTCATATACTCAATTATTAAATGAATCTGAAATATTCGATATAACAGCTTTAATTAAAGATGATTTGCCGCTTATTGCTGGAAGTCTTGATATAGCTTCGGATATTGAAGCGTTAACATCTGATGCTCCAAAACAAGCTTTTAATTCCAATGCGGAATTACCTATTTTACCAGTTATGAGTAGTATTAGTGCAATTGAGATTGATGATGATATAATGGACAGTGACGATATGGAACAGTTGGTATCTGGGATGGAAAAAAATTTTGACACAGATGAAGTTGTAGAAAACGAAGAGCTTTCTGTAGAGAATATTACAATTGAAGATACAAATATCAATGATATAGCTAATATAGAAATTCCAACTATGGAAGAATTTGAAAACAATATAGAAAATTCAGAAAATTTAAATGAAGACACAGTCCAAATTTCTGAAATGGATAATTTAGAAACAGAATTATCTACAGAATCGACGATAACTTTAGATAACTTGGATTTGCAAGATGATTTAGTGGACTCAGAAGAAACTTTGAATGAATTGCCTGATTCGGCAGAACCATTAAAAAACATGACTGCAATTCCAGATTTCGAAGATGATTTAATTAATTCAGAAGATTCTCAATTGGAAGAAATACCTGAAATAATCACTGATGATTCATTAGATTTACCAGAGACAATTCCTGACTTGCAAGATGATTTATTGGAAGCAACAATACAGGATGAAATTATTTCTGATGATGAAAGTTTGGAAGAACAAGAACCACAAATATCAATAGATAATTCATTAGATTTACCAGAGACAATTCCTGACTTGCAAGATGATTTATCGGAGGCAACAATACAGGATGAAATTATTTCTGATGATGAGAGTTTGGAAGAACAAGAACCACAAATATCAATAGATGATTCATTAGATTTACCAGAGACAATTCCTGACTTGCAAGATGATTTATCGGAGGCAACAATACCGGATGAAATTATTTCTGATGATGAGAGTTTGGAAGAACAAGAACCAAAAATATCAATAGATGATTCATTAGATTTACCAGAGACAATTCCTGACTTGCAGGATAATTTATCGGAGGCAACAATACCTGATGAAATCATTTCTGATGATGAGAGTTTGGAAGAACAAGAACCACAAATATCAATAGATGATTCATTAGATTTACCAGAGACAATTCCTGACTTGCAAGATGATTTATCGGAGGCAACAATACTGGATGAGAATAAAAAAGAAGAAATTCCTGTTCCCGAAATAGAAGATTTACCATTAGTTGCAAAAACTCCTGATGAACAAGTTCAAAAAATCACTTTAGCTAGTGAAGATATAATTGAATTGTTAGTTGGACAGTTAGTTGATATTGAAGAAGAATTAGTAGAAACTTTAGCTAAATTAATCAACTCTGAAGCTGATGATTTATTAATGGCAGTATCAGATTATACTGAATTAGTTCAATCTATCTGGGATGCTGCGGATATGGCTAATTTAATTGGTCTGCAAGAAGTTTGTACTTTTGTTAATGATAATGTGATGGCTCTTGGTGGTTTATCGCTGGAAGAAAGAAATAAAACTCAAGAAATATTAACAGCTTGGTCGTTACTAACCATTGCTTATTTACAAGACCCAGCCAATCAAACTCAACCATTAATCAATCATTTACAAAATGAGCTATGGCCATCACAGTCAGAAATTGAATGGTTAACTAAATTACTGCCAAGTTCTGAAGCTGAAAAAGAACCATTGCCTGAGTCAATAGTTTCTGAACCGGAAATAACTTCCGAGCCAATTCAAAAAATCACTTTAGCTAGTGAAGATATAATTGAATTGTTAGTTGGACAGTTAGTTGATATTGAAGAAGAATTAGCAGAAACTTTAGCTAAATTAATTAGTTCTGAAGCTGATGATTTATTGATGGCAGTGTCAGATTATACCGAATTAGTCCAATCTATCTGGGATGCTGCGGATATGGCTAATTTAATTGGTCTGCAAGAAGTTTGTACTTTTGTTAATGATAATGTGATGGCTCTTGGTGGTTTATCGCTGGAAGAAAGAAATAAAACTCAAGAAATATTAACAGCTTGGCCATTACTAACCATTGCTTATTTACAAGACCCAGCCAATCAAACTCAACCATTAATCAATCATTTACAAGATGCTTTATGGCCGTCACAGTCAGAAATTGAATGGTTAACTAAATTACTGCCAAGTTCTGAAACTAAAGAAGAATCATTGCCTGTTGAAACCGAAACTACAGAAGTTAAAGAAGAAATTTCTTTAGCAGAAGCTGGTACTATTGAATTGATAGTTGGGCAAATAATTGACATTAACGAAGAACTTGCAACTACAGCTAATCAAATAATTGATGCTGAAGGTGAGGATTTACTATTAGCCGTTTCAACTTATACTGAATATGTTCAATCAATTTGGGATGTTGCTGAGATGGCTTCCTTGACTGGCTTACAAGACATTTGTACATTCATTAATAACAATATAATGGAGCTTGGCGGACAGTCGGCGGAAACAAGAAACAATGCCAAAGAATTAATATTAGCTTGGCCAGAGCTAGTAATAACTTATTTACAGACTCCTTATCAAGGAGTGGATGTTTTATTAAGTCATTTACAACAATGGCCTACACCACCAGAAAATGTTGCAGAACTTAAGCAGCATTTAATACCAACTTTACAAATTATTAAATTGGCTGCACCTGATATATTGGAGTTGGTGCGTAGTCAAATAACTGATTCAACAGAGGGGTTATCAGCCGCTCTTGAGGTATGTATGTCCATGGAAAATGATAATCCGGCTTTGTTAGAAGCTATTGAAGAATATACAAATAAAGTACAAGAAATTTGGGATGTAGCTGAAATGGCTAATCTTGGTGGCTTGCAGGAGGTTTGTACTTTTATTAATGATAATTTAATGTTTGCCAGTCAACAGGATGATAAACTTGCTAGTCAACCTCAGTTCATTGCTTGGCCGGGTAAAGTATTAACATATTTGACAACTCCGGAAACTGGTGCTACCGAATTAGTTAGTTTTTTACAAGAATCTACGTGGCCTAATCCACTTGAACAAGAAGCTGGTGATAAGTTATTAATTGCACTAACTACTCCTGCTGCCAATGAAGAGCCAACTGCAACGTTATCCACTGAAGACATTCCACAAGAAATTCAAGAAGCTCCTGTAACTGAAGTTTTAACTCCACTTGATATAACAGTCAATGAAGATATTTCTTTAGGTAGCGAAGAAGTTATTGAAATTTTAACCGGAGAGCTTGAATTTGCTAAAGAAGACTTAGCCAAGGAACTTGAACGGATCATGACTTCAGATAATACTGAAGCGGTGGAGAATTATACTGAGCAGGTGCAGCGTTTGAATGTTGCAGCCGAAATGGTTGGATTAGAAGGATTACAAGCAGTTTGCTCTTTTATTGTTGATAATGTTATGGCTACCAGCACTATAGAAATGTCTAAACGTGCTACTGCTAGAACAGTATTAGAAGGTTGGCCAACTGTATTATTAGGATATTTTACCAGTCCAACCACTGGTGTATTACCGTTAGTTGATTACTTCAGATTATCTACTTGGCAACAGCCTTTAAACGATGAAACAGCTAAAGTTTTAGCAACTCAATTAATGGCTGGTTCCAGTGCCGAAGAAGAGGAAGAAGATGAAGCCAATAATCGACAAACTCAAGCAACTCCAGAAGATGTTGCATTAAATATCCCTGAAGATATAAATCCCGAATTGTTGGAAGCTTATTTACAAGAAACTCCACAACATGCACAAGATTTTTCTGAAGCAATTCAAAATATTATTCAAGGAGCTGATGTATCTGAAATTGAACGAGCTCAACGAATTGCTCACACTCTTAAAGGTTCGTCTAATATTATTGGCATCAAAGGTATTGCCAGTATGGGACACCATTTGGAAGATACCTTAGAATATTTAGCTAAACACAAAGTAACACCACCACCTGAATTGACCGATACTATGGTGGAAGCTGCCGATTGTCTTGAAATGATGGTTGATTTTCTACTTGGTCAAGACGATGCACCAGAACAATCTTTACAGGTGTTACAGTCAGTTTTAGATTGGGCGAATCGAATTGACAAAGGCAAGCTTGATGCTCCACCAGCTCCAACTAAACCAGCCGTTACTCCGGCCGCAGATACTCCAGCTCCAGCTAAAACTGAAAGTAAAGCTCCAGCTAAGAAAGCCGCCAAACCAGCAGCTACTGGTGAAGTAGAACAGTTTTTGCGAGTTCCAACTAAAACAGTTGATGAATTAATGCGGTTGGTAGGAGAGTTGTCAATTTCATTAGGACAGATTCAAGAACGAATGCGACATGTTGTACAAAGCACTCGCTTATTAACAGAACAGGATTTGGTTTTACATGAAAAAACTTTTGAATTAGAAAATTTAGTTGATATACGTGGTATAACTGGGATGGGAAGCAACGTTGAGCAAGTCAATAAAGATGACGAAAATTTTGATCCATTAGAATTTGAAGAATATAACGAATTACATAGTGTTGCTCATAGTTTTATTGAGTCAATTGCTGATAACAGAGAATTAACCATGACAATTCAAGAAGATTTGGTTGATTTGGACACAATGTTGATTCGGCAGGAACGTCTTAATAAAGAATTCCAAACCAATATTATGACTACCCGTATGGTTCCAGCTAGTACTTTATTATCTAAGTTACAACGTAATGTACGTCAAACTTGTCGCTCTACTGGTAAAAAAGCTGATTTGAATGTGTCTGGTACTGATATTTTAATGGATAGTGATGTAGTGAATAACTTAGGTGATCCATTACAACATATTTTACGGAACTCTATTGATCATGGTTTAGAATCTACTGATGAACGGGTTATGTTGGGTAAACCAGAAATAGGTAATATCCAACTAAGTTTTTATAGGGAAGGTAATAATATTGTTGTTAAATGTCAAGATGATGGTCAGGGTTTAAATTATACCAATATTCGTTATTCTGCTATTAAACGTGGTTTAATAACTGAGGAGCAAGAACTATCTGAAAAAGAGCTGGCTCGATTAATTCTTATGTCTGGTTTCTCAACTAAATCTGGTGTAACGCAAATGTCCGGGCGTGGAGTTGGTATGGATGTGGTACATACCAGTATTCGTGATATGAAAGGTACGTTAGACTTGATGTCGGAAACTGGCAAAGGGACTACCATGTTGATTAAATTGCCGATGACTTTGGTGACAGTCCATGTTTTGCTGGTACGGATAGGAGATTTTCGATTTGGAATTCCAAGTAATACATTGGAACGAGCTTTGGCTGCTGGAATTTCAGAATTTTATCAAGTTGGTGAAGAAACTAGCTTAAAAATTGATAAAAATGTATATGCGTTGAAATATTTAGCTAATTTGTTAAATATTAAAGGTGATAAAGAAGCAATTGACGAGTTAAAAGAACGGCCTATTGTTTTGGTCCATGAAGAAACTGGTATAAGTGCTGTGATAGTAGATGAATTAATGGATACTCATGATTTAGTTATGAAAAACATGGGAAATTATGTTAAGGAAGTACGTGGTGTATCAGGTGCTAGTATCCTAGGTGATGGTAGTTTAGTGCCATTACTGGACATACCCGAACTATTACGTTCTCCAGCTAAATTTACTATGCGACCAGTAGAACAATCTGGGGATATGGATGAAGAAGCTAGTTCTGGCATCCCTAACATTATGATTGTTGATGATTCTTTGAGTGTACGGAAATCCTTATCGTTGCTAGTTGAAGATGCTGGATTTGAAGTTTTATTAGCTAAGGATGGTGTTGAAGCAATTGAAGTAATGAATCAAAGTAAGCCAGATGTTATGTTGGTTGATATGGAAATGCCACGCATGAATGGTTTGGAATTGACAGCCCATGTGCGAGCTAATCAAGCTACCCAGAGTTTACCTATTTTTATGATTACTTCTCGAACAACAGAAAAGCATAAAGAACAAGCTAAAAGTGCTGGAGTGAGTGCTTATTTAACTAAACCATATCAGGAAACAGAGTTGCTTGATTTGATTGATAAGGCTTTGGCTGGATAGATGTTGAATTATTGTCATAACTTAACTAGCAATTCTTAATTATGAGCGGTTAACTTGTAATGAGTTTCGCAGAAATTTCATGATGTCCACGGAACGTTCATGTCCCGTGAACTAATCAATTTTTCAGCGAAACCTGTTATTACTTGTCCCGACACGTCAGGTCTCATTGGGAGACTCTGCACTGAAGCAGCTCCGTCCCACCAATTCCCCCTCATTGTTATACATAAGTCCCAAGCAAAAAAGGTAGAATGAAATCCACCATTTTGAAGGTTCGGTGGGTTTCCACTTCGTTTCTACCCACCCTACATAATATATTTCATTTCAAGTACTTAAATGCTTGTGTGTAACTATGAGCCGACTCCCCCATGACTTAACAGCTTGTTCAAAATTTCAAGAAATGCTACTTCGGTTAAACTATTTCTTCAAATTTAAGAACTTTCACACAAGTTGCGGACTACTTGATTTCAGCTTCGCCTCTTCATGTCTCGCAGCGAATGATTTCTAAAAAATATATGGTAGTAAAAACACTCATACTCCATAATTAATTTGCCAACCATTTTCTTGACTTTTACATTTATCAGCAACCCCAATATTTGGAATAGTTATTAATGTATTGTCAAGATAAATCAGAGGGATAAATGGACGTTGCCAAGGAGGAATTTGAGCATCTTGTAATAACTTTTTAACAGATCGCTTATGTTTATGCCACTGAAAAACTTCACCACCTTTACGGAAACAAATTTGTAACTGAGTATTTATCGGTAAATGCAAACCACCATTTTGGACTCTTGTTACGGTCATCTTGCCTAATGGTAAATCTATTGGGTTTGGGAACGACCAAGTTATATCGTGTGTGGGCAACGGCGGTAAATTTTGCATTGCGAATAAATGTTGCTTATAACGCCTGACTTCTCCACCTTTCCAGCTAACTAAAGGTTGCTTATCTGATTTGGCCATCAACACATCACTTAAGATATGTTGTAAATGTGCTGCTGAAGGCATCGGTAAATTAAGCTGTTTTAACCAAAACCTAAGTAGATTGCGTTGACGTATTGGAGCAAGTTTATTCACAGTCGGTAAAAATAATTGTTCTGAATGCTGTCCAACACATGTTTGCAAATCCTGTTCTGCTAATAACTGAATTAATTCATTTGCTTCCGCACTATGACTAGCAACCCTACCCAATGTCTTATTAATATTTGGCCAACGTTGAGTTAATAACGGTATGATTTCATGGCGTAAAAAATTGCGGTCAAATCTAGTATCGCTATTACTATCATCTTCTACCCATTGTAAATGTTGAGCATATTCAAACAATTGACTACGACTATAGTTTAATAATGGACGCACTAACCAACCAGCTCCCAAACGGCTTTTTTCTGGCATAGCGGCCAAACCAGCAACTCCAGAACCACGCAATAATTGTAGCAATACAGTTTCAGTTTGATCATCCGCATGTTGAGCAACTAATACAATATCATCCTTAAGCAATAACTTAGCGATAGCTTCATAACGAACTTTTCTGGCACAAGCTTCTAAGCTCTCCCTTGATTTAGGTTGAACTTTAACTTGGATAATTTCACATGTTACGGATAATTTTGCACAGATATTTTGACAATGTTTAGCCCAATCATTAGCTTGAGAATTAAGATTATGATTAATATGAATTGCATGTAATTTAAATTTAATAGATTCTCTCAATTGTGTCATTGCGTGTAACAATACATGAGAATCCATACCACCACTATATGCTATCCAAAAAGTTTTGTCGGCAGGACAGGAGCGTATTATAGTGGCAAGATGAGAATTCAAGTTAGTCATTTTTTAACTGATGTTGCTTTGTACAGGATATTTTTTGTCAGAATTAGGATTTTCAGGATTTAATAAGGTGTACCAAGTTAAAATATTGATTGATTTAAATAAAATGGTCACTGCCATTTGCGTTAAGCAAATTGATTAGGATGTAACCATAAGAAATAACCCCTACACATAATGTAGGGGCAATCCTTTATGGTTGCCCTTAATTTAATGGAAGCCACCTAAGTTGGTGGATGAGGTTAAAAAAAACATTGATATTAAATATTTCTAAGCCATCTTAAGTGATAGATTATAATCATTCTTATAGTTTTTCAAAAAAATAAAGGTTCCAAGACCTGACAGGTTTGCGAAACCTGTCAGGTCTATTGGCGAAAATATTTATCTGAAAAGCTATAGACTATAATATAACATAAATTAAAAAATCAATATATCCCTTGTGTTAATAAAAAATGTTCCTATTTAATATTAATGTTTAAAACACTCAAAGGCAAAAAATATGAATAATTTTAATTCCAATGATAACCAACAAGTTGATAAATGCCAAGATTGCCTTATCAAAAAAGTATACAAGTTTGAAAGAGAAATATAAAGAACTAAGAATGTCTGCCCATTTCAATGGAGAAAACATCTCTAGTTTAGAAGATCATTTACAAGAGAACCAATCATGCCCACAATTAATTTTTTAATAAGTGATAATATTTTTCCTTTGGCACAGTTACCAAAGTACAATGGAACATCACAATCTATTAAAATTGATGATTTTATTAAATATTATAAAAATACTCGCAGTAATATTAAGATAAAAAATGACCAAATAACGGCTATACTTGCTGTTACTTGTGCCAAAATTTTTGAGATTGAATTGAGTATAATTTTACCAACGACTGAAGATGCAACAAATTGGAATAAAATTGAAATCAATTATGAAAGTCCTAAACCGCTTACTGCAACTGATAAAAAGCTAAAAAAACTGTTAGATGCCGCAGATAAACTTGGTTTCTATCATAGCAAACCTTTGAATACTTTATCTAATGTACAGTTTTGTCCTGAACCAGATAATCAAACTCAAGGTGAGCATGGTTTTACTGCCAATCAATTGTCGGATGCAACTGCTAAAATAAGTATCAGTGGTGGAACTAATGCCGATAGTGCTTTTTATGCTTGTTTAATTACTCGTATCAATGGTTCAAGTATTGCTGAACATCTTGTAAATGATCGTGATGATAGTCAGCAAATTCAACAGTTTTTTCAGCAAGTTATTTCTAAACCAACTTTTAAGCAATTGCAGGATAAACTCACACAAGCATTTGGTAAAACAGCAAGTTGTGTGGAAAGTTTGCATGTTATGGATAAACAAATATTATTGCCAGTGTTTGATGGTGAAAATGATTATATTGCAATCACTCCAATTATCAATCCAGTGGTATTTGCTGCTAGTGCTAAAGAATGGTTTTATGTTAAAAATCAAAGCAATCAATTTAAAAATATAAGTCTTGGCGGTAGTAATCCAAGTAATGCTGGTACTGCAACTGGTGAAGTTGCCGGGCAAAATTCTCGGTTTCAAATGAAGTTTCCAAAACAGTCCAAAAAACAAGCCAGACGCTATCTTTTTATGCTTAATAAAACTGGCCGTTTTTTATGGTATAAAGATACACAAGATGACGTAGAAAAACAACTTGCAGGTTATGAAAATAGTAAATTGCCAAATAAAACTAGGGAACGTCATTTAGAAATTGCGGTTGATATGGCCATTAACAGTATGATGCAACAAGTACATAGCATTCAACAACATTATGAAAATGCTGATGAATCTGATAAGAAACAGTTAATTGCTGAAACTAAATTGATTTATCAAGCTGTACTTTTCAACAATATAAAATTGGACAAAGATGAAAAATATGCTCCATTTTATGAGGCTCTGAAAAGTAGTTTTAAGAAGTTGCCTAAATTTGGGGAAAAAATTCACGATAAAATTGTGGATGAGATTTGGTTACAGTTTGAGCAGAAAATCACTTTAGGTGGAGGATTTTAAGATATGGCAACTTATATTGTTTACCGTAACATGGAAGTGATTAATTGCAATTTATCTTCCAGTTATTTAACCGCCGATTTATCCCAAAATGCTTATATTGGTTTTGCTCATAATTTGGCTCGTTATTTAGATAAAAAATTACCAGAACCAGATGAATTGTCTGGAGAAGATCGGGCTATTAAACTTGGTTCAGAGAAAGTTTTTAGCATAATAAAGCAATTGGAATTTTATCAGGGTAATGCTAGTTTGGCCGGACATTTGAATGAGAATAATCATAAAGCTTTGAATATTCCTATGAATCCACCTGAAATAAAAGGCAGTTTACAACACACAATTGTTATTTCTTTAGATATTGCTGAACCGGATGAAATATCTCTTATTGACTATATCCGAAAATTTGTGTTATTCAATCGTTTTGCTGGTGGTGATATTCAGGTTATGGCAGATGATAATATTAAGGTTTATCAAAATGATAAAGATTTACAAGAAGCTTTAAAAACTGAAAAAGGTTGGCTTGTTCAAGATGCAACTGATGAGTTGGTTGAGGAGGCAAAGAACTCTAATTATAGTAAGGCGTTTAATAATTTTTTGGCTACTTTTGTTGAGCTTGATGAAAATGGTAAGAAACAGTATAAACGCCGTAAAGGTTGGTATTTTGCTTCTTTATCCGGTTATCAGTTGTTGGAAAATCCAAGAAAGCGTATTGGTGTACGTGTTGATGATTGTCCTCACGCATTTGCGGAGCCAATTATTGGTTTGCACGAATTAGTTTATTATCGGCAACAAGATTTTAATGAATTGTTTTGGCAAGCTAAAATGCTTGATAATAGTTATCTTGTTAAACAGGTTGGGCAGTTTTAATTATGAGAGACATTAAATGTAGGGTGTATAAGTGTTAACGTCATACACCATCATTATTATACAATGGTGGATGACGCTCCGCTTATCCACCCTACAAATATACTATTGTTATTAAACACTTTAATCAAAAATTTACAAATTTAAGGAGTATAAATATATGGCTATTAAATTACCATCAGTTAATGCGATAACTCGTACTATTTCACCAAGTCATGGTTTGTTTTATAGTTTTGATAGTATGGATAAAAAAACTGATAATAAACCAGTTAGGTTACAAGAAGTTAGCTTGGTTGGTACATTGGGCAGTCTGAAAGAAGGTGAGAAGGCTAAGAAGGATTCGGATGCTAATAAAGAGCAAACTGTGTCTTCTAATATTCAAACTGTTGATACTTGTTTTTTACCGCCAGAACATGATAGTTATTGTTTGAAGTTCAATTTAAAAATCACTTCGTTACTTGATGATGTGATAAGTAATAATCCTGATGCGTTGGGTATTTTTAAGGAGTTTATTAAGCGTTATAAAACGGAAGTTGGTGGAAAACTATTGGCCTATCGCTATTTGACTAACTTGGTAAACGGGAAATTTTTATGGCGGAATAAATATGCTGAAAATAGGCAAATAACTCTGCAAATAGGTGAGAAGAAACATGAATTTAACATTGATTTAGGTTTTGGGTTTGATGATAAGTTCAAAAAAAGTCAAGACCAAAAGGCTTTTGATGGTTTTGTTGAACAATTTGCTAATGCTTTGTTTGATAAGGATAATGCTGTTGTTATTTATGTTGAGGCGAGTGGTAAAATTGGCTACGGACAAGAGATTTATCCATCGCAAGAGTTTGTTAATGATGATAAAGAAACTAAGAGTAAGGTTTTATTTGATGTTTCCAGTTATGGCAAACGAGTTGCGGCTTTTCATAGTCAAAAGATTGGTAATGCGATTCGCACAATAGATACTTGGTATGCTGAAAATGCAACTCATGCTATTCCTGTTGATCCTTTTGGACCGGATAAAAAGAATCAAAAATTACATCGAACTGGTACGAGTATTAAAGATAATAGTGTTTATTCTATGCTTAATCGTTTGTTGGATGAGAAGAAGGGAATTGAAGGAAATTCGGGTGCTGGTCATTATTTAATGGCTTGTTTTATTCGGGGTGGTGTTTATTCTGGCAAAGGTAAGGATAAATAATGTCAGTTCATAAACTAACTCTTGAAGTGACTGATCCAGAAGATGGGCCTTATTTTGTTAATAAATCTCTGACTCGTATTCACGGTTATTTGCATCGGCATGATAAAAACAATATTGGCTTATATTTTCAACGTGATAAGATTATGCTTTATGCAAGTGAATTAAGTGAGTTAGAGCAAATTTTAGCGGATGAGGCACTGGTTCATGATGTCAGACGGCATATTTTTAGTGCTAAGTTTGAGCAGGCTGATGCTGAAATAACTCTTTGTAAGCGTGTACGAACGATTTACGATGTTCAACGCAAAGTTCGTGAACAAATACGTTACATAAAAAAAGAGTTTAAGTTAAGTGCTGAAGATGTAGAAACTAAGCGACGAAAATTGCTTGAGTATTACAATGAGCAAGCAGAAAATGGTAGTAAAAAGTATTTTGTTATTAAAACAAAAGAAAAACGTTTTACAATTTTTGTTAAACCGATACATGTTAAAAGTGATGATTTTGTAAGACAAATATTTAACAGCTACGGTTTGCTCAGAAAATCATGATTGAGATAAATAAATTATGAATAAAATACAATGTTTTTTCGATATTTTGTAAGTATTTGAATTTAAATGATAAAAAATATAGAGCAAAAAACATTGTGTTTTATTCATTTTTCTTTAAAATTTGAATTAAAATAAATTGTTTGTTACACTGATTGTGTGTTATCCATCGTATAGATGGCTTAGAAAATGGAAGCATAGAGATTGGAGTTGAAAAAATCGTTATCCATCGTATAGATGGCTTAGAAAAAATTTAACAAAGTATCTTAATTGCAATCAGCGTTATCCATCGTATAGATGGCTTAGAAAAGAAAACGATAAGCCAAAACTATGTACAATAAGTTATCCATCGTATAGATGGCTTAGAAATGACTTATCCGCATAAGATGCCATGCTATCTAGTTATCCATCGTATAGATGGCTTAGAAATTTGCAACTTAAAACTTGTGTATAACCATTCAGTTATCCATCGTATAGATGGCTTAGAAAATTAGGATAAACAGCAACTCCTGCATATTTCAGTTATCCATCGTATAGATGGCTTAGAAAAGTTAGTTTCCATACTATTCTGTTACGTCCCTGTTATCCATCGTATAGATGGCTTAGAAAATACGAATATAGATTCTTATAACTACAGTTTTGTTATCCATCGTATAGATGGCTTAGAAATAGATTATGCACTGTAAACGATATTAAGGAGCGTTATCCATCGTATAGATGGCTTAGAAAATGTCAACAATGCCAACAACGTGTGCCGGTGTGTTATCCATCGTATAGATGGCTTAGAAAACGCAAGATTATAGCGTTTTTTGTAGCCAAACGTTATCCATCGTATAGATGGCTTAGAAATTGAGAGTCAATTGTTTAGTGCAGATAATCCCGTTATCCATCGTATAGATGGCTTAGAAAAATACTAGCAATTTGATAATTTTCAACGCTTGGTTATCCATCGTATAGATGGCTTAGAAAGACAAAACAGCCGAAGATTATAGCTGTTTTTGGTTATCCATCGTATAGATGGCTTAGAAAAAATATTTCCACACGTTTTATGTTTGTGTGGTGTTATCCATCGTATAGATGGCTTAGAAAAATTCCTGTAATCTGTGTCCAGTCAGTGGACTGTTATCCATCGTATAGATGGCTTAGAAAGCAAGTTAAAAAACCACGACTATCTTTGTAGCGTTATCCATCGTATAGATGGCTTAGAAAAAGTCTTCTATACTAAGATTACTATCATTAAGGTTATCCATCGTATAGATGGCTTAGAAACACTAAAATAACTTTCTTCATTTTATAAAGCCTGTTATCCATCGTATAGATGGCTTAGAAATTGATTTTAATGAGATGGAATTTAGATGTTATGTTATCCATCGTATAGATGGCTTAGAAAATTCGGTCAAGTATTCCAACTAAAAAACAGATGTTATCCATCGTATAGATGGCTTAGAAATAAAGTTATCTAATAAACTTTCATTGACAGGTGTTATCCATCGTATAGATGGCTTAGAAAAAACATCCAACGCATCTTTTATAGCTTCGTTCGTTATCCATCGTATAGATGGCTTAGAAATAAACCACCGTCCTCGCCTTTTTCAGCAGGTTGTTATCCATCGTATAGATGGCTTAGAAATTTCCATGTTATCGTTAATTTTCTAGTTCCACGTTATCCATCGTATAGATGGCTTAGAAAATATTGTCGTCAAGTTGGAAATAGATGTTATAGTTATCCATCGTATAGATGGCTTAGAAAAGCCACTCCAGATACCAGCCACTCCAGATACCGTTATCCATCGTATAGATGGCTTAGAAAATAGATGGAATTTACCACCCGCTTTAAAACAAGTTATCCATCGTATAGATGGCTTAGAAAGAGGACAGAATGGAATACGGACGGCATCAATAGTTATCCATCGTATAGATGGCTTAGAAAACTATTCACGCAGAATATGGCCATTGTATAATGTTATCCATCGTATAGATGGCTTAGAAAAATTCGTAACACTGCAATGGCTAAATATGCAGGTTATCCATCGTATAGATGGCTTAGAAAGTATGTATTCCAATCAGCCATAAACCTCTTGAGTTATCCATCGTATAGATGGCTTAGAAAATTAAAAACAACAAATGAGCCACAAAAGTATCGTTATCCATCGTATAGATGGCTTAGAAAAAATTTAATAAGCTCTAAAGTACTAAACGCTAGTTATCCATCGTATAGATGGCTTAGAAAGCTTAAAATTGTATCAAAGCTTACATTATGATGTTATCCATCGTATAGATGGCTTAGAAAAATTTAAACTTGACAAGTTTGTTATTTAGGTTATTATCCACCAACTAGGTGGCTTAGAAAGGCTTTATGAGTAAGGTGAAAATTCTGTTATCCACCAACTTAGGTGGCTTAGAAATTTGGTTGCTTAATTTTAATGGTTGAATTATCCACCAACTAGGTGGCTTAGAAAGGCTCTACGAGCAAGGTGAAAATTCTGTTATCCACCAACTAGGTGGCTTAGAAAGGCTTTATGAGCGAGGTGAAAATTCTGTTATCCATCGTATAGATGGCTTAGAAATTGTAATTGGTATGGTTATCCACCAACTAGGTGGCTTAGAAAATTGGATTGAGTTCATTTTTGTACCGGGTGATATTATCCACCAACTAGGTGGCTTAGAAATTGTAATTGGTATGGTTATCCACCAACTAGGTGGCTTAGAAAGGCTTTATGAGTAAGGTGAAAATCATGTTATCCACCAACTTAGGTGGCTTAGAAATTGTAATTGGTATGGTTATCCACCAACTAGGTGGCTTAGAAAAATATTGTTATCTCGTTCCCAATGTCCCGTCTCATCGTTATACATTAAGTCAAAAGTAACAAATGTAGGGTGGATAGAATGAAATGAAATCCACCATTTTGAAGGTTCGGTGGGTTTCCACTTCGTTACTACCCACCCTACATAATATATTTATATCTCGTTCCCAACGTCTCGTTGAGAATACAGTCAGGGACGCTCTGCGTCCCGCAACGCAGAGCATTGCAGAAGGCATTCCCAACCAAGAGGTTGGGACGAGAAAAACTCAAATAAGAAAATTATGATAGCTATTATGCCCAGCAAACGTACTGGAATGTACTATCTTGAATATTGCCGTATTTCTCAAGTTGATGAAAAAATTGTCTACAATCAAGCAAAAAAAGGCATAACCCAGTATTTAAGCCTGCCTATTGCTAACACAAATATCATCTTAATGGGAACTGGTACATCAATTACCCAAGCAGCCATGCGTATCATGGCAGAAAATGGAGTTATGTTAGCAGTAGTTGGTGGCGGTGGCACTCCCTTATATCTTGCTTCTCAAAGTGAATATCGCCCTAATGAATATTTTTTCGCTTATCTAAAGAAATGGCAAGACCCAATACAATGCCTTGAAATGGCAAAGCAATTACAGCTACAGCGTATTAATTTTGTTGAAAAACAATGGCAACGACTTAATATTGAACTTGAGGCAGTAATTGCTGCCGGAGAAACTTTTCAGCAAAAAATAAAATTAGCTAAAGATAATGAACAGTTACGTGGTTACGAAGCAAATTATGCTAAAAAACTTTATGCCGTTCAAATTAAACATCTTAATATCGAAAAATTTACCAGAAAACCCGGCAAAAAAGATGAAACAGATGTATTCAATAGCTACTTAGATCATGCAAGATATTTAGCTTATGGATTGGCTGCTGTTACCTTGTGGGTTTTGGGTATTCCGCACAGCATGGCTGTAAGTCACGGTGCAACTCGGCGTGGAGCTTTAGTTTTTGACCTTGCTGATGTTATTAAAGATGGTATTGTTATGCCAGTTGCTATGTCTTATGCCAAAAATGATGAACCCAGAAATAAAATGCGTAAACGCTGTATTGCCGAATTTAATAACTCTAAAACTTTAGATGTGCTATTTAACTGCATGAAACAATTGATAGAAAAATGAATGTTATTATTATTAGCGAAAGCCACAAAAAAGCAGCTATTCTTAGTCGGCGTATTTTGTCAAAATATTTGCGTAATATTGGAAGACGTACTTGGTTAGGTAATCTTACCGAAGAAGGGCTTAAACATTTACAAGATGAATTAAATGCCATTGCCAATAAAAATACAGCTATAGCTTGCCATCGAGTAATTAATCGCCATCAGATTGAATTAGAATGGATTGTTGGTAGTCGTAAACAATTTGATGAAGATGGTAATTTCGCATTTCGTTATACTGAAAATCCAAAAAAATATGATATGAATTTAAGTGAACAATATCGTAACATTATAAAATTCCTCGCTTACCTCAATAAACTTGCCGCTTTATTTCATGATTTAGGCAAAAACTTTTACTTCTTTCAAAATAAATTACTTAAAGGAAAAACTGGCAAAGATGCAAGCGATCCATATCGGCATGAATATTTATCTTTGCTCTATCTATTTACAATTTATGATTATAAACCAGATAGTTATCAGGAACAATTACAACAACTTAAACAAAATATTGACCAGTTAGACCACTCAAAAAATATCCAACAAGCACTCAATACAGAAAAACTTATATCTTCTATTTTTAATAATCCCAACTCAAAATATGCCATACTTAAAGCTATCTCTCATTTAATAATCAGTCATCATCGCTTGTTACGAGGTAAAAAAAATGGTAATTCAATTAAAGCTGACAGCAAAAATCATAAAAAATTCTATGCCAAAGATGAAACTGAACCAGAAAGAGAGAAATTATTTAAACCATATAAAAATCAACATTTTGTATTAGAACAATCAGACTGGAAAGCTCAATTTAACTACACTGTTGATGGTTTATTAAAAGTCTACCAAGAGAACCAACAACAGCTTGATGAATTAATTCAAGACCATGATTTATTTATGAATCTAATTCATTATATTTTACGGCCAGCACTGATTATGGCAGATCAAAGTGTTTCTGCTCAAGATAGCAAAGTTGACTTAGAAACTCGGCAAAATAGTGATGAAAATCCTATCGCTAACCTAAAAAATAAGGAGAACAAGCAAACTTTAGAAGAACACTTAATTCAAGTTGCTCAACAAAGCTATCAAAATACTAAAGTTTTATTGCACTGTCTCTGGTCAAATCAAAATTTATACACAATTGATATTCCTAAAAAATTAATCAAACCCAGTCCGAGAACCAAACCTCAATTTCTATGGCAAAATGCCGCAGTTAATGCCATTAAAACTATTGATCAAAGTAGTAGTTTTGGTTTTTTTGGCGTAGTTATGGCAAAGACTGGAACTGGGAAAACTCGCCTTAATGCAAAATTACTAGCTGCTTTTAATCAACCATTACGCTTCACTACTTTATTGGGATTGCGTGCTTTAACTGTACAAACTTTAGAAGAATATCAAAATGATCTAGATATAAAAAACGGCATAGTTAGAATTATCGGTGATAATGCAACTTTGGCTTTGCATAAAGCTCATACTGATGAAGATAAAAAAAATAAGGAAGATGATGGAATAGACTCAGATACAAGCAATCTGCAAGAATTTTATAATGAAAGCAATTTGTTAAATGTAACTGAACTGAAACAATTACAAGTTGATACCGATTTCCCGGAAGAACTATGTTTCAGCAGCCAACGTGATACAAAACTTGACAAAATCAGCCAAGCCCCAGTTGTTGTGGCAACGATTGACTATTTGATTAATGGTATTAATGCTTGGAAATCCTCTAAAAGCCGTTACCTAACCAGATTAATGACTTCTGACTTAATTATTGACGAAATTGATAGTTATCAGCAAGACGACTTAATATCAATCCATAAACTTTGCTACTTAACTGGATTTTATGGCAAAAAACTCATTATTTCCTCAGCCACAATTCCAGAAATTTTGATTGGAACTTTGTATAACGCCTACCAAACTGGCTATTGTCGTTATGCTTACTTAAGTGATAAGCCGAATAAAATTCACCTTGGGTTGTTCAGTCATCATGATAATTTGAATAAGATTTATCCAAATGACAGCTCAATTAATAGTGAAATAAATCAATATATTCAAGAGCTTTATCTCGCAATTGAACAAGAAGCAACCAAGCGAAAAGCAACTATGCTAGATATAAGTGATTATTTGCATAGTGAAAACCATCCACCTGAATTTCATCATCAACTGATTGAATCCATGCGGGAATGCCATAAGAATAATCACACTATCATTGATGGCATAAAAATATCAACAGGTCTGGTTAAATTCAGTAATACTATGGATTGTTTTGAAGTTGCAAAGTTTCTTTTGAGTCTACCAGAACCAGAACTTGAAGAGAAATTACAGGCAGTTATCAAAATTGAATGCTATCATTCTCGCCATTTTCCTATAAGGCGTGCTTATGTTGAAAGACAGTTAAATCAATTACTTAATAGAAAGAATATCAAAGATTTTAAAAATAATCATTTAGTTCAAGATGCGATAGAACAGGCTAAATCTAATAACTATAGTAATATTATGTTAGTTATTGTTAGCACTACGATTATTGAAATTGGCCGTGACTTTGATTTTGATTGGGGCATTATAGAACCAGCTTCACATTGGTCAATTGTGCAGACGGTTGGGCGTATTTTGCGGCATCGTGAACTTTATGACAAAAATAATGTTATGCTGCTCAGTCATAGTATGAAAGCAGTTCGTAAACCAAAGACTAAAAAATATTATTACCGTTATCCCGGACCTGAAGATGAAGAGGATAAGTTAAAACAGGATAAAAAAGATAAATTAAATTTGGATGAAAAAGAAAAGGAACAAAATATCAAACAATTATTTGATTTTGATAAATTTTCACAAAAAATTGATAGTCGTGTCACCTTGACAGATGGGAATGCTGATTTGGCAATTAAGCGTATTGAAGACAAACAGATTCATAATTTAAGAGATGATGACAAAATATTAAGTTTTAACAGTTACTTAAATAATGCAACAGAATATTTGACAACCGCAAATAGTGATGCCCGTCCTTTTAGGCAATCAAATATAAAAGAGAATGTTTATAGGCAGGATGAAAATGGAAATTGGCATAAACGTGATGCAAAAACTTATAAATTTGGTACTGAAAATTGTAACAATGAATTTAAGGAAAATGATATTGTAATAAATGAAGAGCGTTTATTAATAAAAGAAACTCTCGAAGAAATTGAGGAAATATATAAGGAAAAATTTGATATTGAATTAGCTAGAGATATAACGGTTTCTGATAAAAAAGACAATAAATACAATGAATTTTTGGGCGTTTTGTAACTCTTAATTATGTTTTCTGAAATTCTTCAAATACTTGATTTCTCGTTCCCATTGCGTTAAGGGCAACCATAAAGGATTACCCCTACGTTAAATGATGATTTGTAGGGGTTATTTCTTGTGGTTACCCCACTGCCATTAAGTTAAGAAAATAATGTTTTCGGAGTTCAAAGTGTTAGCTTTGTAAGTATTTAATTTATAAACCAATAATATCAAAGCTTTGCTTTGGACTCCAATCACTTATCCTTAACTTAATGGCAGTGAACCAAGAGGTTGGGAACGAGAAACGAGAGAAATCGGTGGAATATATTAAGTCCTACCATAACTTTCAATTTTCAATTGTTTGCTATCCATAAATTAGTCAAAATAACTATTTTAGACAGGTTAAGAAGTTCCCAAGAGCCACTCAACTGAATAGACTTAAAAACTATCCAAACTATTGCTTTATCTTAATTAAACACCAGTAGTTACAGAACGAAATACTTCATCCAACCGTCCTCTTTCAACATGCAATTCTTCCACCTTCCACTGTTTTTTGCGAGCTTGTTGACTTATCTCGCCAATAACAGATTTATTTTGTTTAGGAAATATCTGATAACTTAAATAAGAACTAGTTTCAGTCAAAGTTTCTAATTTATTAACATTTGGCAGTTTTAACAAAGCTTGGCGGATGCTATCAGCTTGATTTGATTCTGCTCGTAAAGAAATTTTAACAGCATTATGGTATTTGGATTTAGCTTCCAACTCGGCAGGAGTGCCATCGGCTAAAATCTTACCATCAGCAATAATAATCGCTCGGCTACAAACCGCATGAACCTCTTCCAAAATATGAGTAGACAAAATAATAACTTTCTCTTGAGCCATATTTTTTATTAGGCTACGAACTTCATATTTTTGATTTGGATCGAGGCCATCAGTTGGCTCATCTAAGATTAATACTTCTGGATCATGCAATATCGCTTGTGCTAACCCAACTCGCCGTTTAAAACCTTTGGAAAGAGTTTCAATTGGTTGATGCAACACATTTTCTAAATTCACCCGAGTTATGGTATCGGCAATACGATTACTCTTATCTTTACCACTCAGTCCCCTTATTTGAGCTATAAAATCCAGAAAACTAGCTGGAGTCATATCTGGATAAGCCGGAGCTCCTTCTGGCAAATAGCCGATTCGTTGTTTAACTGCAAGCGGATTTTGTACAATATCAAAACCATCAACTGTAACCGTGCCACTTGTTGGAGATAAAAAACCAGTTACCATTTTCATGGTGGTTGATTTACCAGCTCCATTCGGACCTAAAAAGCCCAATACTTCACCCTTTTTAACCTGAAACGATATGTTATCTACTGCGGTTAATGAGTCGAATTGTTTACACAAATTCTTTATATCAATAATTGTATCCATAGGCATTTATATTTTTTTTCAAATTTTAATTTGGTTAGGTTAATTAAACTTAAGATTATTAAGGATTGGTTTCACAAGTTCAAGATGTTAATTATATGAAATAATCTCGTCAACTGTAATATAAGGAGTTGCAAGGTTTTCTTACGAGTCGAAACAAGGGAACCTTGTACTCCAAAAATCATAAAAAACGTATATTATTTAATGCATATTCCTAAGTAACCCGACATCTTTTAGTGACTCACCTCCAACTTTCAATACCAGCATCCTACTGCTTTATAGCTTTCAACTCAGTATTAGCTATTGATTTTTGAAGACCAATAAGCATAAATTGAATATATCTCATATTTCCTTGTAAACGATTACCTTCCGCAAAAGTTTGAGCTAGTTTGATACGATGATAAACTCTTTCCAATAAATCATATTGGCTTTCAATGTTTTCCATCCATTTAAAAAATTGTTCTGTCTCCTTTTTCTGCCAATTTGGGAAATCACTTTTTAACGATTTCTTTTCAAAAAAGATTGACAGTGGTAACACTCCTCGATTAATTTCATCAAAAGCTTCTGTTTGTAATGCCTTAAGCAATGTTAAGCATAAATACTCATCTTTGGATGAATCATTAGAATATTTCATAAATTCTTGTAAAATGGCCGTATTAAACTTAACTTCTCGCCGAATACGGTCTTGGACAGCAATTAATAAATTATGATGCTCTTTTGATGTACGGAAAGCGTCAATTCCACCTTTAACAAAAAGTGCTGTAGGTTCAAGTAACAAATCTAACATACATAAATTCCAATTTTTAAACATTGTTGACATTCAGTATTACGATAAAGATATTAAGAATGATATAAAAAAGAGAATCAATATGTCAAATAATAATTCAAATAGGACTTACGCATTGACAAGATAAACATTTAATGAAACCGTTTAAATATCGTTCCCAAACCCTTGTTTGGGAACAATAACAAATTTTAACATTGGCTAAGGTATTGAATTGAAAATATACCAAAATTAATCACACAACAGTTTTTCATAATCATGACAATAATAAATAGAATCTTGACTTATAGTAAAATCCTCATCTGCTTTAGTTAAATTAGGATTATAAAACGGATCATTTTGTAATATAGTTCCCCAACGTTGTCGCATATAGTCTTCTTCTTGTTGTAAACGAGCTTGTTTGGCTGAAGTGTTTTCTAAACCTCTACTTTGAGATTCATGATGATATAAAGTAACCTGTGGCAATACAACATGACGCAAACCTTTATGTAACAACCTTAAACAGAAATCAACATCGTTAAAAGCTATTGATAAATTTTCATCGAAACCTGCTCCCCATAAATTCCGTTTAATCATAAGGCAAGCTCCGGTAATAGCAGAATAATTAGACACTATAGCTAACCGATTGAAATAACCAGCACTTTCGGTTGGAAAATGTTTATGACTATGATTAACAACTCCTCCAATACCACATATTAAACCGGCATGTTGAACTGTATTGTCCTGTGGATACAATAATTTACAACCAACGGCTGCAATCTCTGGATGTTGAGCAAAACCGATCATTTCTTGCAGCCAATCAACTGGCCCAATCACTTCAGTGTCATTATTCAATAGCAAAATAATTTCACCTTGAGATTTTTGGACTCCATAATTAACCAATTTAGAAAAGTTAAATGGAGTATCACAACTAAATATTTTACAATTTGTCTTATATTTTTCAAATAGTTGCAGTGTTTCCTCTTCTATACTGCCATTGTCAACAATGATAATTTCTAAATTCAAATAACTTGTTATATGATGAATCGAATTAATACAACGACTTAGAATGTCTGGCTTATCTTTGGTAGGAATGATAATGCTAACCAACGGTTGTCCAGTTATTGGATAAGTTATAATGTTATTATTATTGATTTTTTTAGCAATTCCACCATGAGCCTCGCTGTCTAAAATAGCTTGAGTTGTTTGTAGTGGATAATCAATGGCAACCGTTTGGCGGCGGCGATGATATAAAACTTTAGGAATATGTTGAATGTGATGGCCACTAAATTGGGATGCTACATCCTGCAAATGTTGCAATAATTTAGTTTTATAAACTCCTAATTGGCCAGTATATGATTGACTTCGCTGCATTTCTACTGAATAATCTGGTTTAAAATATGGCTCATCAAATAAATCCTCAGTATCAAAACGATCTTCATCTGAATACAACATATCAACATCATCATTAAGCCATTCCGAAACTTCCAGCAAAGCATCTTCAGTCAACAAATCGTTGGAGGGCATGATAATGACATATTCACCAGTTATGGCTTTGAGAATATCAGCAGATTTAGGAATAAATTTAGTTGTTGCTGGATAATTAATATTGTCCGATTTTTCACCATTAATAATCAATTCCCAATGTGGATAAATTTGTTTTATTATACTGTCTAAACAAGCCTGTAAATGGTCTTCTACTTGGATTATTATGGTGATTAAAGTTGATTTGGTGGGAATTGGCAAATCTGCTGGTAATCTATAACAATAGTTTGCTAATCCTTGTTTATTCTCAAATTTAGCTTCTAACCATAAAAATAAAGTATTAGCACCGTTATCTGTATCCGGCGATTTCAGTTGACAGGTATAATGATTGGCTGTTAATGGTTTATCCAGAACAAATTTATTATTTTGATTGTCTTGAACTTTAGTTCCATCTAATTTAGCGGTTGCCACTAAAGAATCCTGATCGTTAATTTCCAATAGCAATTGACAATGATTAATTCGATTTCCAGTGCCTAATTTTATTAAAATTTCTGTAGTAGGTTTTTTAATATTGAGATGCCATTGAAATATTTTGCCATTTAAAATTGGAACTGGTACTTCCATATTTTGCTCGACAGTTGCAACAGAATTCATAACTGGAGTTAAACCATAATGATACAGCTCTATCAAAGGTTTATCAGATACAAATACAGCCGGAGCAATAATATGATTGAGAAACTGAGATGATTTAGACTGCCAAGCTCGCCTTTCAGATTTTAACAACAGTTTTTCAAATGGACTTAAAGTTTGTTGATGAAGTTTTGAATATTGCATAGTTTTTAATATTTCACAATAAAAATAATCGTTGGATAAGACCCTGCTATAGCTTTTCAGATAAATATTTGGCCAAAAGACCTGCCAGGTTTCGCAAACCTGGCAGGTCTGAGAACTTTTATTTTTTTGAAAATCTATATATTTTGAAACTAACAGGTCTGATAACTTGTTTATATTTTTAAGTATATTTAATTTTTTCCAAAATTGCCTTGACATTAATAACAAGATTATTTATAATTCTCGGAGTACTGACATTGAAATTCCTCGGTAGCTCAGTCGGTAGAGCAGTTGGCTGTTAACCAATTGGTCGGCGGTTCGAGTCCGTCCCGGGGAGCCAGATTTCTTGAAAAGGCCCGTTATCATTTGAATGATGCGGGCTTTTTTTATTTTTCCCACTTCCTTCCTTTTGCATAGCATCAATTATATTAATTATTGACAAATGAATCAACAATCCATCTATCTATTTGGAATCATTATTTTTGGTTTATTATTTAATCAAGGTCATGTATATTCTTTTCTGATTAAATATATAATTATGTTAATGTTATTTTTCATTTTTTTGGAAGCTAAATTAACTGGAACAAAAGACATATATCAAGGAAGCATCTATATTTTTATTGCTATGCTAGGAATTGCTTTTTCAGCTTATTACTTAATTAGCTTTATAAATCAAGATATTGCAGTTATAGCTTTTCTTATTGGAATGACTCCAACTGCAACTTCAGCCCCAGTAATGCTTAAATTACTTAAGAAAAATGTTAACTATGCTATCTCATCAGTTGTGTTAACTAATTGTTTAGTAGCTATTTCCATTCCATTTTTTTTGCCATTAATAACTTCAACCACAACAAATATTCCAATTGGAAATATGTTGCTTTCTACATTGACAGTGGTTATAGTACCCATATTATTTGCCAAAATTGTTAATTTCAAAAAAATAAAAATTAATCCAAATATTTTCTTTTATTCATGGCTAACAGCCTTATATTTAGCAACAGCAAAAGCATCTCATTATATATTCACTGAATCGGCAGCTACTCCCATAATAACAATAACTGCCATTGCTATTGTCGCTATGTTGTTGTGTATTATTAACTTTTATTTGGGAACCTTAATTGGAAAAAAACAATATTGTCGGGAAACAAGTCAATCATTGGGTCAAAAAAATACTATGTTTATGATTTGGATTGCCTTAACTTTCGTTAATCCTTTAGCAGCTTTAGGTCCAATGTTTTATTTAATTTTTCAAAACATATATAATTCATATTTATTGAAAACGAGTCCAAGTTAAAATGAATGAGTTGTCGTTAATAAAATTAATTCTTGAAGCCAGTTTGCTTGTGCAAATGGTTATGCTGTTGTTATTGTTTATTTCTTTGTATTCATGGACTTTAATATTTTATAAAAGTCGCTATTTGAAAAATATACACAATACAGTTAATGACTTTGAAGAACTGTTTTGGAGAAGCAAAGATTTACATATTTTATATAATCATATTCGCAGCAACCAAGCTGTTGGAATAGAGAAAATTTTTGTTGCTGGTTATGCAGAATTTGTGAAATCACGAAGTAATGCTGAAACCTTAGTTGCAAATGCTAAACGAGCCATGCAGATAGTATTACGCCGTGAAATAGATGAGTTAGAATCAGAATTAGCTGCTCTCGCAACAATCGGTTCAGTTAGCCCTTATATTGGTTTATTCGGTACTGTTTGGGGAATTATGACCTCATTCCATGCTTTAGGAGACCAACAACAGGTGACTCTCGCTATGATAGCTCCGGGTATTTCCGAGGCTTTGATTGCAACAGCAATGGGTTTATTTGTCGCAATTCCGGCAGTTATGGCTTATAATCACTACACTGATGATATAGATCGGTTAATAACCAGCTACGATACTTTTTTAGACGAATTTCTTGGTATTTTGCAACGTAAAGCTCAAAATGAACTATCGTAAACACCGCCGCCACATGGCAGAAATGAATGTTGTACCATATATTGATGTTATGTTGGTACTATTGATTATTTTTATGATAACTTCACCATTATTGACCCGTAGCGTTGAAGTTGAGCTGCCAGCCGTTAAACAGGCAGAGGTCGTTAAAACTGAAGATATAAATTTTGTCATTATAACCGTTAATTCAAAAGGTCAACTGTTTTTGGACGATGATAAACAGGTCTTAACTACTAAAGAATTGTTGGTTAAAGTAGTGGCTTTGACTCGTTTTGATACCAGTTCACAGGTATTAATCAAAGGCGATCATCGGCTAAGTTACGGGGAAGTAGTCAAATTAATGTCTATATTACGGGAAGCTGGAGTAGAAAAAGTTGGTTTATTAACTAAAATTCAAAAAAATGTTCAAAGATAAATTTATTGCATTTCTTAAAGCAGCCTTTTTGTTGGTTATAATGTCGGCTATTTTATTCTTTAATACCAAATTACCTGAATCTACTCAAATTGTTGAGCAAAAAACTGTAGATGAAGTTGCCATACATAAAGAAGTGGAGCGTTTACAAAAAAATAAGATCGTTGTAGACACCGCTCAAAAATATAGACAACAAGTTTTAGAACAAGAACAAAAAGAATATCAAGTTCTTAGTGTCCAAAATAAAGAATATATCGAAACTTTGTCCTCTCAACAACGAAAAAAACAACAACAGTTAAATAAGTTAAAAAAGGAACGTAAACAAGCAGAACAAGAATTAGAAAAAATTCGTCAAGAACGAGAAAAATTAACTAAAACTCATGCTAATTCAAGCAATAATTAAAGCAATTTTCATTAATTCAATATTTTTATCGCTAATATTCTTTAGTATGAAGGTATTTAATAAACCAGCTCCACCTCCGTTACTAGAAGAGATTATGCCGGCAGCTATCGTGAATGAATCTTTGATAGTAAAAAAAAATCTAGACCATCAAAATATTTTTCAACAACAACAAAATTTACAAGTTAAAACGCAACGTATAGAAAAGAAAATTATTTCTGCTGAAAAACTGCTTACCAAAACTGAAAAAAGAAAGCAACAAGAACAAGATATATTGAATAAAATTCTTGAACAGAAAGCAATTGAAGCAAAAAAATTAGCTAAAGAACGTGAAGAAGCCAAAAAATTAATTGCTCGTTTAGAGGCTGAAAAAAAATTAATAGAAGAACGTAAGCAAGCTGAAGAATTAGCTCGTTTAGAATTAGAAAATTTACAACCTGAACAACAATCTGAAGAAGTTCAAGAAGCACAAGAAGAACAAGGAACTAGCAAAAATATTGAGCAAATAAAAGAGATTATAGAACTTTTACAAAATAAATTAGATCAACATTGGGTACGACCACGAGGTTTTTATGGAGGTTTATCTTGCCTGATAAAAATCAGCATACAAATGGGAGGAATAGTAGAAGATGTTGAAATAGTTACTAGAAGCGGTAATATTGCATTTGATCATTCAGCAATAACAGCAGTCAAAGATGCTTCCCCATTACCTATACCTGATGAATTATTTATGGAATTCAAAGAATTTAATTTTAACTTTAAGAAATGAACTTTATTAATTGTTAATGATAAATTATTAATGGTTAATGAAAAACAAAACCATCAAGGTAATTAACCATTAACAATTAAACTTCACCTAAATATTTAAAAAACTTATGAAATACAATGTATTACTATTAATACTGCTCCCAACTCTTGCATATGCTCAATTACTTGATTACATTGTGGCTATTGTTGATGATGATGTTATTGTTAATACCAATTTACAACAGGAAATGCAAGATGTAACCACTAGATTACAGCAACAAAATATTAGTTTGCCGCCAACCAAGGAATTAGAACGGCAGGTTTTAGAAAAAATGGTTCTCACTAGTTTGCAATTACAATTAGCTAAACGTATTGGTATCAATGTTGAAGATAGCAGTTTAAATGAAAGATTACGAAAAATTGCTGCTAAAAATAATCTTGATTTGCAAAGTTTTAAGACAAAAATAGAAGCAGAAAATCGTAATTACGAACAAGTTCGAGAGCAAATTCGTAAAGATATGATTATTCATCGTTTACAACAACGGCAAGTAGCTAGTCGTATAAGTATAACGGATCGTGAGGTGGATAACTTTTTGGATAATAAAGAAAAACAAGAAGCTACCTCAAGTGAATATCATATTCGGCATATTTTGATAGAAACTCCGGACAGTCCTTCTCCAGAAGCTATAAAAATAAGCAAGCAAAAAGCTGAAGATGCTGTGGCTAAATTAAAACAAGGTCATAATTTTCAAGCTATGGCTGTTGCTATATCGAATAGTGGTCAAGCTCTTGAAGGTGGTGATTTAGGTTGGATGACAATTGGAGAAATGCCAACTTTATTTGCTGGAGTTGTTAATCAAATGAAAATTGGTGAAATAGTTGGACCTTTACGAGATTCCAATGGTTTTCATATAATTAAATTGGCTAATAAAAATATAGGTGAACAGAGCATCATAACTCAAACTAAAGCCCAGCATATCCTATTGACAGTAAATGATTTTATATCAGATGATGATGCTCGCAATCATTTGGAAGAACTCAAAGCAAGAATTGAACAAGGTGATAAATTTGCTGATTTGGCTCGGGCTAATTCTAATGATTCAAATTCAGCAGCTAAAGGTGGTGATTTGGGTTGGTTAAGTCCGGGTGATGTCGTATCGGAGTTTGAGGCTGTTATTAATACTTTAGAAATAAACCAGTTAAGTGAACCATTTAAATCTCGTTATGGTTGGCATATTGTGCAAGTATTACAACGGCGTAAACATGATAATACTGAAGAAGTTATCCGTACTGAAGCAACTAAACAAATTCATCAACGTAAAATAAATGAAGAATTACAGGCTTGGTTACGTCAGTTACGAGATGAAGCATTTGTTAGTTTTAAGTTGGGGATTTTTTAGAATTTTTTGACTCTTAAATCAAACTAAAAATAGGGTGTATAAGTGTTAACGTCATACACCGCCCTATTATATAAAGGTGGATGACACTTCGCTTATCCACCCTGCATTTACCACATCTTAATTTGTATATAACCAAGAATGACGTGGAAATTGGAAAAATCCCGAATATTTTGACCTCACCCGGTCTGATTTATATTAATTTCCTGTATAATCAAACTATTAAAAATAATTTAACTTTTAGTTGATATCTATAACTAATAATTATTAACCTATTAACCCAATAATAAGTTATAATCATATTTTTAAATTTCAAAACCGATTTATGATATGGAGTTTATTAGAAGTATATCGCAATTAAATTCTAGTCATCAAGGTTGTGTTGCAACGATAGGTAATTTTGATGGTGTGCATCTTGGACATCAAGCTGTACTACAACAACTGGAAGCTAAAGCCAAACAGTTACAATTACCAATGATTGTGGTTATTTTTGAACCTCAACCACAGGAATTTTTTGCTGCCAATGTTGCTCCAGCTCGTTTGACTAGATTACGGGAAAAATTATTAGCAATGCACCGCTATGGTGTTGAAAAGGTATTGTGTATACATTTTGATAGCCGATTTGCGGCCTTGTCCACAGAAGAATTCATCCAACAATTGCTAGTTAAAAATTTACAAGTAAAACATATTGTTATTGGTGATGATTTTCATTTTGGACAGGGACGACAAGGTAATTTTGCTACTCTGCAACAAGCTGGAAAACTATACAACTTTACTGTAGAAAAGCAAAATACTTTTGTTATAGATGATGAAAGGGTTAGTAGCACTCGTATTCGGCAAGCTTTAGAGCAGAATGATATGCAACAAGCTACCAAATTATTAGGTAGACCTTATACATTTTGTGGGCGAATTGGTTATGGACAACAACGTGGTAGAACCATAGGCTTTCCGACTGCTAATATATTTCTCCATCGGCATGTATCACCACTATTAGGTGTATTTGCTGTATTTTTACACGGTATCACTGACCATGCATTGGCCGGAGTAGCAAATTTAGGAACTCGACCTACAATTGGTGGTGACCAACTGTTATTAGAAGTGCATATATTGGATTTTGATGAACAAATTTATGGACATTATGTGGAAGTAGAATTTGTGAGCAAGTTACGCAGTGAACAGCGATTTGCTTCTTTTGAAATATTAAGACAGCAAATTGAAATTGATGTACAATCCGCCAGAGCTTTATTTAATTCAATGAGGAAACATTATGGCACAGACTCAGATTGAAGTTAGACTTAAAAATTTAAAAGAGCATCTCAAAAAAGAAAACAATATTCTCTGTGAAGTGGTAGATAAATTTCGAGAACTTGACAAAATTGCTTATAAATTGGGGTATCTTAACCCGGATAAACAATCCTATGCAATAAGAGTTTCATGGTGGCCAATGATTTCAGTATTGGGTACTTATTCGGCCGGTAAGTCAACTTTTATAAACCATTATCTTGACCAGCCTGACTTACAACGTACTGGTACTCATGCAGTTGACGATAAGTTTAGTGTTATTTGTTTTGGTAGCAATGAAAACATTAATATTTTACCAGCAATTGCCATTGATGCTGATCCACGTTTTCCATTTTACCAAATAAGCCAAGACCTAAATGATGTGGCTGATGATGCAGAACAACGTCTTGATTCTTATTTGCAATTAAAAGCTTGTCCAAGTGAGAAATTGCAAGGTAAAATTTTAATAGACTCACCGGGATTTGATGCTGATAATCAACGTAGTTCTACTTTGCGGATAACTCAACATATTGTTGATTTATCAGATTTAGTGCTAGTATTTTTTGATGCTCGCCATCCAGAACCGGGAGCGATGCGTGATACCTTAGAACATCTTGTTTCCAAAACTCTTGACCGACCTGATTCTAATAAGTTTTTATATATTTTAAATCAGATGGACATAACTGCTCAGGAAGACAATCCAGAAGAAGTAGTAGCGGCTTGGATGCGAGCGTTAGCTCAAACTGGTCTTGTGACAGGTAGATTTTATCGTACTTTTAATCCTGATGTATGCGTGGAATTGCCAGAAAATGTTAAAGAACGGTTAGAAAAGAAATCTCAATCTGATTTAAAAGAAATTCATTCTCGAATGGAGCAAATTGGAATTGAACGTTCTTACCGGGTTATTGGAATGCTGGAACATATAACCAAAGACCTTGAACAGAATGTTGTTCCACAGATAAAGAAGTTATTGCGAAATTGGAAAAAACGAGTTATTTGGACTGAATTTTCATTAGATTTAATAATAGTCTTGCTTGCAGTCTTATGGTTTTCTATCACCGATAATACTTGGTCTGGAACTTGGCAACATTTGATGTCATTAGGTACTGCCCCATTGGGAGCTATAGCTGCTTTAATTTTTATAGTTGGTCTATGGTTACATCTTAAGATAGGTGACATGGCTGCTGAAAAGGTATTGGAACAGTTACAAACTGAAGTTGTTGATGAGCAAACTCGTGAAGGTTT
The DNA here is from genome assembly GCA_030378105.1 of Candidatus Halobeggiatoa sp. HSG11. GTDB lineage: Bacteria > Pseudomonadota > Gammaproteobacteria > Beggiatoales > Beggiatoaceae > DRQV01. Next base: position 7,979 of record JAUCGL010000024.1, on the reverse strand, counting down.
AACCAGAGCTTTTAATAAAAATACTGGTACTTGGAATACATTATTTATTTGGTTTGTTGATCAGCCAGTTGGTTGGAGTCGCAAAACTCAACAACGCCTCAATGAAATTTTAGGTAGTGTTAATTCTTATGTACAAAAGCTTAACAATCGCTTTACTAACCCTTCCGGTAAAGAAGATACTTAAAAGTAGATTTTGTTATGTTATGGTTGTTCGCCTCTTGTGTTGCGAGACATGAGAGGTAAACATGAAATCTCTGCGAAACTCTTCATATTTTACTTTTTTAATCAGGGATAGGTTTTCTTGGCTCACTATGTACAATATTGCCTACTCTTAGGTTATATTCTTTTTCTAACGTTCTTAGTTTGGGTTTACTTAATTGTGTATTTGAAACAATAATAAATTGATGAGTTTCGCAGAAATTTCATGATGTCCCCGGAACGTCCATGTCCCGTGAACTAATCAATTTTTCAGCGAAACCTGTTATAATTGCCCCGACACGTCCGGTCTCATCGGGCGACTCCGCACTGAAGCAGCTCCGTCCCACCGACTCCCCCCATGACTTAACGGTGAGCTTGTTCAAAATTTCAAGAAATGCGCTCCGCTTAACTATTTCTTCAAATTTAAGAACTCTCACGCAAGTCGCGGACTACTCGACTTCGGCTTCGCCTCTCCATGTCTCGCAGCAGTTGATGATATTAAATCAAACAATAAAGAGGGAATTTTCATCACTCCATCTGTGGACATGGTTAGTTATCAAGAGATTCATAGTAAAACTGATAATCTTCGTCTGTAAAGAAACAGGCATTCTGATTTACAACAAGTTCCCCATAAGTATAAACGCTGCCCAGTGATAGGGATGGTGATAAGGCGTTTTGCTGGTTGATGATTTGATTTTGCCTTGAATGAATGCAAGTTGTGCTTGACGTAAGGCTTTTATTTTACTGACTTTTTGTTGTTCACGGAGTTGATAGAAATATTGCATAAGGACACTGGTGCTGGTGTCGTTGACTTGCCAGAGGGTAGCGAGTACGGCTTTGGCTCCTTTGGTTTGGGCGATAGTGCCGAAGCTTTCTATTTCTGCACCGTCTGCTTTGGTTTTAACTGTACCCATAGCTGTGTTGCAAGCGGATAAAGTGAGTAAGTCAATGCCACGAAAACGGTAACGGCGTTGGTTGAGTTCGCTGAGATTTAAGGTTTTGCCATTGCCAAGTAATAAGAAGGAATGGCTTTCATTGCCGGGTCTTAATTTGAAATGGGTGGCTAGGTGTAGAACTTGATGTTGCTTCTGTCCGAGAGTGTCTTGTAGACTTTGCAGAGTAAATGCTTCATTGAGTAGGACTTTACCGGGGAGAATGCCTGTATCTTGCTTATTTTCACGGATAATGTCTTGTAGTTCTTGGGCTGCTGCTGGTAAGGGAGAGAAATCAAATTGTTCGCCGTTGTTTTCAACTGCCTCTGCACCTTGACTAACACCAAGTCCGGCCATTTGCCAATTGGTTTTTGGTGGGGTTTGTAGGTGGAAACCGGTTCCAGTGGCGGCGGTGTAAACACTTAGGCCGTATTGTTCAATAAGGTATTGTTTGCCATCGTGGAGGGCAGCAATTGGTAGGTAACGCAGGACATCATCCAGTGATAGCATCAGAAAATTGGCTTTGACTTGTTTTAAGTCGGCGGCGATGGGTTGAATTATTTGTTGGTATAATTCTTGGGATTCGGTGCTAACATCTTGTTGGTTGAGGAGTTTTTGCCGATATGCCATGATTTTATGACGTAGGTCTTGGGTGTCGGTTTTTACTACTCTGGCGAGACGGGAGTGTTGGGTGGTGAGGATGATGTTGAGTTGGTTTTCGGTTAGCCAGTAGTATAATGCTACGACTTGGCCATTTAGTTCTTTGCTTAGGGTATGCAAGGTTTCTTGAAAGTTATCTGGCATGTCGTCAATTTGGGCTGTAGTTAGCCGTTTTTGTTGTTTGGCTTGTTGGCTAAATGCCTGTTTCAAGTCTGTAATTAGGGCATAATAGGCGGTATCGGCAATATCCAAATCTTTTCTTAGTTGTTCAAAACGTGCTTGTTCTTGCGGGGTGCGAAGGTTGCTGCCTTTTTCTTCTAGTTTAGCGTGTTCCATGCCCATTGTGGCAAGTTGTTCGCTGATTTGTTGATAGCGTTGGCACCAGTTTTGTTCTTGTTGGGTGCAAGTTATGTTGTGGCTGAAGTTGGCACTGCGGCTGCGGTCGCGGCGGAGGAAGTGGAAGACTTCTTTTTCTTTTAGTAGGGCAAGAACTTGTTCGGCTTCGGGGAGGCGGCCGGCATTAACTAGCCATTTGGCGAGGAGGCGGTAATCGTTTTCTTTGGATTGAATGAAGCTTTTTTTTAGTTCTGTGGATAGGGTGATGTTTTGTTGACGACTACTTTGTAGGGTGTTTATGGCTCGTTTGGCGAAGAATATTGCGGCAAGAGGTTGGGATTGTTGTTGTAATAGACGGGCGTAGTTCATTAACGCTAGGGCGGTGCTGGGATGGCTACTACCAAGTTTCTTTTGCCAGATGAGTAAGGCTTGCTGATAAAGTGGTTCGGCACGGGCATAGTCGCCCATATCACTGTACAGATATGCGAGGTTATTGAGGCTGGTGGCATAGCGAGGATGGTTTTCGCCGAGGGCAGTTTTCCATATCTTTGAAGCCTTTTGATAAAGCGTCTCGGCACGGGCATAGTCGCCCATATCACTGTACAGATATGCGAGGTTATTGAGGCTGGTGGCATAGCGAGGATGGTTTTCGCCGAGGGCAGTTTTCCATATCTTTGAAGCCTTTTGATAAAGCGGCTCGGCGCGGGTATAGTCGCCCATACTTTTGTACAGTGCTGCGAGGTTGTTGAGGCTTAGGGCATAATCAGGATGGTTTTCGCCAAGAGCGGTTTTCCGGATTGCCAAAGCCTTTTGATAAAGCGGTTCGGCACGGGCATAGTCGCCCATACTTTTGTACAGAAAGGCAAGGTTGTTGAGGCTTTGGGCATAGTCAGAATGGTTTTCACCAAGAGCGGTTTTCCTGATTGCTAAAGCCTGTTGATAAAGCGGTTCGGCGCGGGCATAGTCGCCCATACTTTCGTACAGTTGTGCAAGGTTGTTGAGGCCTGTAGCATAACCAGGGTGATTTTCACCAAGAGCGATTTTGTCAATTGCCAAAGCCTGTTGATAAAGCGGCTCGGCGCGGGCATAGTCGCCCATACTTTCGTACAGTACTGCGAGGTTGTTGAGGTCTATGGCATAATCGGGGTGATTTTCACCAAGAGCGATTTTGTCAATTGCCAAAGCCTGTTGATAAAACGGCTCGGCGCGGGCATAGTCGCCCATACTTTTGTACAGTAATGCGAGGTTGTTGAGGCTTTGAGCATAGTCAGGATGGTTTTCACCAAGAGCGGTTTTCCTGATTGCCAAAGCCTTTTGATGAAGCGATTCAGCGCGGGCATAGTCGCCCATACTTTTGTACAGTTCTGCAAAGTTGTTGAGGCTGTTGGCATAGCGAGGATGGTTTTCGCCGAGGGCCGTTTTCTTGATTGCCAAAGCCTTTTGATAAAGCGGTTCGGCGCGGGCATATTCGCCCATACTTTCATACATTAATGCGAGGTTGTTGAGGCTGGTGGCAGTTTCGGGATGGTCTCCCAGCACTTGTTGATAGATTTTTAATGCCCGTTTCCCCAGTTCAATTGCCTGTGGATACTTGCCTTGTTGATAGGCTTTAACCAATTGTTGATTGAGAGATTCAGCTTGTTGTAACAAAGCTTGGTCGTTATCTTGCATACAGCTTTGGCCGCTAAACAGCAAAACAGTTAAAAATATCAGTTTAAGAATGGATTGCATAGTTCTGGTCTCTGATTGATTTATAATTTATTTACTCTCTTTAAGAATCTGTATTTTTAAACCTTCATAGATTATTTTATTGATTCTAAAATGTTGATAAAGAGCTTCTAAATAGCTCAAAGCTTCAATCGAAGATATCTTGTTTTCATGAAATAGCTTCATCACTTGTCCAGCAATACCTGAGATTTCTAGCCCCATTTTTTTTGCAATTCTTCTCCCATGTTTTTCTTCAATAAGTAATTGATAATTTAGCTTAAATGCAAGAGAGATTGCTTCCAGTTCACCTATGTCAAGATAATGCTTTTCAGGAATATTATCTAATATTCCAACAGAGATAACAGTAATTAAATCTTTGATTTGATAGTATTCAAGATAAGATTGTTTTTCTGGTGTAATACCTTCTGTTAATTCAAGTAATACGCTCGTAGGGATAATAATTTGATCGTAACTCCTTCGGATGAGTTCAAAACCATTTGGTATTTTTTCTAAAGAAATTAATGGGCCGGTATTACTAACAATTTGTTTCATATCCAGCAGCTTTGAGTTCTATTTCTAATTCTTCTTCATCTTCTGAATAGGTAGTTAAGCCATATTTTGGTAATATAGCCTCTTCAAATTTTCGTCTCGGTATATTAAGTATATGACAAGCTTGAGGTTCTGAAATTTTGTTAATATGGTATAGCACGGCTATAAGAGCTTCTTGAATCTCAATAGGGTTTAATCCTTTTGGGACTTGCACTTCACAGTTGAAAGTCCGGTATGATACGGGATTAATATTTTGTACTTCAATAGGTTGCATTTTATTTTACCATTATTTTTTTAATAATGTTCTAATTTTATCTGAAAAACAAATAATTAACAACTCCCTTTATAAAATGTCCGAAATATGTCCGATATATGCTGTATATTTGTTCGATATGAACCAAAAACAACAATCACTCCTCACCCAACTTAAAACATTTACTCACCCAGTTGCTATCTCAGTTTATGTAGGTCAACTAAGTGCAACGTAACCCGACACAATTTATTTAACTTAACATGTTGGGTTACGTTATTTCGCTACGCTCAATAAGCTAACCCAACCTACATTTTTCTCATTCCCGCATATTCAACACCTGCACCAATAAAGCCGGTTGCTTATGCAATTCTTGTTGAGCCTGTAATCGCCAACTTGGATGTTTAACCAATGCCAAGGCAAAATAACCCTGTTTAATTATTGCCGGCAACTCGGATTGCTGAATAATTCGTGCTTCTTCAGGTAGTTCCACCCCAACTTCCAACTGAATGACTTGTTGCTGATAATAATCATCATCCAATACCAATTCATACCTGCCATCCGCTAATGCAGGAAAAGATAAACGTGCCTGACGTTGTTGGCTATCTGAACTGGCAATAATGTTTTTCCCCTGTCTCAATACCAATTTATACGGAGCAACACCTTCTTGCCAATAAACCTGTAACTGTTTCAACCCAGACCGCAAATAATTTTTCTTACTCACACCCTGTAATCCAAAACCCTTCCAAGTACCACCTCGTGAACTGAGATCAATATCAGCAGTTTGTTGTCCAGTTTTTTGCGAAAACCACTTTTCCAATATAATGAACAGATTGCCAATCAAACTAGATGGCGGTGGCGTTTGTGGAATCGTAAATGGACTATTTTCACTAGACACCTTTTGAAATTGCCGATTTTCCTTGATAAGTTTCAAATAGCTACCTTTGCCGGCCCAAACGACATCTCCCTCATTCAATGCCATGAGTTGTAAAACTTTCAGTGGTTTAGCATCACGGGTAATCGTACAATCTCCGCCACCGATTTCTGCTATCCACCAAGCTGCTGATACCGGCAGTGTAGCAGTTAGTAAAAAAGTGAGTATAGACAGCCAAATAAATTCCAACCCAGACCTGTTAAGTTTCCAAAACCTGACAGGTCTTTTTTTTAATATTTGTTTCATAAATTTTTCCTCGCATTTTCTTCATATTGAGCAATCATTTGATAAAACTGCATAGCCAAAATCGGCAAAGCAAAATCAATCCAGATACCAAATTTGAAAAAATAAAAACTAATTGGTATTAAGATAATAACAATAAAAATCCCGACAATAAAGGTAGCTATTTTAGAATTAAAACGGCTAAAAAGCCATGCCATACAAACAATCAGAATAATTTCAAGTAACAATTGCAACCAAAGTGGAGGCGGACCAATCTGACCAAACATATAAAAGGACTTAACCGCATTGATAATAATCACACCACCAGAAAGCACGCCTAATGGGGTCAAATGGTGGTCACGAGTACCAGAATGATCAGCAGCAATAACCACAACCCGATCTTTAATTGCATCATTTGCACAAGGGTTTTCAAGACATGACAACAAACTTCTGGCCGGCAGACGTTTAAATTCCTCATTATCCAGCAAACCGGCAAGAGTATAAATAATCCGTTCACCAATATTGTTACTAGAAAGTTCAAGGGTTTTGTCATCATAAGTCAGAACTTTTGGTAGCTGACTTTGGCAATCGTTAGGAGTTATTTGTTGCAGTGCAGTGGCAAGAGTCTGTGCATGTAACAGAGTATGGCTGATTAATTGATAGGATGGCAATATGGTAGCTCTACCATTTTCACAACCAGCTTTGAGTAAATACCAATAGCTAATTAATTGGTCATGTTGATTTTTCTTAAACAAAGGATGGGCCCAGAATACCCCACTGCCCACCAAATCTGGATTGAAAAACAAGGGACGCAACTGTGGCATTGTGGTATCTTTTGGTTGGTTTGGAATATCTGGATAAAAGCTACGCAACAATATCAACGGCGGCTTTCCATTATATTCTTGTAGAAATTGTTGCAACTTGGCATCAGCAACCGGATCGTGTCCAACATGGGAAATATCAATATCAACCAAAATCAGTTTCGCTTGTTGTGCTATTGCCAAACGAATTAGCGTGAGTAGTTTATCTCTGGGAGTATAAAATGGTTCTCCCCATTCACGGTAGCTCTGTTCATCAATATCCAGCAGGGTAAAAGCCAAGCCTTGGGTAGTTGCGGAAATACGTGGTAGGGATTGATTGACTTCCATCATGCTATCCATAGCAAAATTTTCCATTTCCTGTAACCAAGCAAAATGATGTAAAATTAAGATAAGCAAGGCGATAAAGCCACCAATAATAATGTTACGTTGGAAAAGGGAAAGTATTTGCCAGTATTTTTTCCGCAGCCATTGTACTGGTTGCATTATCCTGATTAACCATTGAAATAAATGGCGAATAATCAAAGTGTGGATGATATTTTTATAGATACGTTTTATTAACATTGTAGTTCCTTAAGTACGTAAATTGTTATTCTTCTAGGTTCTGTTGACATTTGGCTAAAACACTTGATTTATCAAAACGTTACAAAAATCATTGTAATTTCACTAAAACCGTTGTCCAGCAAAGGTTTAAGATGATTATAAAAATGAAATGTCAACAGAACCTAGTAAATTTAAGTTTTTTTTCATCAGCTATCAAAAATGTTCTACGCTCAATAGCGATTGCTGGAATTTGCAGCAGTACGTAGCCTCCATCAAGCAGCCTGACTGATTTCATTTAATCTTCATCAACAAAAAAACAAGCATTTCGATTATTTCTCGGTTTCCTTATATGTATTAGAATTCCATCAAGCTTTTGAACAAAGACTAATAACCAGTTGTAAATTATATCAAATAAAATGTGGTCTGTCCGCTATTTTTTCTATTTTAATTCTTGGATTAGCAAACATCTTTCGCTGCGAGACATGGAGAGACGAAGCCGAGGTCGAGGTCGAGTTGTTTGTAACTTGCGTGAGAGTTCAAAAATTTGAAGAAATAGTTTAAGCGAAGAGGCATTTCTTGAAATTTTGAACAATCTTACCGTTAATTTATGGGTAGTCCTCCAGAAAGTAGTGGTGTATAATATATTAAAAATATTAAGGAAAAAATAATGAATTGTCCAACCTGCAACTCAGAAAACGTTATAAAAAATGGAACCATTCACAATGGAAAACAAAAATATGCCTGCAAAGATTGTTTGAGACAATTTGTTTTGAATCCAAAAAACAAAATTTCTGAGGAAAAGAAAGAGTTAATTGATAAATTATTGTTGG
>JAUCGL010000222.1 GCA_030378105.1 Candidatus Halobeggiatoa sp. HSG11 | reverse complement strand
CTGGACATAAAATTATTATTTCTGTATTAATTTTTTCGCACATATATTCCAATACCTTTATTAAGTGTTTATCTTGATATAAAATACTATGATAACATACCTACATCGGTTTGTAGGGACTACCAGAAAGCTTCGGCGGCGATTCTCCTATTTTAATCGTCCTCAACAAAATCGACCAAAACCCAGCCTTTGAACTCAATCGCAAATTCCTTACCGATAAATATTCAGAAATTCAAGGCTTTCAACGCTTATCCTGCGAAACCAAAGAAGGCATCGACCAATTTAAATCAACTTTCCAACAAGCCTTAAGCAAAATTGAAATCCGCCAAATGAACTGGCCCACAACTTGGTTCAACGTCAAAACAGCCCTCGAACAAATGCCCGACCATTATATCGACTACAACAAATTTACCACCATCTGCCAAGACAACCAAGTAACCAAAGAATCTGCCCAAAAAACATTAGTCGAATACCTCAACAACTTAGGAATTATCCTCCATTTCACTGATTTTAGACTAAAAAACACTCAAGTACTAGAACCAAAATGGGTTACGAAAGCCGTATATAAAATCATCAATTCCCGTCAAGTCACCGACCGACAAGGAATTCTCCATCTCAATGATTTAGAAGCCATTTTAAAACAAGAAGTTGATGAAGATTATTATTATCCCAGCGACCAACATCCATATATCGTTGACTTAATGCATAAATTTGAACTTTGCTATTATTTGGATGATAATCAAGTCCTAATCCCCGACTTACTACCAGTCGAAGAACCTAACTTTGAATTCGAGCCAGCTCTTCAATTCCGCATTGACTACGAATTTTTGCCCCGCTCCATCATACCCCGCTTCATCGTCAACATGCACGAAGATATAAAAGATGAATTACGTTGGCGAACTGGTGTAGTCCTGCGAGACCAAGAATTTGCTGCCAGTGCACTAATTAAATCCGATGACGAAGCCCGCAAAATATTCATCTCCGTCAATGGCAAACAACGCCGTGATTACTTCGCCACAATCCTGAAAACCCTAATTAAAATCCACAGTAGTTTTGAAGTTGAAAAATTGGGGATAGATGAAAGAGTTTGCTTGCCGGATAACCCAAAATTAACTGTTAGCTTAAAACATCTGTACAGTTTAGAAAACAGAGAAAAAAAAGATTATAGCCCTGAAGGTTCAGAAAGAGATTATTTGGTTAGTGAACTGTTGGGAACGGTTGGAATTAAAGACAAAGATATTCTTAGCTATGTTAAAGAGATACACGCCAGCCATCAGGAAAGTAACACAGAAAAAGCCACCGAAACATTTCTCCTACAACCAAATATTTTTGGAATAGGATTTAATTTAAACAGTTTATTCAAATGGTTTCTTAAATTCCATAAAAAATAATTGAAATTATGAAGGATACCAATTAATCATTCATAATTCCCATAGTTAAAATTTCACTTCGTTTGTAAAACTTTTTGTTTCTGCTCGTAGGTATTTAAAATTGTCATTACTTTTGCTGGAGTTATATCACGCAGACATTTCAAATGTTTTTTAGGGCAATTGCGTTGGTAACATGGACTACATTTAAGTTTCAATGAAATAATCCGAGCTTGGTTGCTTAAAGGCGGAGTCATATTGGGGTTAGAAGAGCCAAATACTGCCACCAGTGGTTTGTTTAAAGCAGCAGCGACGTGCATTAAGCCAGAATCATTGCAAATAATAGCTTTAGATATGGATAATAAATCTATCACTTCAGGCAAGGCAGTTTTACCACATAAACTTATGCAATTTTTCCCGGCTACGCTTTGGATTTCAGCACCTAATGGAACTTCTTTTTCAGAACCAAATATCCAAACCTGCCAACCTTTAGATATTTTATATTTAGCACAAGTTATATAATTTTCTACTGGCCAACGTTTAGCCGCTCCATATTCAGCTCCCGGACATAAAGCTAATATTGGTCGATTAGAAACACTTGTTAAACCAACTTTTTGGATACTTTTCTTAATATTTCCACGATTTAACAAAGGTTTAGGTATTACCTTATCAGCTTTCGGATCATTTTTAGGTAAACCCAAAGCAACAAATTGAGAGATAGTTTTTTCAAATTTTTTCTTACGAATATCATTGAGTAAACCATAACGCATTTCTCCTAAATAACCAGTACGTTTAGGAATTTTTGCAAAAAAAGGAATCAAAGCTGATTTCCAAGAATTAGGTAACATTATAGCCTGTTGATATTGATAATTTCGTATTTCTGTTGCTAATTTACGACGTTCTTTCCAACCCAATTTACCATGCTCAAGATTATGATGTAATACATAACGTATTTCAGGCATTCTCTTCAGCAAGCCAGCACTCCAACTTGGGGCTAAAACATCAATTTTGACATCTGGTTGCTCACGTTTGATTATTTTGAACAGACTTTGTGCCATCACAATGTCTCCAACCCATGATGGTCCAATGACTAGGATACTATTTGTTTGCATGATGGAATACCTGAGTTAAATTTATTTTGTTTTCATCTTATATTTTGTGCCACAATATGGACATTTTACCTTACTATTAGAGTTTTTCTTGAGAGGTAAAAAAATACGTGGATGTGAATTCCATAAACTCATATTTGGCATTGGACAGTGCAATGGCAAATCACTTTCAGTAACATCTTGTTCTAATTTATCGTTTGGAGTATCAGTGCCTATTTTACTCATTATTACATTCTCTTAAAGTGATATTTTAAAGTTAAACCAATGTCAACCAATTTTTATGTTCAGAATGGCGACCATGTACTACATCAAAAAAACAACTTTGTAAACGTTCAGTTATTGGACCTCTAGTTCCAGTCCCAATAGCTCGATTATCTAATTCACGAATTGGTGTAACTTCAGCAGCACTACCAGTAAAAAATGCTTCATCAGCAATATACACTTCATCACGAGTTATACGTTTTTCACGGATTGTTAAACCCATTTCTTCAGCCAATACAAAAATAGTGGCACGAGTTATTCCATTCAGAGCCGAGGTTAAATCAGGAGTATAAATAATTCCATCTCGAATGATAAAAATATTTTCCCCACTACCTTCAGCAACATAACCTTCATTATCTAATAATAATGCTTCATCATAACCACAGGTTAAAGCTTCTTGTAAGGCCAACATGGAATTCATGTAATTACCGTTTGCTTTGGCTTTACACATGGTTATATTAACATGATGTCGAGTATAAGAAGAAGTACGAATCCGAATTCCTTTTTCTATTCCTTCAGCACCTAAGTAAGTTCCCCAATTCCAAGCGGCAATTGTGGCGTGGACTTGTAAATTATCAGCCCGTAATCCCATACCTTCGGAACCATAAAAACACATTGGACGAATATAGGCACTATCTAAATTGTTATCTCGTACCGCAGCACAGCAAGCATCATTAATAGTTTGCTGGTCATAAGGGATTTTCATACCTAAGATATGAGCCGAATCAAACAAGCGTCTTGTATGTTCCTGTAAACGAAAAATTGCTGCTCCTTGCTCAGTTTGATAAGCACGTAATCCCTCAAATACCCCCATTCCGTAATGTAGAGTGTGAGTTAATACATGAACTTTAGCATCACGCCAAGGCACCATTTTGCCATCAAACCAAATAAATCCATCCTGGTCTTCCATACCCATTATTTCTTGTCTCCCGAATACTTTAACTTCAGTTTGAAACTATTTTACACTATTTTTAGTTTAGTTCAAATAAGTTAAGTAATTTAACTGTCATGTTTTAAAAAAATCATTATCCGTTACAGTAAGAAAAATTATTATAAATATTTTAAGAAAATTTTGAATGCCTATAACCACTTAAAAATTAGTTCGTTATCAAATTGAATATAAATATTTTTTTATTTACTAGCTAAAATAAGGTATAATATAAGTATTACTTAGAAAATATACTGAATCGGAGTTAACTAAAATGTTAGATGTTGATGAGCTTAAAAAACTACTTGAGGATATTGATCAGGTTGCAATATTGGCAGGAGAGCGTATTATGGAAGTATATGCAACTCACTTTGAAGTAGAACAAAAAGCTGATAAATCACCTCTAACTATGGCTGATATGGCTGCTCACAATCTTATTGTAGAAAAGCTACAGAAAATAACTCCTGATTGGCCAATATTATCGGAAGAATCAGCCAAAATTCCTTTTCAAGAACGTTCTAATTGGCAACGTTATTGGTTAGTTGATCCGCTTGATGGTACACGTGAGTTTGTTAAGCGTAATGGCGAATTTACTGTAAATATTGCTCTAATTGAAAATCATAAACCAGTAATGGGAATTGTTTACGTACCAGTGACTGGTGTGAGTTATTTTGCATCGTTGAATAATGGTGCATATATACGCTTACCAGAGCAATCACCAGAGCCTATTAAAGTACGAAACTGTCCTAAAGACCATTTAATTATTGCAGGTAGCCGTTCACATGCAGGTGAATCTTTACAAAAATTTATTGCTGGATTAGATGTTAAAACTGATTTAATAAGTATTGGAAGTTCTTTAAAGATTTGTTTAGTTGCAGAAGGCAAAGCAGATATTTATCCTCGTTTTGGTTTAACTTCAGAATGGGATACTGCAGCAGCTCAATGTATAGTTGAACAAGCCGGTGGTTATTTAACTGATTTAGAACTTAAACCGTTGCTATACAATACTAAAGAATCATTACTTAATCCTCATTTTTTGGTATTTGGCGATAGTGAAAAAAATTGGTCACATTATATAGATATTTCTACATCTTAAATTTAAAATTTGTTTATATTTGTTTTATCTTAATTCATTATGAACAAATCATCTAGGAGAATCGTCATGAAAAAAGTTTTCCTTTTATTAATTATACCTTTTATGGTAGGTTTTTTGGGTCATAATTTAACTTTTGCTGTTAATAAATCTCACCTCAAAAAACTAAAAAAGACAAATAAATGTAATCGTTGTAATTTGTCCAGAGCTAAATTAAATAGTGCAAGATTGGTACGGGCAAGATTACGTGGAGCTAATCTTTCCAGAGCAAGATTACGTGGTGCTAAATTACGCAGTGCTGATCTTAGGAGTGCTAATTTAAGTAGAGCAGACTTACGTAGGGCTAATTTACGTTCTGCTAAAATGCGGCGAGCTAATTTATCTGGAGCTAATTTACGTGGAGCTAATTTACGTGGGGCTGATTTAAGAAATAGTAGATTGAGCGGTGCAAAATTTAAAGGAGCTAATTTAACTGGAGCTAAACTCAAAGGAGCTAAAGGTGGTAACTTTAGAGGGGCCAGAGGAGTTAAGAAGAAACGATAATATTTAATCTTAATTTAAGGGATTTATCGGGCTTAATTTAATGTGTTATAAACAATTTTATGTTCACTCACTATAATTAAGTCTATTACATTAAGTTAAGGATTTATACATTTGCTATAGTTTTTCAGATAAATAAATTCAAAAAATCTGCTAGGTCTCAAATATCTAGCAGGTTTAACACTACATATTGTAGGACTACCAAATAAATATTCCTATATTTTTAATTGGTTGTTGGGTTATGTTATTTTACTGCGTTCAATAATCTAACTCGACTTACATTATAACTTTTTGATTAATAACATATAATCACCACCTCCCAAATGATGGCTACCTCAAACCTTCCATATCTGCCATTACATTAGGTATCGAATCCCCCCTCCATGATTATAGTAACATTCCTATTAATTGTGAATTGGTGAATGAAAAATGGTTAATTATTAATGATTTTGACTTTCATTAACAATTAATTATTCACAGTTAACCATTCATAATTCAATATAC
>JAUCGL010000221.1 GCA_030378105.1 Candidatus Halobeggiatoa sp. HSG11 | reverse complement strand
CTATGTAGCATTTCCCGATTGGATAGACCACAGTTATATTAAGCAAGAGTCTGATATTTTTATAAATTTTAATTAAGAATTTAAGCATTCATAATTAAGAATTGCTATAACAGGCTAGTCTATGGTGGCCGCCTTGTCAACAAAAGATTTTTATGTTTAAATCATATTTTTTTAATTGTAAATATAAATTTTATCTTTTTTAAGCAATAAAACTTATTGAATTTTAAGTTGTTTTATAATTTATTATATTAATATCATTGCATTTAATTAAAAAAAATATTAAAATTAACCAATTTAAATTAATGAGAAATTTTATGACCAATAGCAAAAAAATTACGATATTTATATCTATAATTATTGTAATTGCTTTAATTTCAAATATCTTTTGGGGATTAAATAATAATCAATCTCCAATTTATATTGCCATGATTCACTCTCCTAATGACTCGGATGGTAAGGCTATGTATAGAGTTATTCAAGGTTATATTGATCAAGTTAATGAAAATGGTGGTGTTAATAACAAACCATTGGAATTACTTATTTTTGATGATCAAAACGACAAGGATAAAGCTAGACAAGTAGCCAATGAGATTGTTGAACAAAATAAAGCTCACGCCGTTATAGGACATTATACAAGCTCTGCTTGCTTAGAAGGTGGGGAAGTTTATAAAAAGGCTAACATTCCTACTATTTCAGCAACCTGTACTGCTGATGATGTCACTAAAAATAACGACTGGTATTTTCGAGTAGTACCTAACAACAAATTTCAAGGAATTTTCTTAGCAAATTATGTTAAAAGAGTTCTTAACTATGATGAAATAACTATCATCTATGATGAGAATAGTGATTACTCTAAAACTTTATTGAATGGTTTCGAAAATTTGTATTTGGGATTAAAAGGAACTATTAAAAACAAATGGAGTATAGCTAATGATGCCTCCACTACTACAAATGAAAAAATTGAAAACATAACTAAACAGATTTTACAAGATCATGTAGAGAGTAATATTTTTTTAGCTTTAAATGCCGAACAAGCTAAAGAATTTATTGTTTCTATGAGACGTAAAGGATTAAATTACCCAATGGTTGGAGGAGATTCAATTGGTAAAAAAACCTTTGCTGCTCAATTCAATGAATATCCTGAAGAGCAAGCCCAACCAGGATTTTTTTCTGATGGTATCTATGCCGTATCTCCAATGATTTATGATGTAGCTGGTGAAAATGCCCAATTAAGTAGAAACGCATATATAAACAAATACCATGAAGAGCCAACTTGGGTGGCTGTTACTGCACATGAGTCTATTCAAGTAATTGTTGAAGCAATGCAAGATGCTAACATAAAAGGTGAGCCAAATAATTTGATTAATGAACGTAAACAAATCAGAGATTATTTAGCGACTCGCAGTAGTATGGAAACGGGTATTAAAGGTTTAAACGGAAAGTTTCATTTTGATTTGCATGGTAATGCAGTTAAACCATTGGCAATAGGAGTATTTAAAAATCAACAACTTATCTCAGCTTTAACACAATTTCAACATGTACCAAATCCAGCTAACATTCCTAACTTAGAAGAAGAAGTTGCTGCTGAAAGAATTGTTGTTATTGATGGTCAATATATGCATAAAACTGATATTGTTTATACCGGTATTGATTTTAATGAAATAAGTAACTTAGATGCTAAAAGTTCTAAATATGAAGTAGATTTTTATTTGTGGTTTAGATTTAAGAAAAACGTACAGGCTGATGCTATTAAATTTATCAATTCAGTTAGAGTTGGTTTTAGTGAATTAAAGTTGGGCAAAGCAGTTGCGGAAAAAATGTTACCAAATGATGTTGTATACCGTGCTTATCAAGTTAAAGCTCAATTTAAAGAAAGGTTTAATTTTAGAGATTATCCATTTGATACTCAAAAATTAGCTATAAGGTTTAAACATGATAATTTAACTCGTTATAACATAATTTATGTTGTAGACTTTGTTGGCATGAATACCAGAACAATATTAGATAAATTTCATCGTAATCATGTATTTGATTTAATAACAGATTGGAATGTCAATGCAGTCAGTCTATTTCAAGACATAACTAAAAATGAATCAACTTTAGGTGATCCAAACTTTTTTGGAACTAAGTCTAGTATTGAATATTCTCGTTTTAATGCTGTGATTGAAGTTAAAAGAGATGTACTAAGCTTTGTTACTAAAAATTTATTACCATTGCTGTTTTTAATTGGATTATCATACCTGATTATGTTTTTGCCGTTTAAAGAAATTTCGGTAGGAGCGGTAAGTGGTACATTAGTAGCAGTTGCTTTTTTCCATCTGAGTTTAGCCAACGGTTTGCCAAGTGGTATTGGATATGCTGTGGTATTAGATTATGGTTTTTATGTTATTTATGGATTAATTATTTTTCAACTATTTTTAGTGGTAGTTGGTCAACGTGAAGCTATCAGAGAAAGTAAACATGCTCAACAGAAGGTATTGTTGTTAGGTCGGATAGTTTACCCTATAGTTTTTGTTTGTGCTGGGATATTAACATTTTATATCTACGGTAGTTTAAATATTAGCTCTCAAGTTGATAAAAATGATGATTCTAACGTAGCTGAAGTTACAACTCCAACTGATGATAAGGTAACTCTAACTTTAGGTGCTTGGCAAGTTGAAGATGTGGAACAAATGGCTGAAATTTTGGCGATTTTTAATCAACAACATCCTAATATAACAGTTAAATTCCAACCGTTTTTAGAATATGTAAAAATGTTACGTTTTCAACTGAAAAATAATATTGCTCCAGATCTATTCTATGTGGAAGCTTTTTCTCTTTCCAGACCATTGTCAGAGGCCGGTTATCTAGAATCACTAGGAGAGCTTCCTTATCTAGATAAGAATTTTGATTTAACTGCACGTAGTTCATGGACTGATTATAACGATAAGCAATACGCAATACCTTTCATGGCAGTTTCTCATGCAATTTTCTACAATGAAGATTTATTTGATGAATTAGCATTAGAAATACCAACTACTTGGGAAGAATTATTGATTGTTGCTAATGAAATTAAGCAGGCCGGTTATCTCCCATTTGCTAATGGAACTCAAACTGATTCACAAATTTCTGAGCTTCTTTTTATGGACTTAGCTCCTAATTTTATCGGTGGACAAGAAGGTAGACTGGAATATGAAGCTGGTAAACGCTGCTTTAATGATAAGCATGTTGTGGAAACGTTTCAGGCTGTTAAAGACATAGTTCCATTTTTCTCTGAAAAATCTCGTTATATAAATGAAGAAATGACTATTCGCTCATTTTTAGGTGGCAATGTAGCTATGTTCATAGGTAGTTCAGATTACATAATTCCGTTTGAATCAGCTGATTTTGAATGGAGTATTTTTGCGATTCCTGCTCCAGAGGGAAAACCTCAATATATAACTTACCATCCTGAGATTGGAGTAAGTATAAATAGTGCCTCTAAACATAAAAAAGAAGCACAGATATTTTTGGAATGGCTAACAAAACCGGAAACAACAGAGCTATTTAGTAATGCTTTACCTGGATTTTTCCCCTTGCATAATCAAGAAACCAACCTAAAAAATAAAGATGCGAGAGATTTTCTTGCTTTGAATAAGGGTAGAGGAAAAGATGCACGTTGGTCTTATCCTAATTTAATGGATGGTTTGCCAGATGGTAAATGGTTGATGTATAAGAATACTGAAGCTGTTATTTTAGGCGAAAAAACTCCTCAAGAAGCTGCTGATGCTTTACAGGATAATTTAGCTCAATGGTATGAACCAGCTCAAAAATGTTTACGGTTACAATAGTGATTGAGTTAAATTCTTTAAGTTAAGGAAAATTTATTGGAGTTCAAAACTTAAACTTTGGAAATGTTTAGTTTTAATATAAAACAAGCCGAAGCCGAAGCTTTGAACTCCTTCACATAACACATAGTTCTGTCAGCCCGGAAGAACGATTAACTTCTGTTGTTATTGCTTGAGTAAATATTTGTTCATTTCCCCAAATACTTATTGTTTTACCAGCTCGAGTAATACCTGTATAAATTAATTGTCTAGTCAAAACTGGAGAAAAATGTTCTGGCAATATCATTAATACTTTTTCAAATTCTGAACCTTGACTTTTATGAATCGTCATAGCATAAACAGTTTCATATTCAGGTAAACGATTAGGCCAAAACTCACGCAATTGTCCAGTGGCATCTTGAAATATAGCTTTTTGTTGACCAGCTATATTAAAAATAATACCAATATCGCCGTTAAACAAATTAAGATGGTAATCATTACGTTTAATTATAATAGGTTGTCCATGATAACGATGAGCCTTAATTTGACCTGATTGACGATAATAATTTTCTATAGATTGATTTATATTTAAAATACCATAAGAACCATGCCGAGTGGCACATAAGACCCTAAATTTATCAAATTGTTGTAATGCTATTTCGGGTTCAGATTCAAGTATGGAAAAATTTGTGCTAATATATTTAATTAAATCAGACGATGATTCTGTTGAATGCCACTCTACATCAGGATATTCAGTAGATTTTAAAACTTGTAAAGCTGTTTCACCATCTCCTTGTTTAACTGCTTGAGCTAATTTCCAAATACCACTTTGCTCACTAAATCGATAGCTTTTATCTAATAGAATAATACTGGAGTTAATATCATTTAATTTGGAATTGCTAACTGTTAATTGTGAATTATCAATTACACTAGATTGTATTAAACTGGCTGCACAAATGTCTCCCAGTACAGTCCCTGCCTCTACTGAAGCTAATTGGTCTTTATCTCCTAATAAAATTAATCTAGCATTATCGGGTACAGCCTGCATTAACTTAGTCATTAAAGCTAAATCTATCATTGAAGCTTCATCAACAACTATTACATCATAAGGTAATGGATTATTAGCTGAAAAATGAAAATAAGGAGAATTAAGCTTACTACCTAATAAACGATGTATAGTATAAGCTTCGGTTGGTATGGCAGCTTTAATAGTAGAATCACAATCTAATGATGGCAGTTTTTTTGTGATTGCTTCTTTCAAACGATTGGCTGCTTTACCAGTTGGTGCTACCATTACTAGATTTAAATTTGAGCTTTGTTCCAATAATAATGCTAAAATTTTAATAACAGTTGCTGTTTTTCCGGTACCGGGACCACCAGAAATTATACAAAAATTATGTGATACGGCTAAATATGCTGCTTCTTTTTGTTTACTTGGTTGTTTTGAAAATAGGCGTTCTAAACCTTTGGATAAAATCTGATAATTAATATCATTTATATTAATTAATGAATGAATTCTGGCGGCTAACGTGAACTCGTAGTTAAAATAACGATATGAATATAAACGATGATTATTGAGGATTAATGGAGTACAATCTCCCGGTGAACCTACAACATTACAGTTTATTAATGAAGTTTCCCAATGCAATAATTGAGGACATAATATTGTAGATGTATCCGATTCAGGCGGAAAAGGTTTACCTGCTAATAAGTGCAAATTAACACAGCTAGAACCTTGATTATTATAGTAACTAACTAATGCACCTCCTAATAAAATCTCGTCTGAATTATCTGACAGTTCGGCCATTAATTTGGCAAAATGTATGTCTAAATCAGAAAAAATACCTTCTTTATATAATTTTTTTATTGCTGATAACATTAAACAATCTCTTAAATAAAAATTGATAACTATGAAATTTATATTTATAATGGTGTGTTGTTCATACTCCTAAGTATAGCATTTGAGTTAAAAATAAATATGCTTTTTATAGAACTTATATGTAGACTAAAAACTAAAAAATTACTGTAAAAATCATATA
>JAUCGL010000220.1 GCA_030378105.1 Candidatus Halobeggiatoa sp. HSG11 | reverse complement strand
AAGTTGCTGCGTGGACGAAAAAACGCAACAGCCATTCAAAGCCAATGGAATGGCGTTTTACCACTGAAGACGCACGGATAAAACTCAAACGGCTTTACCCGACAATAGAAGATTGCTAATGTACTAGCCTTGATATTCACGGATATTAAACGATAAATCAGGATAACAGCAAAATAATAATCCTAAATAATTCTTATGTCAAATAAATCAACTTTAGGTGTATATAGTACTTAAAAATGGCAATTATTTTAATTTTTACTTTATTAATCAATAATTTAGTTCTGTTTTGTGATCATCAAATGGTGAATGAAAATCTCACGACATTTTTCAAAATTTAATAATAAAATTAACATGTTAAGTAAAATAGTCCATTTTCCAATTGCCACTTTTAGGTAGTATGTTAAACCTCTATTTTATATAAGGAGTCAATGGTTTAAATTCCTTCCCATCACCACTAAAAAAGCGAGAAAAACCCTCATAATATTCCAACCGTAAAACCTGAATCGTAACAATAGCTCCTTCCAATCCCACAATAAATAAATTACCTAAAACAATAACTAACCAACTGGCCGGAAAATCCATCATATCTGCTAACGTAAATACAGCTATCGCTAAAGCCGCATGATTAAGACTGAAAGCAGCTACCCGTAAAAATGACAAAGTATTGGCCAAGTAATTGATTACCGACTCCAAACCCTCAATTAAAGTCACTAAAATTCGTTCTGCTAATGGCATTTTATTTTCATACCATTTATAACCCAAAATTATCAACAATGGTACAACAATAGCCAACTGCTGATTAGTAGCAAAAACATCAGTTTCCATCCACTGCTTAATAGCAAAAAATCCTCCTATATACAAACAGATACCAGCAATTCCAGTATGATTAAACAAAGCAGCCGCATAATTCCCTTCTCGCCACCGATTAACCACAGTTATCATAGTCGCAAGCAACACAAATCCACAGCCCCAATACAAAGCAATTTCAAGCATAACATTAGGATTATGAATTGGCGATAACCATAAGGCCGGCAATATCACCTCCTCAAAACCAAAAATACTGCCATATAAAAATCCAAAAATTATAGAAGAAATTCCAGTAGTTAGGAAAAATGGAGTAAATTTGCTTCGCCAATACCAGCCAGCTCCAGCAATTAAAGCACCATGCCCCACATCACCAAACATACTGCCAAACATAAAAATGAAAGTAACAGTGAATAACAAAGTTGGATCAAATTCACCATAACGAGGTGTCCCGTAATTGTTTACCAAAGCTGCAAATGGTGCTAAATAAGGATGATGACGTGTTAACGATGGTACTTTTTGATACTCGGAAGGAATTGGTTTGCGGCTGCTAAATACAAACGGACATTCCAATTTTTCATTTAAACTAGCTTCCAACTTTGCTACATCCGTTTTAGGAATCCAGCCTTCAATTAAAGCCACTCTGCCTTGTCCTCTCAAGGTTTCACTTAATTTAGCATAAGCAGCAGCATTGTTTAAAGTTTGATAAGCTTGCTCCAAAACAATTTTATTTTCACTAGCCAATTTCTGGATGGAATTTTTTATTGACTCAATCTCTTGTGCTAACTGTTTTTGCTTATTTATTAAATCATTATGCACTTGTTGCGGATGAGCATGGAACTGCTCTGGTATAGCTAAAGTTTGAAAATCAGCATGTTCTAAAATTGCTTTCACTTTATCTTGCTGAGTTAAAGGGCCAGCCACAACAAAATAAGCTATATCTTCATTATGATGGAAGACATCTATTAAATGCTCCGCTAATGATATTGCTTCTCGAAGTTGTTCAATATTTTCAACTGGTACTGTGCCTATATGCAAGTTTAAAAATTTAGTTGAATCTTGAAATAAAGCCAAATCTACATCCAAATTTTGAAAAATGGCTAAAGTTTCTAACAAACGTTTAAGAATGCTTTCTTGTTCACTTAATTGATGCAATTGTTCTTCTAATTCAGATATTTGTAACCATAAATCAGCTAACTGCTCATTAGTTTCTTGTAATTTTTCAATTTTAGCTGGTTGCGAAGGAATAATTTTTGGCATGGTCAAAGACACACATGTCATAATTTTATGTAGACGATTTTGAGCTTGATTAAACAAACTCCGATAAGTTTCGCCGGGTTGTTCTGATAACTGTTCGGTGATTTCGGGATTAAACATACCACAATCTGCTAACAACTGTGCTATTGGAGCAGCATCCTCAGTTAATATTTTGAGGGAAATATATCGCATTGACAATGGTTTAAACATAATTAATGTAATCCAAATTTAACGAACGTGATATGGCTTTTCAGATAAATATTCGGTAGTCCTGCATATGTAGTGTTAAACCTACTAGGTTTTTGAAACCTAGTAGGTTTTTTGAAGCTATCACTACTTTCTATAGGACTACCAAATATTCTGGCCAAAAGACTTGCCATGTTTGCGAAACCTAGCAGGTCTGAAAGCTTTTATTTTTCTGAAAGTCTATAGATACGAACAATCTTGTCTCTACTCGCATATTATTTTATTTGATAGAGACGCAATGCTTGCATCTGGTTCTATGAAATGCTAGTGAATTTCAGATTCTAATGAAACATATTTAGGAGTGGCACGAGAATTTAAATCAGTAACTACGTTTTCTACTTCAGACTTAGAAACTGTGCTTCCATGCACTCGAACTGGCATACCAGTACCAGCAGTCATATATAACATATCCCCTTGCCCAAGCAAATCCTCAGCACCAATCTGTCCCAAAATAGTACGTGATTCACTTTTATTGGTTACTTTAAAAGCCATACGAGTTGGGACATTCGTTTTCACCAAACCAGTTATCACATTAACCGTTGGATATTGAGTTGCTAAGACAATATAAATGCCGGCAGCTCTAGCTTTTCTGGTCAAATTAGTTATGGACTGCTCAACTTGAGCTTCTATATCATTAATCATTAATTCAGACAACTCATTAATAATTATCACAATATGATATAAGTTCTCAGAGCTTTCATTCTGCTCATCAGCTCCATTTTGCAATAATAAAGCCTGATTATAATCTTCAATTCCACGCACTCCCATACTAGACATTAGCTTATATCTATTTTCCATCTCCTGTTCACACCAAAGTAAAATATTTGGAACCTGCTGAACATCAGAAATAATTGGAGTTAATAAATGTGGTAAATCATTATATATAGCTAAATCATTGTCATCATTATCTATTAATAATAGACGCGTTGCTTCTGGAGCTGATTTATATAATAAACTTAAAATAAAAACATTAATTGCTGTTTTCTTTTCTAAATTATCACTACCAGCTATTAAAATATGAGGAATTCTAGTTAAATCAATAATAACTGGCTGCCCACCTATATCTTTACCCAAAGCTATCGCTAATGGAGACAAATTAGTCTGATATTCCGTAGAAACAAGTAATTCATTTAGGTTAATTGGTTGTCGTTTCCAGTTAGGTACTTCAATATGTAACGTTTCACCTTGACTTTCAATAGTTTTAACTTTAGATATTTTTAAAACTTCTGCTAATGCTAAGTCAAGGTCATCAAGATGATCGGTATTAATCGAAGTGAGTGAATTAACTTCATAAATAGTTAATACCGGTCCCGGTTGCACAGAAATAACCTCTGCCTCAATTCCAACACTGGCAAAAGCATCTACCATACGTTGCGACAAAGATTTAATGGTAGGAGGATTGATAACATTAGAGGTAGCATCCAACAGTTTTAATGATGGTAATAATGATGGAGTTGCTGGTTTATGTACTATCGGTTGCGGAGGTGGTTTAACCGCTTTTTTCTCATCATCATAATATTCTTCATCTTCGTATTCATCATACTCATCATCATATTCTTCCGCATAACGTTTTCTTTCTTCACGCCATTCAATTCTACGTTTTTGCCAATTACCATAAGCATTTTTACTCCATTTTTTGGTATTAGTACCAGCAACCTGAGATAAATGTTTAGTGGTTCGCAAGGTTTTCTTAGTATTAGTTGATAACCAAGGCAAAAATTGAGTACTTAGCTGTTTTTTTATAACTGGCAACCATATTAAAGTGTAATAACCAACAACATCGGCCAACCGCATCCACGATAAACCAGTTAATAAAGTTACACCAGCAAAAAATAATGCTAATAAAATTAAAGTTGCTCCCAAAGGATTGACTATTGCTACTAAATTATTGCCAACCCACTGCCCTAAAACACCACCAGCATGAGTAGGTAATAAAGTGTGTTCAGACGTAAAATGTACAATAGCAAGTCCACAACCGGCCATTAAAGTTATTAAAAAACCGAAACTTGGCATCAACAAATTCTTCGGTTCAGAAAAAATTTCGTGATGACGACCTTTATAAAGTAACCAGCCCATATATCCAACCATTATGGGAAATAAGTAAGCAAAATAACCAAATAAATTTAAAAATACATCAGCAAAAATTGCTCCGAACATACCGCCTATATTTTGGATTTCTTCTTCTGTCCCACTATGTCCCCAGCCCGGATCGCCACCATAATAGGTGAACAATGATATAAATAGATATAATCCTAAAAAATAAAAAGATATCAAGACTATTTCTTGTAAACTATATTTAATTGGTTTATTTTCTTTAGTTATTTTTTTACGAATATTACGCCTAGCTTGGCTTTTTTGCATTTTTAAACTCCGATTAAAATTTGTCTTTATTCAGCTAATAAAATTCCACCACGATTACTCTTCTTAACTTGATAAAGAGCTTCATCAAGATGAATAAGCAGCATTTCCAAATCTGTTTTAGTATCTAAATCTGTTTCCCCTCTATACTCACAAGCTCCAACACTTAAACTGAAATTCAATAATTCTCCCATAGGAGTCCTCACTGTTTGTTGCTGAATTCGTTTTAACACCATCATAGTTGCTTTATGATCAAAATTCCATAGAACAACTAGAAATTTATTACCTGACCAACGAGCTAACCAATCACCATCTCGAATATTCTCGGTTAATGTTGCTACAATTTGGGTTAAACAAACGTCACCTAAACTATGCCCAAATTTTTCATTTAATTCTTTAAAATGATCAATGTTCACTAAAGCAACTAGCATTTGACTTTCTTCTCGTCTGGCTCTAGCCATATCTTGTAATAAACGTTGTTCCGCAATATGTCGATTGAAAATTCCAGTTAAAGGGTCTATTGCAGAAGTTTTTTTAAATGATTTATCAAATGAATCAATCTTTTCTATTGCATATTGAACATCGGTCATCAATTGACCAACATTATCCCCAAAATCAATCGGTAACTTTGCAGTTTTTTTCCCACTAAGAGCACTGTGAAGTGTATTTGCTGTTAATGCTATAGGACATAAAAGTTGCTTCAAAAAAAATATAGAGGCTAATGTCCCTACTATTGTTAGTATTAAAACAATAATAAATAAAAAAAATAGTTCATAAGAAGGTGATATAAGTAAGAATATAAATACTGTTAATAATGCTACAATAGGGCCGAAACAAGCAATAGTAATAATTTTAAGAAGATAATCATGTCGCAATGATTGTGGTAAGTAATGGCACGAGTTAAAATAAAATTTTAGTCTATCTATATTCATATATAAACCTCCTTAACAGAAACTGGTATTTCGACATATTTAAATAATAATTTTTAAGTAATCTTAACAAATGGTTCAAACAGTTTTAAAACAGATGAATTAAAGCATTGTTATGTATTTGATATAATAGTTATTTTAAGTTAAGTTCTGGAAGTGTTTAATATAAATAAACCAAAGCTGGAGCTTTGAACTCCAACCGATTTCCTGAATTTAATGGCATTGCCCATATTTCAAAACTGCCCAAACTATTGCTTATATTAAAAAGGAGGA
>JAUCGL010000219.1 GCA_030378105.1 Candidatus Halobeggiatoa sp. HSG11 | reverse complement strand
GTAATTATACGCCATTGAGCTCCTGTACGAAGTATCCATAGTACTGATTCTACAAATTTTCTACACTTTTCTTCTGATTTTGTGTTAATACCTTTTTTTAATTCGTAACATAACTATATATTTTTAACCATTGACTATCTGTTAAATTCGCATTTGACATTTGATTTTTCTCAGGAGACACAAGATATTCTTTATTTTACAACAAATGTCAACACAACCTAAGTCGCAGAAAGAAGAACAGGCTGTTTTTAAATTGTTTTCTTTGGGTGTTTCTACCAATCGTGATGAATGGGTTTATGATTTAAATATAACAAATCTTGAAAATAAGATTCAATTTTTTATTAAAGAATACAATCAACAATTAAAAGATTATAATGGAGAAGTCTCACAAATTGATACAACAATTGCATGGAGTAGAGATTTAAAAAAGAAATTTGTGTTAAATAAGATAACTAAATTTGGTAAGGAAAATTTTAGAAAAGCCGTATATCGTCCATTTATCACAAAAGAGTTTTACTTAGATTACTTACTAATTGATGTGAAAGGATTAATTGAAACTTTTTTTCCTAACGATAAGAAAAATATAGTTATTTGTATAACGTTCCATAAACAAGTTCCATTTGTTATACAAGTTGTAAACACTATTTTTGATGCTGGAATTGGTTCACGAGCTACTCAATCTTTACCTCTTTATTACTATTCAAATGGTAAAAAAATAGACAACATAACCGACTGGGGCTTAAACCAATTTCAAAACCACTATCAAGACCAAACCATCACCAAACAAGACATATTCCACTACACATACGCCGTACTTCACAACCCAGCATACCGGCAAAAATACCAACTCAACCTTAAACGAGAATTCCCACGCCTCCCCTACTACGACAACTTCCAACAATGGGTTGCATGGGGACAAAAACTCATGGACCAACATATCAACTACGAAGCAGCCAAAAAATACAAACTGAAACGAATTGACATTGACAGCAACAAAGCCAACAAACCCAAACTAAAAGCCGATAAAGAAGCCGGCAAAATCCATGATGAGTTTCGCAGAAATTTCATGATGTCCCCGGAACGTCCATGTCCCGTTGACTAATCAATTTTTCAGCGAAACCGGTTATAATTGCCCCGACACGTCCGGTCTCATCGGGCGACTCCGCACTGAAGCAGCTCCGTCCCACCGACTCCCCCATGACTTAACAGTGAGCTTGTTCAAAATTTCAAGAAATGCACTCCGTTTAACTATTTCTTCAAATTTAAGAACTCTCACCTAGTCGTGGACTACTCGACTTCGGCTTCGCCTCTCCATGTCTCGCAGCGCTTGACCAACAAACAACCCTACAAGGAATACCAGAAATAGCATGGACTTACAAACTCGGCAACCGCTCCGCCCTTGAATGGATACTCGACCAATACAAAGAAAAAAAACCAAGAGATAAAACCATCGCCGAAAAATTCAATAACTATAAATTCGCCGATTATAAAGAACAAGTTATTGAACTATTACAACGAGTTTGTACCGTTAGTGTGGAGACAATGGAAATTGTGGGAGAGATGGGGGAGTGAGATTTTCGTAGATTTCGTAGGGTGGATAGAAGCGAAGCGGAAATCCACCAAAAACCACAAAATATAAACCAATGTCTTTTAAATAATTTTTTTAATTTAAATGAGTTTCGCAGAAATTTCATGATGTCCCCGGAACGTCCATGTCCCGTTGACTAATCAATTTTTCAGCGAAACCGGTTATAATTGCCCCGACACGTCCGGTCTCATCGGGCGACTCTGCACTGAAGCAGCTCCGTCCCACCGACTCCCCCATGACTTAACGGTGAGCTTGTTCAAAATTTCAAGAAATGCACTCCGTTTAACTATTTCTTCAAATTTAAGAACTCTCACCTAGTCGCGGACTACTCGACTTCGGCTTCGCCTCTCCATGTCTCGCAGCGAGGGATTCGGTGGATTTACGCTTCGCTTCTATCCACCCTACAAATCACTACAAAGAACAAGTTATTGAACTATTACAACGAGTTTGTACCGTTAGTGTTGAAACAATGGAGATTGTGGAAGAGATGGGGAAATGAGATTTTCGTAGATTTCGTAGGGTGGATAGAAGCGAAGCGGAAATCCACCAAAAACCACAACCACAAAATATAAACCAATGTTTTTTTTTAAATAATTTTTTAATTTAAGGGATTTGGTGGATTTCCGCTTCGCTCCTATCCACCCTACGGTTCAAATAAAGAGAAAAAACAATGAACAGCATAGAACAAATTTATCAACAACATATTAAGTCAATTCCTATTGATGAGCAACTACATCTTATTTATTTAATTAAACAAAATTTAACAACACAAGATAAACAATCAAGTAACGTTAATTGGCGTAAAACTATGTCAGAAAAAGTAAAAATATTAGTTTCTGAAGAAGAACTAATTCAACCAATGACTGATATTTGGGAGGATTACATTTGAATTCTAAATTTTTATTAGATACCCATGCTTTAGGCTTAAGGAGGATATGGACAAAATATAATATATTGAATTTTAAGGTAAAGAGTCACCCTTAAATTAAGGACAACCATAAAGGATTTGCCTCTACGACAAGATGATATTTGTAGGGGTATCCCTTGGTGACTAGGCGAAGAAAATTCAATACATTATATTTCTGGCCACACCCACTTAAGAAAGGTCATCAATAACAAAATATCCATCTTTAAATTCAATAACTAACGATTTTTCCTGCTCGGCTTTCTGTTTACTGGTTATAACCTGATTATCTTGATTTCTAACAATAGCATAACCACGATTTAATACCATTTTAGGATCGCCGAGTAAAATTTGTTCCATCAAAGATTTAATATTATTAGTTGCTTGATTTAACTGAGTTTTACAAGAGTTTCTTATATCTTGCATCAAAACATCTAATTGTTGTAAATTGATACAATTGATTGCCTGTTCGCGAATAGTATTATAATGCTGTTCATTGTCCAATTTGGCTTGATTCAGAACTTTAGCTGCTAACTGCAATAAAATTTGCCAGTCCTGTTTAGCGTTTGTGGCATTTTGTACAATTGTACTTGTTATATGCCCAATAACTAAACTAGGTGTATGACAACTCAAATTAGCTACTTCATCCAATAAAATTTTATCTCTCTCATGACCTATGCCGACAATAACTGGTAATGGAGCTGTGCAGATTGCTTTCGCTATTTTATACTCATTTAAGTGCAATAAATCAGCTTTAGCACCACCACCACGAATCATAATAATTGCATCAAATTTTTTCTGCACAACGGTTTTAAAAGCTGCTTGAATTTCTGCTATTGCATTTTGGCCTTGAAAACTAGCTGGGTAATAATGGAATTCACACAGTCCAACTAATTTATCAGCTTGACTTTTGAAATCCCCCAAACCAGCAGCCTGTCGTGGAGCAATCACCGCAACTTTACAAAACTCATTGGCATAAGCAAGTTCTTTATTGGCAGTATAAATTCCTTCATCTTGCAACTGCTTTCTTATTTTGTTTAGTTTGGCTTCCATATCTCCCAAAGTGAAATTAGGATCAATATTTACAACGTCCAGCGATAAGCCATAACGAGGATGGAATGCAATTTGAACTTGCAATAATACCTTAATTCCGGTTTTAAAAACTAAACCAGTGGTAGTTAAAAAATGTTCCAACAGTTTTTCAGCTCGATGATTCCATAAAGTAGCCCGAACTTTAGCTACTTCATTACCATCTTGAGCATGCTCTGACAACTCCATGTAAATATGAACATGGTTAGTTAAATTAACCACTTCTGCTCGCACCCAATAAAGCTCATCATGCTGTTCAGAAATAGTTTGTTGTACTTGCAATAACAATTCATTAAGGCTTAAGGTATCATCAGTTTTAAGGTCAGTCTGCTGTGGCAACCATTTGGCAAATGGCTGTGATTCCATATCAGAGGTTATAAACCATCTTTTAGTTTTCCAGTCAAATTTTGCTCCTAACTGTTTAACTTTATCTTTTTCTGAGTATGAGCAGTCTAAAAATATTGGTTTGGCCATATTAATTCTTAATGTTATAATGAGCGTACAACAAATCAACACGCTACTTGATTATTAAACCTAAAAAATTAGAAAAACTTTCATCAAAAATTATAGCATTTAAGAACTAAGAATTAAAAAATATGCAGCAAAATTTTACCGTAACTTGTGCTATTCCCAGAACTGGCAGGACTTTTGAAAATTTCTTGGCTAAGTTGAAATTGCTTGGAGTCGATGAACAAGAAATAAACAAAATTCTGGAGATTTCTAAACAAAGTAAGGCTATGAGCCGGACTGATTTTCAAGAAGCATCTAAATTTCTTATTGAGGCGTTACAGGAATTACCTTGTTTTGGCTTATTTATTGACCGAAAACGTGGCCATCGTCCTTATCGAATTGGTTTTTTAGGTTATGAATGGTTAATTAATGAAGTGTTAGTTCGCATTGAAGGTGAGGAACCACATAATGGTTCTTCTTTGATGCGATTGGATGAAATTGATTGTGCGGTGGTGGGTTTGGATGAATTGTTGACCATGACTCAATATTATTTACGCAATCCGACTTTAGTCACTAAATGGGGAATGTATAATTATAATATTGACAAACCAACTGGAATTCGCATAGCTGGTTCGGCTCAACTAACTCGTTATAATAAGGTTTTAGGGCGTGAAGTACAAGATATG
Organism: Candidatus Halobeggiatoa sp. HSG11; assembly: GCA_030378105.1. Classification (GTDB taxonomy): domain Bacteria; phylum Pseudomonadota; class Gammaproteobacteria; order Beggiatoales; family Beggiatoaceae; genus DRQV01. The sequence continues at coordinate 1,205 of JAUCGL010000219.1, read as the reverse complement.
GTTGGATTTTTTTTGATTGCTAAGTCTAAAAATCAGCCTAAACCTAAACACACCAATGATTTTTTAACTCACTTGTCAATTTGTGGCAATCGAGTATTTGTTAAGGGTCGTTATGTAGAAATTGTTCAAACCGCCTATCCTGATTTGAAAATAGTTTCAGTTGAGGATGTTGAAGATGCTGTTATGCAAGCAGAGTCAGGTAGTGTGGGGCTTGAGATAGTACAAACTGGCAATACTTTAAAACGAAAAGGTTTAGTATTATATGGAGCTCCTTTATTTTTGTCAGAGAGCTTATATGTTGTTAATTATAATAGATATTTAAAGAATGAATCCTTACAAAAATTTGTACATGATTTGAACCCGGTGGGTTATTTTGAAGACCAACATATTCAGCAGTTTGTTTTGTGGTATCTTGCTTTAGAAAAAAATCTTGGGGATTCATGGATAAATAAACCTTCTATTACTGAATTATTTTGTGATCCACAAGACCCAAATAATGGTTTACGTCCTTATCGCTTACAAACCCGTTATTGGCAACCTGATGATTTTTATAAACAAAATGAGGCTATAACGTTAATTGAGGAAGCAAAAGTTAAATTACAACATTATTATCAGGAATATAGTTGTGGGTCATAAGGTGTTCGGGATAATTTATAACTAATTGATATGTATATTTAATTGTGAATGGTTAACTGTGAATAATTAATGAAAGTCAAAACCATTAATAATTAAGCATTTTTCATTCACTAATTCACAATTAAATAGTACATTTCTGGTAAATCCCGAACACCTATGAGTTGTGGGTAGTTTTTATTGAATCTATCGCTGAGGAGTTTTGCAGATATTTCATAATTCCGACAACCAAGTACAGCTAATTAACGAAATAAACTAAATATTTCAAAATAGCCATCTTTCCTAAATTTAAGTATATATACTTAATTAACTGAGTTAACGCAGAAAGCTTTTATATTCCACCGATTTCATCGGTGGCTATTCACATTCAATCCTTTCAGGATAGTTAAAACAACCCCAACGAGGTTCATACTTGAATAGCCATATACTTATTTCAGATAAATAATTGGCTCTTTGGTAATTTGCGTTGAATAATGATATAATAAAAACAATAAATTATAGATAAAAGAAAAAAAGGAATCAATGATGACAAATATATCTTTTCCGATAGAACTAGACATAGAAAATTTGGA
>JAUCGL010000218.1 GCA_030378105.1 Candidatus Halobeggiatoa sp. HSG11 | reverse complement strand
GGGCTTCATTAAAACGTTACATTAAGCAGTTTCGTTATAAATTTGATTCACTTATCGAAACAATAGATTTTATTTTTCAGAATATAATTAATTTTAATGGTGTAAAAATATAGGAATGTTACTATATAATACCTTAATCAACAAAGCAAGTTATGCACAAGGTATTCAGTTATTTGAGGAAATGAAACAACAACAATTGCCTATTAATAAAATAACCTATTCAACCTTAATTAACAAAGCACCTTATGATAAAGGAATGGAATTATTTGAACACATGCAGCAAAATTTACATTCTGATAAAATTTCATATTCACAAAAAAATAAAATTATTTACTCAATATTAGTCAAAAAAGCTTCGTATGATAAAGGTATTAATTTTTTTAGAAAAATGCAAAAAAAAGGCTTTCCTACTAACGAAATTACTTATAATATTTTAATCAATAAAGCACCGTATGATGAAGGTATTGAGCTATTTGAGGAAATGCAACAAAAAGGGTTGAAAATAAACAAAATTACTTATAATACTTTAATCAACAGAACACCATATGATAAAGGTATTGAACTATTTAAAGAAATGCAGGATAAAGGTTTTAAACCTAATGTTATAACTTTTAATACTATGCTAGAAAAGGCTGTAGAGAGCGAACAATTGTTACAAGTTATTTTAGATTTATTAGACCAAATGATTAAATTAAACATCAAACCCAATGTTAGAGAATATCGCAATAAAAAAGGTAAACTAATCAGGCCATACACAGTCCTTGCCGTACAAAAGAAACTTAAAAAAAGCCAAACACCATATAAAAAATGGGTAGCAGAAAAACAAAAACAACTTAAAGATGCACCTTCAGATTTATATTTTGCTTGGGAAGAATTCTTCAACCAAACTACCAAATAATTACATTTTAAGAAAATTTCATACATCATCTCGTTGCACTCAATTATGCTAACCTGACTAACATTATAAATTCATAATTAACAAACTATTAAAAACATGTCTCATATCACATTAGAACATATAAAAGTTAATGAACTACCACCCACATGGGCCGAACAACTGCCTGACATACAAACTGTTACAGTTGTTATTATTGCTGAAAATGATAATAATCAAAACGAAATTTATTTAAACAATCAACGTTCCCAAGGAATTGACATAAATAGACTAAGGGAATCTATTCAGCAATTGAAAACAGGTGAAGTAAATGAAGTTAAACTAGAAGATATGGATGAATATTTGGATGAGTTCATAGAAAATGCGAATACTAAAACTAACAACAAATTCCGCTTGCGACTTAAACAAATTTTTATAATTCTCAATTTCATCGCCTAATTCAGACTGCAATTCTCTAAAATAATCTTGATTAGTCTTTTCAAATTCCTCTTCAATACCAGCAAAATCAACTACATAACCATAATGAAAATTATTATAAGTTCGATTGACACGAGTTAATGTTTGCAATAAATTATGAGCTTTAATAATTCGGCCAATATAAAGCTTTTTCAAACGTGGAGCATCAAACCCAGTCAACAACATCTCAAAAACAAATAAAAAATCAATTTTACCAGCTTTGAAATCTTTAACTAATTGTTTACGCTCTTCTTTTGTGCCAATATCATGTAATATAATAGCTGCGGTATTAACGCTGGTATTATTAACATATTTACGCTGGAAAATTTCATACATCATATTAGCTTGCTCAGACGAATCACAAACCACCATACCGCCTATCGTGTTATCATCCATCGAAATACGAGCTTGTTCAAAATCTTTAACAATATAATCAAGCATTGGCTCAACAAATTTTTCATCAGCATAAATATCCTTTTTCTTAGCATCACCTTTGAGAATTTTTATTTTTTCTAAGATTTCTTGCAAAGTGAGCTTATAACTTGTTGCAATCTCTTCACGAATTAAACGCAAAGTATAGCCATCTTTTATAGAAGCGTTGTAATAATACTTGTGAATATAACCACCAAACAAAGACTTAGAATTATATTCATCACCTAAAAGCGGCGTACCAGTTAAACCAATTTTAATTGCATTACGATCTGCTTGCTCCAAATTAGCTAAAAAACTACCTTTCGGATTATAACTGCGATGCACTTCATCTAAAAAGAATACCCTTTGAATATTTAAGTTGTAATCAACATTTTTAATAACATCTGGATCGTCTTCAAACTTTTGAATATTAACTACGGTTATCTCTGGTTTTCCAAAATTATTATGAATAGCAGCAGTTTGTTTAATATCTCTAGCAAATTTCTCCCGTGAATCAATTTCGTGAACTACTAACTCACGAGATTTAAACTCCTTACTGGCTTGAACCAGCAAACTAATTCTATCAACGATAAAATAGAACTTAGCAATTACATTTTTCTTTTTAAAATAATGAGATAAATATTTAACATTAAAATAAGCCAATGCTGTTTTACCGCTACCTTGAGTATGCCAAATGATACCTTTTTTCAGCCCAGCTTCTAAATGTTGCTCAATAGCTTTAGTGGCGAATATTTGCGGATAACGCATGATATGTTTTTGTAAAGAAGCATCTTTAACATAAACTAAAGCAAATTCAAGGATAAAAGCTAAACGTTCCCGCTGCAACAAAGAAGTACAAATTCTATTGGTTGGGGTATCAGGGCTTTTATTTTCAGCAAATTCAACAGATTGTTTAATGCTAATTAAGTTATTATCTTTAAGCACAAAAGTTTCAAGCTCATCATCAACCGTAGATAGTAATTTTGTTAAGTTAAATTCTTGTTCTTCCCGAAAATAATTAAAACTTGGCTTGTGGTATGACGTGGTAGCATAAAACGCCCCGGCAAGTGGTAAAGATGAATTATCATCATATTCCATATTGTTTGAAAATAGCATTAACTGAGTTAAATTAATGAACTTTCTAAACTTTTTATTTTGAAATCGAGTTTGCATTCGCTTATGTTCTGCAAGCACACCATCTTTATTATTAATATTTTTTACTTCAATAAAAACCAGTGGCATTCCATTGATTAACAAAATAATATCTGGTCGGAATCTCTCATCATCTTTTTTATAGGTCAGTTCAGTTACCACGTTAAATGTATTGTTATCAAAATTATCAAAATCAATCAAGCGAATGCCCGATCTATCCGTTAACTTTGTAAAAAAAGTGCGACCTAAATCTTCATTTTCTAAACAAAGGGAAATTTCATCATAAACCCGTTCGGCTGCAATATCATTTAGTTCAGGATTTATGCGTTTGATACTTTGGTAAAATATATTGGTAAAAATATTAGTTGATTTATCCCAAGTAACATTTGGGTCTTGCAAGGATAAATATTCATAACCTAAACGCATCAAATGCAAAATAGTGGGGATTTTTACTCGTGAATTTTCAGTAGAACACATGTGTTGTTGTAACCTTTTTGATTATTAAATTGTTAGCAATTCAGTGTATCAAAAAAACATATGTTATATCAAATGAATTCGGTATTGTAAAAAAGTAGATAGTCCTGCAATACTACCAAAAATTGATTAGTCCACGGGACATGGACGTTCCGGGGACATCATGAAATTTCTGCGAAACTCCTTTAAAAAGTATATTTTGCAGAATCCCGAACACCTATGCCAACGGAGTAGAAGATGAAACACTCTCTGCGGCAAGTTCAGTTTACAAATAAACCCCACCTAAAACAACCGGCTGTTCTGCACCAGTGACTGATGATAAATTGCTTGGCTGCTTATTTAAACGTTGTTTAGCTAACCAAGCAAAACAAATCGCTTCTACCAAATCAGGATTAATACCAATTGCTTCCGTTGATTCTACCTTACAATCAGGTAACTTATCAGCTAACCCTTGCATTAATAAAGAATTATGTACCCCACCCCCACATACTAACAGGCGTTGAATATTATGTAATGTTACACTGTTTGCAATGCTATCAATAGTTAGTTGACACAGAGTTGCTTGTATATCTTCTGGTGGCAAAGACAAACCTAATATATGATAACTTAACCATTCCAAATTAAAGTAATCACGTCCGGTACTCTTAGGAGCTGGACGAGCAAAATATTCATCTTCCAACATATCTTTTAATAAATCAGCATGAACTTGTCCCGAAGCTGCCCATGCTCCATCTTTATCAATTCGTAAATGTTGCTGTTGGTAAGCGAAAGCATCCAGCAAAGCATTACCCGGACCAGTATCAAAACCAATAACTGGTAATTTCTTATCGGCGGATAATACGGTGAGATTTCCAATTCCGCCAATATTTAAAACTCCACGATTTTCTTCAGAGCTACGCATATAAGCATCATGAAATGCCGGAGCTAAGGGAGCTCCTTGTCCACCAGCAGCAACATCTCGCCGTCTAAAATCTGCTATCGTAGTTATATTTGTCATTTGGGCGATGACATTAGGATCACCCAGTTGCCATGTATAAGATGGATTGCCATCTGGATGGTGGTATAAAGTTTGGCCGGGACTACCGATTGCGTGAATTTTGGTCTTAGAAATAGAATTTTTTTCCAACATATTAAGAACTGATTTAGCAAACAGTTTACCTACTTTCACATCCAAAATAGCTATATCATGCAATATACTTTGGTCCTTAGTTTCTTGGCTGAGAGTTAATAAAGTATCACGTAAATCCTGTGGCCAAGGGTGTGAATATACAGCATGGATATGGATTTCATTGCCAACAAAATCAGCTAATATAACGTCAATAGCATCTATACTTGTACCAGACATGAGTCCAATATACATTAATTACTCCTTAATTTTTATTGAAATACCTGCAATATTACCTAGCGTTGAAACATGTGCTAATCTTGTTGAGGATTTATTGATATTATTTAATTTAACCAATAATTTTTTGGTCTTTTTTCTAAAATGAGCTTGCTTTAAAATTGGTAAAGAAAAAGGAACTTTAAAATCTAATGGATTCTTATGTTTATTATCTATTAACACTTCATAATGTAAATGAGAACCGGTAGTTCTACCAGTATTACCAACATAACCAATAATATCTCCTTGCAATACTTCGCTACCAATTTTTAAACTTTTGGCAAATTTTGACATGTGAGCATACAAAGTTTGTACTCTGGAATTATGTTCCAATATAATTACTTTACCATATCCGCCTTTGCGTCCTTTAAATTTTATCTTTGCATCTCCAGCCGCAATAATTGGAACTCCATGTGAAGCACTGTAATCAACTCCAGTGTGTAAATGGTTACGACCCAAAATTGGATGTTTACGTGTTCCAAAATGAGAGCTTAACCTTTTAAAACTAGTAATAGGGGCAGTTAGTAGAGATATTTTCTTTAAATAAGCACCATTTGGAGTATAATAGTCAGTATTACCAGCTTCATTAGTATACCGCAAAGCTTGATATATTTTACCTTTATTAATAATTTCTGCTACTAAAATATCACCTTCTTCTATATCATTTCCAAACTGATACTGTTTGTAAACAATACTAAATCGGTCTCCGGCTTGGATATCATTTTTAAAATCAATATCATGAATGAAAATATCCATTAGTTTATCTAACTGCTGTTTTGATACATCAGCTTGTTCTGCGGCAGCAAGCAATGTGGTTTTCACAATACCATGCACAGACAATGTTTTTGTAGTTCTACCAATCGGTCTTATTTCACTTTCAAATTCCTTGTTTTCAGTTTGGAATATATGCAGTTCATCGGTCTTGTTAAGTATTAAAATTAATTTTTTAACATTATTATCATCATGTTTTATATGCAATTCTTGATTGATTCGTAGCTTAAGTAACTGTTTAGAATGTTCAACTTGTATAAGGTTATATAGCTGCTTTAACCTATTTCTTTTAAAAATTGATGATAAACTGTCACCGGATTTAACACGCAAGTTTAACCAAGGTAATTTAGAAACTGTTGGTTTATCGACAGGGTTAAAGTCTGGTAATTCTGTAGTAATTTCAGTTGGTATTTCAATTGGAACCGATATTAAATTGTTAGTTAATGTTTTTTCCTGAGTTAA
>JAUCGL010000217.1 GCA_030378105.1 Candidatus Halobeggiatoa sp. HSG11 | reverse complement strand
TTTCCCATTCAGAAACTGTGTTTTTATGCATACCAAAAATTCTCGCTGTTGCTCTCAAACCCATACCTTCACTGCGTACACGAAACACACTTGCAACCTTGCTTAATGGAGTCTTAATATGTGCCATGGTGTTCCCCGTGTTTCTGAAAAACTGTGCTTGCATTCTTGGCATTGATACATTTGTCTCCAACCATTATGTACTGTTTCATAGCGATTTATTATCTTTATTTCTGAACTTCTACATCAGGGCTTAATGTTTGGTTATGCTACTAATGAAACTGATGTATTGATGCCTGCTCCTATAACTTATTCGCATCGTTTAGTTAAACGGCAGGCTGAAGTACGTAAAAATGGTACTTTGTCTTGGTTACGTCCAGATGCTAAAAGTCAAGTAACGTTTCGTTATGAAGGTAGTAAGCCAGTTGGAATTGAAGCGGTAGTTTTATCGACTCAACATAATCCAGATGTTGATAATAAGACTATTCGAGAAGCTGTGATGGAAGAAATTATTAAACCAGTTTTGCCAGCAGAATGGCTTAATAATGATACTTTAATTCATATTAATCCAACCGGTCGATTTGTTATAGGTGGGCCAGTGGGTGATTGTGGTTTGACTGGTCGTAAGATAATTGTTGATACTTATGGTGGTATGGCACGACATGGCGGTGGAGCATTTTCTGGCAAAGACCCTTCCAAGGTTGATCGTTCGGCTGCTTATGCAACTCGTTATGTAGCAAAAAATATTGTAGCTGCTGGTTTAGCAGAACGATGTGAAATTCAAGTATCTTATGCAATTGGAGTAGCAGAACCAACTTCAATAAGAGTAGAAACTTTTGGTACTGGTAAAATCTCAGAAGAACGTTTAACTCAATTAGTACGAGAACATTTTGATTTGCGACCTCGTGGTTTAGTAGCAATGTTAGATTTATTACGTCCTATTTATGCAGATACAGCTAGTTATGGACATTTTGGTCGTGAAGAAGCACAATTTACTTGGGAAAATACGGATAAGGCTAGTTTATTGAAAGAAGCGGCTGGAATCTAAATATTGTAGATTAAGTATCTTTTAGTTTAATTGTGAATAAGTGGATTAAAAATAGTTAATTATTAATGGTTTTGATTTTCATTCACAATTCACAATTAACCATTCACAATTAATCACATCCTTAGCCTGTATGAACACAAAAAAAATACGTTATGGTATCGGTATACTACTGATTGGGATAACTGTTTGGTTTTTGTCTACACAACCAGAGGTGTTAACAAGTTTACAGCAAATTGCTTGGTATGATTTAGTTGGATTAATATTATTGTCCATGCTGATTATACTGATACTCGGAGTGCAATTTAAGTATTTAATCCTTATCTTTGGGCTTAATTTGCCATTTCGAGAATGGTTAGGACTCACAGCAGTCAACACAATGTGCAATTATTATTTGCCGGTACGAGGTGGATTGATAGTGCGTGGTGCTTACCTTAAACGTCAGTATAATTTCCCCTTTTCTCGCTACACATCTTTAGTTATAGTTTCTCAATTACTGATGTTAGGAGTTGCGGCTATACTTGGCATAATTTTTCTCGTAGGCAGCTTAGATATTTTTGCGGAAAATACTTTACCATTACTTGGTTTGTATGTTAGTGTTATCATTATAACTTTATCAACCTATAAGATAATGCCTAGCTTGGCAAGGCAGTCGGCACGGTTTAATAAGCTGAGACCTTTTTTACAACAGTTTATGGAAGGGTTAAAAAGTTGGCAACAACACCGTTTTGCAAGTGTGTACTTTTCTTTACTGATGGCAATATTGATTTTTTTATGGGGATTAAGGCTCTATATCTGTTTTATGGCTGTTGGTGAGTCGGTTAGTTTTGGGCAGATAATGATTATTCAAACCATTCTTAGCTTCTCCCTTATCATTTCAATTACTCCCGGAAATTTAGGAATTAAAGAAGGCATAACCGCTTTTAGTGCTAATCTCTTAGGTATTTCACCAACGGCAGCCTTACTTGCTAGTCTAGTTGAACGTGCTGTGGTAATTTTAGTTGTTTTTGGTATGGGACTGATATTTAGTCATATTTTGATGCGTGAACTTAAATCATAAGGAATAATATGCACTTAGTTATTGTGATAAGACATTTCTATCCATTTACAAGACCATCTGGCGTTATTTCTTTCGTTAATGAACTGGTATTAGAACTAAAAAAAAGAGAAATCAAGTTGACAATCTTGTGCTTGCGGAAAAAAGGAGAAAAAAATGAATATACATATAATGGCATAAGAATAATTAAATTCAATCAATTACACTTATTAAATTATAGAAAAAAAATACAATGTTTAGAACCCGATAAAATTTTATTCATTTCGAGTCTTTCCTCTGGTATTAGATTACCTTTATGGTGGTTTTTACTAGCGAGCTTATCACGAAAGTTCAATCTCTACTTTTATCAAACAACCAATTCTTTGAAAATCAATAACAAATTTTTCTTAAAATATATTTTTTCTATTTTTAGCGGTAGGTTTGTAGCAAACGATGCTCTGTATAATGAGTTTTCCAATAATTTAAACCTTGATACAAAGATAATTTATCCGGGAGTTAGCCGGTTAGAAAAATTACATTCCTATCATGGGAAAGGTATAAATAATCTCGGTTTTTTTGGTCATATATCCTTTATTAAGGGGGTAGATATTTTTGTCAAACTCGCAATTGCTCTACCTGAACACCATTTTTATCTAGTTGCTGGAAAGGGTGGAAAAAAAGATGACATATTATATCATAAGTTTTTGAAGGATATACCACTTATAAAGAATATGCAATACATAGGTTTCACAGAAAAGCCTTTTGATATTATGAAACAATGTGATTTACTTATTTTGCCATACCGACATGGAGGAACAATACTTGGTGTAGCTCAATCAGCCATTGAAGCGATGGCTATGGGGATACCGGTTATAGGTAGCAAAAATGCCGCACTTGAACCTTTGATAAAAAATGGAGTAAATGGTTTTTTCTGTGAAGGAATTTTAGAAATTACAGCCAAAATCAAACTCTTAGATAACAATCCAGATTTATATTGCCAACTTTCACAAGCAGCTCAGAGAACAGTTCAACAACATTTCACTATCAACAAAATTGCCAATCAACTGTTGGAGTATATATCATGAATAATGATTATAATAACATTAAAAAATATTATGACGATTACGGAACTTGGTATGATAAAGAAAGAGACAATACCTATTATTATTCTTTGATAAATGATATAGAAACCGGAGTTGTCAGGGAATACGCCACCGACAAAAAAACTCTGGAAATTGGCTGTGGAACTGGCATCATTCTCAGTCAAGTGAACAAATTCACTCAAGAATCATGGGGCATTGACTTATCTAGTGGTATGCTTGAAGCTGCTAAAAAGAAAAATCTTAATGTTAAAGAAGCAAATGCTGTCAACATTCCCTTTGATGATAAAAAATTTGATGTTGTTTATTCCTTTAAAGTTTTAGCCCATATTCCAAATATTCAAGAAGTTATTGCTGAAATATATAGAGTTTTGGATCAAAATGGTATTGCAATATTGGAGTTTTATAATCCGATTAGTTTCAAGGCACTAACAAACAAAATAGCTGGCACGACTGATAAAGTTTATATCAGATATGACTCATTGTCAGACATTCGGGAATTACTTGGTGAACAATTTGATATAATTGATATTCGAGGAGCAAGGATAATCACACCTTTTGCCTTCATACTCAAAATACCCATCTTGAATAAAATATTGATTTTATTAGAACATTATTTGAGCAAAACGTTTTTCAATAGAATGGCGGGATATTTTATTGTGGTGGCTTGTAAAAAGTGAGCTACTTAGTTATTATGTCTACAAGGTGACGTTCATAAATAAATTATACTTCCTAGTCTCACCTTTTGATACAAAAAGGCTACATGGAACAAATAAAAAATCTGATAAATAATTTTAAGGAATTTTTTGAGTGAAATTAGAATTAGGTATTCCAAATATTGAGAATTATCAAAAATTGCTAAAAGATGAATTGTTTCTTGAAATGGAAATTTTCTCCAATCATTTTTTACAAGACAATAGTCGTTTTTTAGCCACATATAATCGTAAATGGGTAGCCGATCCATTACACCAATGGAGCAGACGGTGGGAATATCCTTATGTTTATAGTATGATCGGGCAGTATCTTACTTCTCGGCTGGAATCTGAATGTCGTGTACTTGATGCCGGTTCAGGGGTAACTTTTTTTCCTTACTATCTGATTTCACAGTTTAAAAATATTGAAATGATTTGCTGTGATTATGATGCTTCTTTTAAAGCCATCATTAACAATATTAATTCAACTTCTCAAAAAACAGTTAACTTTCTCGAAACCAACCTACAAGAAATATCTCTAGAAGATGAGAGCGTTGATATTTTGTATTGTGTTTCTGTTTTGGAACATACCAACAATTTTGAACTAATTATCAAAGAGTTTAACAGAGTATTGAAACCAACTGGAATGCTCATTATCACCTTTGATATCTCATTAGATGGCATCAGTGATATATCTCCTTCCTTAGCTGAAGAATTGCTTCAAACATTAGCTAAATACTTCAATCCGCTTAATACCATTGAAAACCAACCCATCATTGATGCGGTTAAGAACCCAAACATTCTTACTACTCACTACATTGCTCAATTAAACAGAGATTGGTTGCCTTGGAAGTATCCTTTGTTAAGTATCTTAAAATCGGCTTTCATCAAGCGTCATTTTCCTAATAGCCTTATGAAAAACTTAACTTTTTATTGTCAATCATTTAAAGTTAAATAAATGTTTTGCAATTGTCAATAATGATTTTTGATGGTGAAAAAGGTAACTGTTTTAATTCATGTTGATATTCCTCAATATCATTGCTAAATTCATCAATAACAACTGGATCATATTTACTTAACACACAGTTTTCTGATAGTCCCTCATGTCTCTCTGTTGCTTTTCTCAATAAAATAATCGGTTTACCAAGAAAATAACATTCTTCCTGATTACTTCCTCCATCACTGACTACAAAATCGGCCTCTAAAATCAATTTTATAAACCTAAAATAATCATACCTTTCACGTAATTCTATATTGGGATTGTCTTCAAGTACTTTGTAAAGTTTGAATTTTTTTAGTTTAATTTCTGTCGGTTTATGAAGAATAAATATCAAAAAATGCTTGAGACTAATTTTTTCCACAATTGAGACAATTCGATTAATTGCTTCATAATTATAAAGATTTTCAAAACGATGCAATGTAACTATACCATATGGTTTTTTGGGAATATCAATATCAACAATATTTTCAATGGCAGGTAATGCAAATCTGAGTGAATCATACAGGGTATTCAATTGTGTATTGATTTTGATGGCTTTGTATTTAGCGACATTATTTTGTGCCAATTCATCCGGACAAAACATATAATCTGATAATTTAAACGTCAACAACCTAGTTATTTCTTCTGGGAAGGGGTGAAATAGATTAAAAGAACGTAGCCCAGATTCCACATGAGCAACTTTTAAACCTCCAATTTTTCCCATAATAGCACCTAACAAAGTAGAAAATGTATCGCCATGAACAAGAACAATACCATTTTTATCGTTTTTAAATATGGATTTTTTATGTAAAATAGTTTTGAAGAGATTTTTAACTACCCAAATAAACATTTGAAAAACAGAAGTAATATCTTTTCCATCATAAAGAATATAATCAGGTTTTTTTATAGCAAAATTAGCCAAAATATCATCTATAGTTGCCTTATGTTGTCCAGTTGAAATATAATTATAATCAATACCTTCCATTTTTAAGGTTTTTAATATTGGTGCCATCTTGATAAGTTGGGCTTTGGTTCCGATAATGACATGAATCATAGTTTGTTATTCCATTTAATACTTGTCGTTTGGCTAAATAAAATCTCCAAAAGGGTAAATTTCGGAATATATTATCATTTAACCAGATTACATTCAAGGAATGTGTTATAGGTATAGCTCTCCCGTTAAATGTGAATTAAGAGCTGACTCGCAAATGACCCCAACAAAAGAAAGCAGCAGCGAGTCTTCCAAAAACATGAACCATAAGTCCTGCATAAGAACGAACTCTGCCAGCAGACTCAATACCAGATT
>JAUCGL010000023.1 GCA_030378105.1 Candidatus Halobeggiatoa sp. HSG11 | reverse complement strand
CAGAAATGGAAAACGTTGGCAAGCACGAGTTTTAGATTTGGACATATTAATGTATGATAATAAGCAATTACATACAAAAAAATTAACCCTGCCACATCCTGAACTATATAATCGTATGTTTGTCCTATAAGTTAAGGAAATTGATTGAGGTAACCACAATAAATAACCCCTACAAATCATCATTTAACGTAGGGGCAATCCTTTATGGTTGCCCTTAACGCAAATGGTAGATTTCATTCTATCCACTCTACATTTGTGGCTTGGGACTTAATGTATAACGATGAGAAATCCTGTTTGGGAACGATATTTCGATATTTAAATAGTTTCATTAAATGTTTGTCTTGTCAATGCGTAAGTCCTACTTATGATAAACTATAATCTAGCTGAAATTTTAATATTTAGTAAATTATGATTTTTTTGGAATAATCTTAAGCACCAATTTGGAGACCTAAATGCATAAATCACTGTTGCAATTACTACTCAGTGAAAAAAAAATTGGTTTTTTAATAACAGATAATAAATTTTTGATAACAGAATATGGTGGTGAATATTCTGTATTTGTTGATGAGCTTAACCTATCGGAATTAGCAACAGATGCTATCCCAGAACTGTGTGGATGTGAAGATATATTGCAGGATGTTCTGACTGGAATATTACCACAGTTTAAATTAGAAAATTTAAATCGTACTTTACCAAATGACGATTTGCTATACCTTGATTTAACTATATTATCCCATGAACAATCACAACTTTTAATTATAATAACTAACACAACTGTAGTAGCAACAACTCAACAAGCTTTGACTCAACAGCGTAATGAACTTAGTTTGACCAGACATACTTTAATTGAAACTAATCAACGAATAGAATATATTTTACAATATTATGTGCCACGAGAAGTTGGCAAAGCATTGATGGAAGATCGGTTAGTGCCAAAATTAGGAGGTGAAGAACGAGAAATAACTACCTTGTTTGCTGATTTGCGTAATTATACAAGCACCAGCGAAAAACTCACTCCAAATCAAACTATTAATATGCTTCATATTTATCTTGATATTGCAACAACTGCTATTGCTGAAGCTGGTGGAGTTGTTGTTAATTTTATTGGCGATGCGGTGATGGCAATTTTTAATGCACCAAATGAACAATCAGACCATGCTTACCGTGCTGCCCAAGCAGGTTTAACCATCCAAACTATGGCTGCTCTCTATCAGGAAGAGCGTGATGATGATATTCCAGTTTTACATTTTGGAGTTGGGATTAATACTGGTAAAGCAATTATAGGCAATATTGGGGCTCAGTGGCACTATCAATATACTGCGATAGGTGATACCGTCAATGTTGCTTCACGTATTTGCAGCCATGCTCGACCCGATGAAGTATTAATTGGTACTGATACCTTTAAGCATGTTGAAGATAAAGTCACTGCTCAACCTTTACCTCCAATTAAATTTAAAGGTAAAAGTCAAGAAGTTACAGTTTATCAAATAATAGCTTTAAAAAATGATAGTCTAGTAGAAACTATGAAGAAAGGGTTGTAAATTAACAATTCATAATTAAGAATTAAGAATTACACTTTAACACCACGTTGCCGCATATTTGCTAATACTGCGTCAATACCTAATTTATCAATGATACGCATTCCTTTAGTGCTAAGGCGTAACTTAACCCAACGATTTTCACTGGCTACCCAGAAACGATGAATATGCAAATTTGGTAAAAACCGTCGTTTGGTTTTATTATGGGCATGGGAAACGTTATTCCCACTAACTGGACGCTTTCCAGTTACTTGACAAACTTTAGCCATTTAAAATTAATCCTATTGAAATATTTAAACCTACTATTATTAACAGAAAACGGAACTAATAACAAGGTCATTTAATAATACTTTTAAATGAGCCACTACACTATTACTTAAAGATTGTAATTCATAACCACCTTCTAAAGTAGATATAATGCGGCCTTCGGCATATTCATTCGCTATTGCTACAGCTTTTTGAGTTATCCAAGTATAATCTGTTTCTAATAAGTTTACATAAGAAATGTCATCAGCTTGATGTGCATCAAAGCCGGCCGAAATAAATACTAATTGAGGTTCAAATTCATCTAAGGCTGGCAACCAATATTCTGTTACGGCCTCACGAAATTCAACTCCACCAGTACCTGCTGCAAGTGGCACATTAATTATATGATCACTTGTCGTATCTGCTCCAGAACCGGGATAAAATGGATGTTGGAAGGTAGAGCAAAGCATTACTTTTGGATTGGAACGGAAAATTTCTTCAGTACCATTACCATGATGCACGTCAAAATCTAAAATTGCGACTCTTTTCAAACCATATTTTTCAATAGCATGAGCAGCACCAACTGCAACATTATTAAAAAAACAAAATCCCATCGCTCGATCTGATAAAGCATGATGGCCGGGTGGACGGACATTACAAAAAGCTATTTTATGCTGGTCAGTTAAAACTAAATCAGTAGCGTGGACTAATGCTCCAGCAGCACGTAAAGCGGCTTGCGGAGTCTGGGCAGTAAGTAAGGTGTCCGGATCAAGATAGGTGTAATCTCCCTGAAAAGTTAAAACAGTATCAATATATTCTTTGTTATGAACTCTTGCAAGTTGCTCTTGAGTAGCTAATGGAGCCTCATAACGATGCAATAAATCCATTAGTTTAGCAACTCGTATCTGTTCTTCTATAGCGATAACTCTGGCCGGCCTTTCTGGATGTCCACTACCCATATCATGTAGTAAACAGTCGGAATGATGAATATAAGCAGACATATATTAACCTCTACTGGTTTGAAGAATATTATTTTTACTTTTGAAGAGATGTGCATAAAATAATATACGGCATTCTTAATACTTTTCGGAGTACAAGGTTCCCTTGTCTCAACTTGCAAGTGAACCTTGCAACTCCTTATTGCAACTTTATTGAAAACAAAAAAATAACTACGAATTAAATTTAATCCAAAAAAGTTTTCCCTTTCATATATTCTTGTAATACTTTAGGAATAGCAATTTTTCCATTCTCATCTTGATAGTTTTCCATAACTGCCACTAAGGTTCTTCCAATTGCCAAGCCAGAGCCATTAAGAGTATGTATAAGTTGAGGTTTTTTAATATCTGGACTTCGCCACCGTGCTTTCATACGTCTAGCTTGGAAATCTTCAAAATTACTACATGAGGAAATTTCTCTATATTTCTGTTGACCCGGCAACCAGACTTCTAAATCATAAGTTTTGGTAGCAGAAAAACCTAAATCTCCGGTACATAAACTGACAACCCGATAAGGTAATTCTAGTTTTTGCAAAATAGTCTCTGCATTACCAGTCAATTCTTCTAAAGCTGTATAGGAATTTTCTGGCTTAACTAATTGTACCATTTCAACTTTTTCAAATTGATGTTGGCGAATCATGCCACGAGTATCTTTCCCATAATTACCTGCCTCACTACGAAAACAAGGAGTATGAGCAACAAATTTAGCTGGTAAATCTTCGGCATTTAAGATAGCATTACGAGCAATATTAGTAACTGGAACTTCAGCCGTTGGTATCAGATAATAATCTTGTTCGGGAATATGAAATAAATCTTCTACAAATTTAGGTAGTTGCCCAGTTCCTCTTAAACTATCAGAATTAACCAGATATGGCACATTAACTTCAGTATAACCATGTTCTTCTGTGTGTAAATCAAGCATAAACTGAATTAAGGCTCGGTGTAAACGTGCTAAAGAACCACGCATTAATGAAAATCTAGCCCCAGTTATTTTAGCGGCTGTTTCAAAATCAAGCAATCCAAGATTAGTTCCCAAATCAACATGGTCCTTGGGTTCAAAATTTAAACTGGCAGGTGTTCCCCAAAGTCGTTGCTCTTTGTTATCCGCCTCAGTACGGCCAGATGGCACACTATCATGAGGAAGGTTTGGCATACCCATCAATATATCATTAAGCTGTTCTTGAACGTTACCTAGTTTTATTTCAAGAGTTTTAAGCTTTTCGCCTGAATCAGCAACATTTTTTAAAAGTTCATTTATATCTTTTCCAGCAGCTTTGGCTTTGCCAATTTCCTTAGAACTTTGATTACGTTCATTTTGTAATTGTTGAGTTTTTGTTTGACATTGTTTGCGAATCGCTTCTAATTCTTTTAATTTTTCTTGTTCGACAATAAAACCACGTTGGGCTAATTTTTTGACTACTTCGTCTAAATCATTACGTATTAATTGTGAGTCTAACATATATTTATTTTGGTTAAATAGAATTTCTTATATAAATTATTTGAATTTTTAAGAGATAATTGGAGTCACTTAAAAACATTATTAATTCATTCTATCACAATTCTTAAACTAACGCATTGACAAAAAGGAAAGATGTCTAAATATACCAGAGGAGTGGTTTCAGAAAAAATAAAGAAGGATTTTCACAAGGATTTTATGACGCAAACGGAATATTCATATTCCGTGAACTAATCAATTTTTGGTAGTCCTAAATAAAATAGTGATTACTCCAAAAAACCTGCTATACTTTTTCAGATAAATAATTTCACTTAAAACCTACGAGATTTCCAAAACCTCGCAGATTTCACACGAATGTATTTTTATGAATGTCTATAGGTCTCAAATACCTAGCAGGTTTAACGCTATATATTGTAGGACTACTCAATTTTTCAGCAAAATTACTTAATAAGAAGTTTTCTTAGTTTTCATCTGTTTAAGCAATGTTTCCCAATCTTTATCAAGGTTTTTATCATTATAATCAACCTGTTTTTCCACAACAAGATTATCCCAAGCTATTTCAATTTCTTCATAAGAAGATATATCAATATGTCTTGCCAACTTTTGCCATTCTCTGTCAACTTGTTCATATTCTTCCTGAATTGGTTTTAACTTAAGTAAAACAGCATGTTTACGTTTAATATAATCTTCAGAAGGGGCATGTTTAATTGTCAAATCAGGCAGATTACTTTTAGCATCACTATTGGGGATATTTTGTAAATCAAGACCAGAAACAATATCTGTAGCAGAACTGGGAGTACTATGGACTTTATTTGAAATTGGTTCAATATCTGGAATTATAGTTGTATTTTCAATATTATTTTTGACCTTAAATTGAAGATTTGAGGCTATTTTTTGTTCTGAAGAGACTTCATTTGATTCAACATTTTCATTAGCAATATCTACTGGCTTAACAGTATTTTCTGTAGATGGTATATATGGAATCACTACTGTTTTATTTGTTTCCAAAGGTATTTCTGGAGTTGAATAATTAGTCTTAATAGCTGTTGGCGTAACTATAGCAACAGTTTGATATTTATAAATAACTGCCCCTACAATTGCCATGATAACTCCTGCCAAACCCACAACAATTTTTTTATCCATGTTAATCCCCCAGCTTATAATTATCTAAAATTAGCTTTTTGATTTGTGATATATCAACCATAACCTCAGCAATTTTAGCCGCAAATTCTAGAAATTTGTTATCTACTTCTTGAAATTTTTTGTCTACATGCAAGCTTAACTCTTCTAATACTTGATAAATTTTCTTATCATTTGCTGATAATGCTTTACCATGAGCTTTAATACTTTGTAACTTTTTCGATATTTTGGTATTTATCTTATCTTGTTGTTTTTTCGATAGTTCAATCTTGTCATGATATTCGTTTTGAACTGACAACAGTTTTTCTTGCAACTTAGCAAGCCTTTTAGTCAACCGCAGATTAAGTTCATTTCTTTCTTTTTCAGTATTTTCCAATTGAATAATAAGAGCAGATAATTCCTGAATTTTTTGTTTATCTTTCTTTCTTGATTTGTTAATGGCCTCCACTCTTTTAGTCAACAAACCTTGGTCATTTTTTAGACCACGATATTCGCGTTCTAAATTTTTGATTGCTTTATTGGAAGTACAACTAGCAAGCAATAGTATTAAAAAAATACACTGTACATATTTACTCAAATTCAACATAATTTTTTTACATTCCATTTTTTATTTAAGCTTAAGAACAATAATTTAAGTCACATGGATATGTTATAAATGGATTATATATTTAAATTATAACCTGCAATTCATCTTTTCGTATTTCTTCTAAACGGCTGATTAAATTAGAAGGACGAATATGAAAATAAGCCATTGTTCGACGGCAAAATAAACCAACATGATTCGGAGCAATATGTTCTGGACAAGCAGTCATACATAAGTTGCACATCACACATTCAATAAATAATTCTCCGGCTTCTCTAAACTTACCTTCTCCTGCTAATTCCACGCCATGTTGAACTTGAATCCCTTTTGGACATGATTCAGTGCAACCACCACATTTTCTGCAATTGCTTGTTTCTGGAAAGATTTGGTGAAATTTACTTTGCACTTCCCAAGAATTTTTTATATCGGTTAGTTGGTAAGAGTGATGGGTGGGGGAAGGGAATTCCATGAAAATAATTTGCATACCTTCTTCAACAAAGGTTTGACAAGCTAATTGCATACGCACTTCTTTACTATTTGCTTTGCGTACCATAATCCGACAAGAACCACAAACTCCCTCTAAACAGCCTATACCTTCTACTCTGGTATGACCAGCGTGCCAAAATGCTTGAATAACAGAAAATGAAGCTGGTGCTTCTATTTGTTCTCCGTTGATATTAACATTAACTAATGTTTTGCTCATGGTTTTATCCAAAATAATCAAATAGCAATCAATTCTTAATTATGAATGCTTAATTCTTAATGAAATAGGTTGTAGTTTTTAATGGAGTGGCAAGGTCTCCTTGCAAGTTGAAACAAGGGGACCTTGTACTCCGAAAATCATAAGAAAATGTATATTATTTAATACACGTTCCTTAAGTATCAACATTTGGTAATTGAACAGTTAAGATAGTTGTATTTGTTTCATCTGATGTATCAAACTGAATACTACCAGATTGAGTTTCAGCCATTAATTTAGCAGAATATGTGCCTAAACCAGTACCATTACTTTTACCCATAGTTACAAATTTATCAAAAAATTTAGGCCTAATATCTATTGGTACAACTCCTTGATTGCAAATTTTAATAATACCATTCTCTTTATTATCAAGAAAAATTGTGATAATAGAATCACTTGAGGATGCTTCCATAGCATTTTTAAATAAATTTGCCAACATGGAGTAACATAATAAATATTCCCCTTGAATATAAAAACTTTGGTTTTCTGTTAAAATTTTGCCATTTACTTGAATATCCGTAGTTATATTGACAGTGTCCATATGAACTTTGGTTTCGGAAATAATTTTGTTTAAAATAGCTGTTATATTGACTCGATCTGGATGGTAATTATAATTCCCAATTTCCATTTTATACAAATCAAGAGAACTATTTATCATATCCAACATTTGATAACTAGCCATTTCAATATTGGCCAAAATATTTTGGTGCAATTCATCTTCTGATTCATCCATCAACAGTGATGTTGCACTTATAATGCCATTAAGCGGATTTTTTAAATCATGGCGAGTTATATGACCAACATTTTCACGTAACACCGCCATCTCTTCTAAGGCTATATTTTTTTGTTCTAATTCTTTGTTAGCATTGGTTAATTTTTTATAAGCCGACATCAATTTTAATTGAGTTTTAACCCTAGCAGACACTATTGAAGGGCTGATGGGTTTGGCAATATAATCAACAGCACCTAGTTCCAATCCTTTAGTTTCATCTGTTTCACTATCCATAGCTGAAACAAAAATAATTGGAATATGTTGAGTTATTGGATTCTGTTTTAACTGCCGACATACTTCATATCCATCTATAACTGGCATTATTATGTCTAACAGGATTAAATCTGGCACTGGTTCAATATTGGCCATGTTTAATGCAGATTTACCATTTTTGGCAATAATTACTTCATAATGATCTTTTAAAATATTTCCTAAAGCTCTTAGATTGACCGGTTCATCGTCAACAATCAATATTCTATTTTTAATCATATAGTTTAGTTACTTGCATTGAGTATAGTTGTTAGTTTAGTCACAATATTTTGGGCATCATTAAATTCAAAATTATTAATATGTTGCTCTAAGTTATAATAAAAATCTTGTAAATCTTCGCCTAAATTATTTCTTATTTTAGGAAGTAAATCAACTGCTTGAAAACTACCATTTTGTAATAATACAGTTAATTTTGGTAATAATATTAACAATATATCAGCATTTGTTTGAGTAAACTCTTGTTCATCAACGTTTATATCAGATAAAACTTGCATGGTATCTGCTACATCTGTTGAAAATTGTTCTAATAATTCAGGGGTAATTGAATTTTTTACTCTAAGCATTGTCTCCATATTTTTTGCCGCTTTATGTAAATCATCAATGCCCAAGTTACCAGCCGTACCGCTTATAGTATGAATTAAAGTTATAACATTTTCAAGTTCATTTTGTTCAATTGCTTGGTTTACTTTTTTTACAATATTTTTGTTATTATTATAAAATTCACGTAACAATTGTTGGTAAAGTTGTTGATTGCCACCTAATCTTTTTAAGCCATTAACAGTGTTAATCCCAACTAATGTCAATCCGTTTAAATCTGTGGTAATGATTGAATTAGTTTTATTAATAGTTTTAGCCATCCATTTTTCTAAAACTGAAAATAGCAAGTTATCATCAATAGGTTTACTTATATAATCATCCATACCAGCAGCTAAACATTTTTCCCGATCACCAGTCATAGCATTGGCAGTCATAGCAATTATTGGAATTTTATGATGTTGTTTTCTTATTAATTTAGTGGCTTCATAACCATCCATTTCTGGCATTTGAATATCCATCAATATCGCATCAAAGTTATTGACTTCAACCATTGTTAATGCTTCTTTACCATTATTTGCAATGCTGACAGATACTCCTTCAGCCTCTATCATTTCTTGGACAATCTGCTGATTTATTAAGTTATCTTCTACTAATAAAATTTGGATGCCACTTAAGTTTTGAACTGTTGTTGTGGTTATGGCAGGAGATGGAATATTTAATTCAGTTGGTATTTCAAACCAAGCGGTAAAATTAAAAGTACTACCAACGTTTAATTTAGAGTCTGCCCATATATTACCTTGCATCATAGTGGTTAATTGTTTACATATTGTCAATCCTAAACCAGTTCCACCAAATTTACGAGTGGTTGAACCATTAGCTTGAATAAAAGCATCAAATAAACCCGGAATTACTTCGGTTGAAATACCGACTCCAGTATCTTGAATTGCAAAATGTAATTTAATTCGCCCATTTTCAAATTGAGATGGCTTAATATTTAAGGTTATAGTACCTGACAGGGTAAATTTAATTGCATTATTAATTAGGTTAATCAGAATTTGTTTAAGTCGAAGAGGATCGCCAATAATATAATTAGGAACTTCTTCATTTAATTTTAAAAAAAAGATTAAATTTTTACTTTCAATTTTAGCACTCAATAAATCTGATATTTCTTGCAACACTGTATGTAAAGAGAATAATACAGTTTCTAATTCTAATTTACCAGCTTCAACTTTGGAAAAATCAAGTACATCATTAATAATATCTAGTAAATTTTGCGAAGAAGATTTTATTTTTAATAGATAATCTTGTTGTTTAGTGTTAAGGTCTGTTTTTAAAGCTAACCGAGTTAAACCAATAATAGCATTCATTGGAGTGCGAATTTCATGGCTCATGTTCGCTACAAATTCACTTTTTGCATAGTTTGCAGTTTCTGCGGTTTCCTTTGCCTGATGCAATTCTGATTCTATTAACTTACGTTCTGCTATTTCATAACTTAATTGTTTATTTTTTTCTTCTAATTCTTTAGTTCTATCAATCACTTTTTGTTCTAATGATGAATTTAATTGTTCAATTTCAACTTGATGTTTTTGAATCAGTTTTTCATTGCTAAATAATTCTATCGCTTCGTTAATTATTAAAAATAGTTGATCCTTATCCCAAGGCTTGGCAATATAACGATGTAAATTACCTCGGTTGATGGTATATTTCATTTCCTCATTACCAACATGTCCGGATAATAAAATAGTTAAAGTTGTTGGCGATTTAAGGTGTAATTGCCGCATCACTTCATCACCTTTTATACCCGGCATTAAATAGTCAACAATTGCTATTGGCACCTCAATATGCTCCAAAAGCAATTCATCTAATAAATCTAAAGCTTCTTCACCACTTTCAGCGGTTTCAATATCATAGTAATCACCAAGCCGATGTTGTAATTGTTCCGTCAATGCTTCCAATACTATATTTTCGTCATCAATACATAAAATAACCTGATTGTTCATAGTTTTTTTAGACCTGTTTTGATAGTGTTCACTAATTCTTCTTCTACCCAAGGTTTAAATACACAAGCGTGTAAGTTGGCTGATTTTTTAGCTCGTTCAATTGCAGAATCATCAGCTTGACCAGTGAGCATAACTGTAACAATATTAGGGTATTTAGCATGAACTTTAATAAGAAATTCATCACCTTTCATACCCGGCATAAGCCAATCAGACACAATTATTAATACATCAACATTTTCATCTACCAATTCTTCAATAACTTCAAAACCTTCTTCAGCAGTTTCAGCAGTTTCATATACATATTCTTCACCTAACTTTTTTTCTAACTGTTCTACCAAACTCTCCAATACTATCGTTTCATCATCTACGCATAAAATAGCTTTGCTTTCCATAAGTCACCTAAGTAATTATATTAATGAGTTTTGTTGAAGTTTAAACATTTATAACTAAACTATCAAGTTTTTATTTGGTTCTGAATATAGACACAAGCATTGCGTTTCTACATATAAATTTTTATTAAAGATTTATGATAGTTAAAAAATTAGTAGATTTGTAGAGACGCAATGCTTGCATCTCTTAATTCAATAATATTTTTAAAAAACTTGATAGTTGAGTAATATTCATCTGGAAATATTTTTTAAGTTGTAAAGGTTTGAATTTCAAGATATTTATAATTCGACAATCTTAAAAGCTTATTAAAGATTTGGAACTTTATAATAGAGAAGTTTTCAGATGGATACCAACATAAGAAATTGGGAACGATTTGAAAAAATACTAGGTTAGGACTTAACGCATTGATAAATTCAGTTATTTAAAATAAATTATAGTAACTACTTATAACTCACAACTAGAAGCCTGAAGAATCAGTTCAGATAATTGTGATATTTTCTACATGTTTTTTTTCAAACTGGCAAAAGTATCTCAACATTTTTAATCATTCTCACTACTTATATTGTCGCTGATTTTTCACTTTTTAACAAACATAATTTCAAATATCTCGCACTCATTGAAATAATTTTTTGAGTATAACTCTTATGAAATGTTTGGTAACTGTTGACATTATAGATTTAAAACTGAATTATATTTATGGAAGTGATTTGTAATTACTTAGCACCGTTATATATCAATGATTTATAAGTTTAAATTTTTGATTTGATAAATCTTGGATATTTTTGATATTAATGTTATTATTTGTGTAATATGCACAGTTGATTATATTTATGTCTGAAAATAATTTATTAAAACAAATTGAAATGCTTCCAGAAAATGCTTTGTCCCCTGAGTTTTCTAACCATGAAAATTTATTAACAACATCAATGGCACAAAAAGATAGTATAATATCATTATTAGAACAAAAATTATATGCTTCACAAGAAGAAAATCAATGTTTACAAAATAAATTAACAGAAGTTTCTACAATTCCTTCATTACAACAAAATTTATTAAAAACTTCATATGAGGAAAATGAGCGTTTACGAATTAAATTAGAAGAACTCATTAAAATCGCTCAGGAAAATGAAAAATTAAATCGACAGATCCAAAATTTAATTATAACGTTGATAAGCATCAATGGAATAGAAGAGTTTTTTCAAACTTTGTATAGTCTATTATGTGATGAATTTGATACTGATGTAGTTATTGTTAGGTGTTTTACAGTTAGTCAATTTGAATATCAAGAATTTGTAAATTTTGATGCCCAAATATTCAGTTTGTTTGATAGTTTTTTGAAAAATAACAAGCCCATTTGTGGACAGCTTTCTAAAGAGCAAACCGACTATTTATTTCCAGATGGCAATATTGCTTCAGCAGTGTTAATTCCACTTTTGGCTAATCCTGAACCTTATGGTTTATTAGCTATGGGTAGTCATAATGCTACACGTTTTCAGTTGAAAATGAGTACTGATTTTTTAATCTATTTAGGTGAATTAATCAGTCATTTGTTGAAGATATGGATAAAGTAGCTTGAGCAATTGATTGCTTAGTATTTTCGTTGGAAAGTAAAAGACCTGATAAGATTTCCAAAATTTTTGCTGGCTGAATAAAATTCACGACTTGTATGAGGTTCAAAAATATGAAGAAACTGTACAATACTTTAAGTTGTTAGTCTCTTAATATTTTGAACAAACTTTAAGTGTTATGGTTTTTCAACCGCTCCCTTCAAAGAGGCAACAATTTCACGCCGTATATCTTTTATTTTAGGTTTGTTTTCATCAACGAATGGTAAAGGTCGGCAAGCTTGCATGGCATACATCCCAACTCTTGCGGTTAGTAAACCACTTCCTAAACCTTGAGCAACTTGGGCTGACATGATTGATAATACTGAACCGCCAACTATTTCTGCAACATTATCAGCAGCCATTTCACTTACTCCCGCATAAATCAAACTCTGCATGACTGTACCTACTAGCTTGAAAGAACCTAAAAATCCCGGTTTAGCTCCATATAATTCCGCAACATCTCGAATCATACGAGCATTTCGCCATAAGGTAAGCACGGTATCCAATAAAACTATTTGGCTTATCATAACCCATAAGGCAGTTTCTTGAGAACGTTTAGTTACAATTTTATAAGCTTGCTGATCAATATCTTTCAGCACAAAATCGGAAAATAAATCACATACCTCTCGATCATGATGACTATCACTTATGGTCAAGTAAAAATGCTCTAAACGAGTTTTAATTTCTGGACGATAATTATAAAACTGAGTTATTTTATTGACATAACGCATGGCATTGCCGTAACCATCATTAGTCATTAACTGTTCACCTTCCTGTTGTAATTTTGCAACAGTTTGTAATCTATGGATTTTTTGATAAGAACGCCAACTTAAAGTTAATGTTGCTCCTGTTATAATCATAACTAAACTAAGAAATAAATTGCCAAGTATATAACTATTCTCATATTGTTGGGCTATAAATTGATAGGTATTGTCCAGTAACATTAATAGCAATAGAGAACTTAAAGCCCCCAATAACCATAACCAAGGAGAGTTGGTTAAAGCTTGAATTTCATGATTATTCTGCTGAATTTCTGATTCATGGACTGGTAAAGTATTATCTATTTCTAGTTTAGAATCCTCCGGCAAAATAATTGATGGTGCATAATCTAAAGTTATTGCAGCCTCTTCTTCGGCAATAGTTTCTATCTTATCTAATTCAAAAAAAATTGGTTTGGTCCAGCTAGTCATTTAAAATTTGTCTCCAAGCAAAAATTCAAGAGCCCGATCTAGCCGAATATGTGGTAATCCTCCACCATGCACATTCGCTAAACGCGGGGGTTTAAATTCTATAAAATTAAAACGTCCTTCAACCCATTCTTCTGGCATTGGCACTTCCACTGGGATTTCACCGGGAAATAATGCCACTGGTTTTTCGGTACTTAAAGGCACACCTTTGATACAAGAAACTCGTTGACCTTGAAAGTTCGTGTAAGCAGCTTGCGTACATTTAACCGCCGACAAAGCCAAAGTATCAGTATGCACTCCTTCAAAAGCTGCATTGTTATGTGAAGCAGCTAACATATTCTGTAAAAAATGTTCTAAATTTGGTAGCTGATTAGGAGTTACATGATCAGCTTTAGTTGCAGCAAATAGTATTTTATCAATTTTTAAGCCAAATAGCTTGTTTATTATTCCAGATTTACCATAATTAAAACTTTCCAGTACCATATTTAAAGAATCACGCATATCAACAAAGCTATCATACCCTGAATTAAAAGTATTTAACACATCAACAAGTACAATTTGACGATCAAAGCTGACAAAATAATCTTGATAAAACTTTTTAACTACATGTTCTTTATAAGAGTTATAGCGTCTTTTCATCTCTGTATAAATACTATTTTCTTTAGCAGTTTTTTTTGGCAACTCTAATACTGGGCAAAATTCTAATAAAGGTGAAGTTCTTAAAGCATCATTATTGGTTAAACCGTCCCCGGGCATGATAAAGCGTCCCGGTTGTAATAAATTTAATCCATATTGTGGCTCTTTACATTGATGTAAAAATTCTGTATAAAGTTTACTTAACTTACGTAAAATTTTTTCGTTAACTTCACTGGTTAGATCAAGACCATTTAAAAAAGTTCGCCATTTTTGAGATAATGATAAACGTGGTTCAGTCTCACATAAGCGTGCTATTTGTTCTGACCATTGTTCATACGTTAACTCAAGTAATGGTAAATCCAATAACCATTCACCCGGATAGTCAACAATATCTACATATAAGGTATTGATTGGGGCAATACGTTTTTTCATCGGATTATTAGACAAATATCGAATAGCTAATCTTATTTCGCTTATACCATTAGTGCGTTTTGGCCATGTTGGAGGGTCTCCGCATAGTTGTTCAATGGCTCGGTCATAACGAAATGATGGAATGTGGATGTCTGGTTGTGGCATAATTTTGGCTCCACGCAAGCCGCCACTACTTACCATCTGAAAAAACGGTAAATGTACTCCTTCTAAACCATGTAATAGTTGATGGACTAACGAGGTGATAAAAACTGTTTTACCACTGCGACTTAAGCCGGTAACAGCTAATTTAACCTGTCTATCTAAGGAACGATTAACTCTTTCTTCAAAGTTTTTTGGTGGGGAAAAATTTGGCAACCATTTATTCATATTGTTATATTATTTTTGGACATTATGCACTTTCATAATTTTTTTTCAAGCAAAACTGGTTTTACTATATTATTAATTGTGTCAATTGTAGCAGGGGTTGGATATAGTATTTTCAGTTTAAGACAAATGCACGCAGAAACAAGAGAGTTTGTTAATGTAGCAATGTTAAATCTATTTTCTGAGTGGGATGAAACTGAGTTTTTGAATTATACAAGTAATAGAATGCAAAAGAAATTGACTAACACTAAATTACAAAAAATTAATGTTGTTTTTACTCGATTAGGCAAGTTGTTAAATTATCATGGTGCTTATGGTGGTCTGTTCCATTCGGAGTCTTCATGGCTACATGTTGTTGTTTGTTATCAAGTAAGTGGCAATTTTCAGGGGGGTAAGTTTGCGGCATTGGTGACTCTTATTAAGCAACGAGGTGATTGGACAATTGCTAAGTTTGAGTATAAATATGCTTATTTTCCGTTAGAACGCCAGTTAGGTTCATTAAAATTAGTGGCTATTCCAGAAAATTTCAATTCTCGGCATTAAATAAATTAAGGATAAATGTTAGTTGGGTTGGCAACCAAAACACCTAATCCCCTACTTAGTTTGTATTTCGTTCTCACATGCTATGTGGGAATGCACCAGCGGTGCGAGTTTATCTATGATCTTAACTGATATATTGAGATTATGCTATTTGATACGCACTGCCGGCGCGGTGTTATGGTGTTACCACATGGCATGTGGGAACGAGATATAAATCAATATGTTATGGAATTGGCATGATTTAAGCGTTGGTTACTTTTTATTTTAAATCAAATAATTGCCCGACCTGCTGATTTTCAGCACCTACCTGTTGATTTTCAGCACGTTGTTTAAAATCAATAACATACAGACCAAAACTGCGGCGTTCCACGATTTTTATTTTTTACGACCTGCTGATTTTCAGCACATTTTTTTGAGCCGTTTTTATCAAATCATTATATATCAATATGTTAAAAACTGGCATAATATTTGTACAGTATAGCAATAATGCTGATATAAATTAAACTTTAATTGAAAAGACCAAATTTTTAATTTTAAAGTAATAATCTATGTTTTATCTACCATATATAAATTCAATTTAATGAAAAACTACGTTTGGATTTTGCTGATTGGGAAGTGAAGCGCCAAATTAATGCCAACTACTTAATTAAATTGATTGACCCGTCTAAAGATTTCAATTTAATAATAATTATCACTATTATGAGTCAACAAAAAATTGGTACTTCTAACAAATAAAATGAGGCTATTTCTATGCCAATTCAAGTAAAAAATACTTCTCTTATTTCTGATTTGTCAGGTTCTTTACAGGATGTTTTGGATAGCTTGCGAAAGTTATCGACAAGAAACCGGTGTATTGTCAGTATTAAAACTCTTGTTAAAATATCAGGTTACACTCGTTCTACGGTACAACGAGCCTTAAAAAAATTGAAGGAGAAGAAGTATATTCGAGTTAAACTTCGTAGTAGTAAGGAGAAGGGTAATTTGCCTAGTTGTTATGTCTTAATTGATGAGGTTAGGGGGGGGGTAATTTAGTTTGACAAATTGTTGATTGTATTTAATACTGTGAGCATAAAGTATTTCTCAATAAATATTGGAAGAAGAGGCTACAGACTCTCTAAATCCGTAGCTTCTATACTTTCTAAATTTACTTATCTTTAAAGAGGAGTAGTAAATAAAATGTATCCATTTTATACTAAAAAACATCAAAAAGCTATTTTAGCTAAGGCTGTTGGTCTTGCTTTGTTGGCAGGAAATATTGTGCAGGCTAGTAGTTTGGCTGCCACGTTACAAGGTGTCAGATTTATAGACGGATCAATAGCTACACAACCAGAAAATGTGGACTTAGAGCCTAAATACGATGTAGATGGCTTTATTGTCTTTCAGCCTTTAAACAGTCCAGGTTTATCACCATTTTCAACACCAGTTATAGGTGGTAATTATTCTAAAATTTTGCCGGATGGTGATTATAAAGTTTGGCAGTTTGTAGACTCAGCAGTATTGAAAGCTACTCAAGTTCAATGGGCAAATGAAACTGATGCATTAGAGATTACCGTTTCAGGGAATAATATTGCTTGGACTGTTAGTGGTGTTTCCATTCCTGCTTCTGGAATAGACTTTCCATTTCCCAATTTTACTACTGCTCCACCAATACCAAGTGTTGTAGAAGACGCATGTGATATAAATGATGCTACAGTTCGTAAAATCATTTGTGGTGGTATAGCAACTCCACCAAATCCATTAACATGTGATAAAACATATCCATCAAGCTCAAATAAATGGCCTGTTAATGCTAATGATTTCGATACTAATAGAGTTTTTGTCTATGGTGATATTACAGTTTCTTCTGGGATGACGGTGAAAGTTAAATCGTTATGCAATTATGGCACGTTAAGTTCTGATGTTAATGGTGATCTCAAAATAGAATTTACAGATGTCTTTGCAAACTTTAAGGAAGGTAATGTAATAGGTGCAAATGCGTCTGCAAATTCTGGTTCGTCTATCAGGTTGATGGAAAAAGCTGCTGGTGTTCTTGGTGGAACTGTACTTAACGAAGGTACTATCAAAGCTGGAAATGGTTCTACATATATTATTGATAGTAGCAATGCAAAGACCTTTCAAAAAAGCATATCTGTTGGAGGAAATATTAAAATTAGAAGGAGGAGGAGACCTAAATCTACTGGTTGATGGTGCTATAATCCAAAATGCACGTTTAAAAGGTAATTCTGTTTATGTCGAACCAGAAACGATAGAAATTTAAGGCAACACTACAATCACTACTGACGAAGACGTTGTTATCTTTGGTGGTGATGATTATCTGTTGCAGATAACTGGATTGAGCGAAGGTGCAATTTCTGCTGGTAGAGAAATTGGTAGTCCTCCATAAAGTAGTGATGACTCCAAAAAACCTGCTAGGTCTCAAATACCTATCAGGTTTAACACTACATATTGGAGGACTACCGGATTTTCAGGATAAAATCACAAGCTAATTCTGTTCCATCCTGTTAATCCTGATTCTGACAGTTATTCAAATGCTTCTCTCAGTACAGCTTGCATAAGTTGTTGGGAGTTAGTTTGGGATTGGTTGATTTGTTGTTCTAGTTGGTCACAGTGGGCAAGGAGTTTTTCTACTTTGGCTACTATGGCTTTTTGTTCTGGGAGTGGGGGTAGTGGAATAAAAAAGTTAGAAAGATGTCCTTGATTAATTGTTTTTTGTCCTGCTGTTGTTTTAAATTTACTTTTGACTTGCTCACGGATTAAGAAAGTCTTCTCGACAAAAAAAAGATAACTTGCAATAATTTCCTTAAAAAATACTCTCATTCTGATTAAATGATCGCAATAAGTAATATTTTTTAATGATATATTATTACAATAGTTGAAGTTTCCAACAATATCCACACTCCCATTGACTCTTGTCACAAGAATATCGTCATCTTCAATTTTAAATTTATCAAGTTCCTTTGTGTCTAAAGTTAAACTACGAGTATTATCAAAATATATTGAATAGTTTTTTATATCAGCTAGTCGCAAGACAACGATGTCAACACCATTACCACCACCACGTTTTGATATTCCATTTTGATAAGATTCAACTAATTCCCCCAATCTACACCAAACCCACCCTTTCGGCAATCCAAAAGGAATTTCTTCAGCTTTAATCGGAGGCAAAGGTTTTTGCTTTTTGATTTTCTTCTCAGCAATTAAAGTTTCCTTTTCAGCTTGAATGCGTTTGAGTAGTTCAGAAGCTGGTTCAACATCAGGATTTTTCTTACGCCAATCAACTGTTAATTTACCTTGAATAGCTTCTTGTAAAATGGCTTGATGTAGTTTTTTTAGTAGGGTTTGTTGGTTGGTTATTTCTGAGGATAAAGATATATGTGTTTTTTTATGTTGATTAAATAGATGTACTATTTTCAACTGTGTGTTCATATTAGGTAGAGGTATTTCATAATTTAAAACATTTTTTGGCCTAATAGATGAATAATTAGTTGTTCCTCTTGCTTTTATCTGTGATTGTATAATATTTGTTTCTAACAAAGCATTCATGTAATCTATTGAAATTTTTGTTTTTTCTAATTTAAATAAGTAATAATGACTACTTACAATTGCATCATGTAAATTATCAGGTATAATTCCGTAACCACCAAATTTAGCATCCATTTCAGCAACAATAAAATCACCTGATTTACACAATCTTTGTTTTTTTGTTTTAATAGCAGAACCATTTATTTTATCTCGTAATACGATTCCTCTTTGATGTAATTGTACTCGACATCTTTTATATTCAATATCATCATCAATAACAATAAATTCCTTTTTATATTCAGAAATATCCCCGATTTTAACTTTTTTCCACTCACTCATCACTTCAACCCCTTCTTCAACTGACCCAAAATCTTATCACTCTCCCTAAAAGAATCATGCAACATACCCAACAATTCCACCGAACTATACTCATGTTCCTCCTCCTCAACATGCGGATTCTTTATATCCAAATCCCAATTCACCAAATCCTCAACCCTAAGCTTCCAAGCCAAATCCGACTCCTTCCGATCACCCCACCAAGCAACCAACGGCTCAAACTCCTCAAACCGAATCGGCTTAGTCTTAGAATAACTCTTCTGACCATCCGGCAACTTATGCTGATAAAACCAAACCTCCTCAGTCGGCTTACCCTTCTCAAAAAACAACAAATTCGTACTCACCGCAGCCGGAAAAAACGCAGTCTGTGGCAACCTTACAATCGTATGCAAATTACAAGAAGTCAACAACCGCTCCCGAATCCTAGCCTTCACCCCATCCCCAGTTATCGAACCATCCGGCAACACAATCGCAGCCCGCCCATTCTCTTTCAACAACTGCATCATCAACACCACAAACAAATCCGCACTTTCCTTACACCGAAAACTAGCTGGAAAATTACTCTCAACCCCATCCGCAACACTCGCACCAAACGGCGGATTAGCCAAAATCACCTCAACCCGATCCTTATTCTTAATCCCATTATACTCCGTCTTCAAACTATCAATATAATGATAATCAGGCACATCAATATCATGCAAAATCAAATTAGTCAGCCCCAACACATAAGCCACCGGCTTCAACTCCCAACCAAAAATACTTTCCTGCAATATTTGCTCATGCTTCACAGTCTTAACATATTTACCCCTAACATGATCAATCGCAGCCGTCAAAAAACCACCAGTCCCACAAGCTGGGTCTAATACCTTATCTTTCAACTTTGGATTAGTCATTTGCGTCATAAACTTAGTAATAGCCCGAGGCGTATAATATTCCCCCTTATTTCCAGCATCCCGCAATTCAGTCAAAATCCGCTCATAAATCTCCCCAAACACCTGTTTATCCTTCGACTTATTAAAATCAATCTCATTCAGCTTATTGATAACCTTCCGCATTTCATAACCGGATTTCATATAATTATTATTGCCATCAAAAACTTCTTGAACTATCTTAGCTAATTGCTCAAAATTAGTTTCAGTCAATTTCCTCAAAGTCGGAAACAAATCAGCTTCCACAAACTTAATTAACTCCTCACCGGTAATACCTTCTTTATCTGCCGCCCAACTCCGCCATTGTAAATCATCAGGAATCACCGAAACATAATCATCCTTCAGCAACTCTAACTCCTGATCCTTATCATCTATAATTTTAAGAAATAACATCCAGCCCAACTGCTCCAACCGTTGAGCATCGCCAGAAATCCCCCGATCCTGCCGCATGATATTTCTAATATTAGTAATTACTGCATTGATATTACTCATTTTTAATTCCTTGATTAAGACCTGTCAGGTCTGGTTTCTTGCGATACCTAGCTCCCAACATCCCCGTTGAGAATTCCTACCAAACCGCTCT
Organism: Candidatus Halobeggiatoa sp. HSG11; assembly: GCA_030378105.1. Classification (GTDB taxonomy): domain Bacteria; phylum Pseudomonadota; class Gammaproteobacteria; order Beggiatoales; family Beggiatoaceae; genus DRQV01. The sequence continues at coordinate 20,023 of JAUCGL010000023.1, read as the reverse complement.
ATGGTATTCCTCTTTAAATTATATCACCTATATTGAAACGCCGGTTCCATACGCTCTTGCTCACTTCTACTAATTCCAATATTTGTTGCTTTTGCTGACCAATTACTAACAGTTTTTTTTACTTCTATTAATATTCTTTTTGCCAATGGTGATTTTATCTGAAAAAAGTCAATAACTTCCATAGCTAAATCAAAATCAAGACTATTGTCATTATCTGTTATATTGAGATGTAATCCATGTGCAGATACCACCGGATTCAAATCATAAGCTGGTGACAACAGCCAACCTGATTTAGCCAAAATAAAACCATGATTACGCAAATGATCATCGGTATTAGAGACAGCAATGTTAAAAATAATCCGCCGCCACAACTGTTCAAGATCAAGTTTTGTCTGTCCACCTTTGTTGCTGAGAAACTCGGCAAGCTCCAAATAACTAGCTTCATAATCACTATCATAATAACCAAGTTGGGTCATAGCAGAAGTAAAATGTAAACGCTTTTTTTTGTCTCTATCAAAACGTTTGGTTAAAAAAATATGGTGATGCTTAAAACGCATTATCCTTGATTCTGCCATATTAATTCCAGCATCTAATGCCAATTGATAAAGTACATATTCCCATGCACCTACATCGTAATCATCAAATCGATTAGGGAATTTAGCAATCCACAAAGAACCATCATCATTAATCACAGAAGCTTTTGGTCTAGCTCCACCCAGTGATGAACCGGGAGACATAAGCATAAATAACCATTTTTTATACTCTTCATCATTTGAATGATCACCTTCAATTTGAGTAACTGCATATTCTAATTCATGTAAATTACTCATTGGTGGTGCAGCAAACCACTCATTATTGTCTAAAAAAGGCCCAGATGGCTCAAGCTTAAAACGTAATCCTCCCATCCGATACTGATCATGAACACCAAGCAAATAATCAATTTCATTCAATAATTTGGGTTTACGTTGTTCCTCATGAGCTAGTACAGCTTCTCGACGTTTCATTAATAACCGTCCCCAACGATCAGGACAAGAATCAAGAAAAATCCGAAAATTTTTATTTTCATCACTGAATTGACGACCAGAAAATAATTGTAATTCAGGATCAATGGATAATTTATAGGGAGAATTTAACCATTCTGGTGAATAGTCAAAGCTGAATGATTCTTTATTCCGTATCAGTGAAGAAGTCAATTTTCCAACTAAAAATGCTTGTTGCAAACCCTTAGCATCAGGAAAACTCCAATTTGCATAAACCCAGACATTTGTTTCCATATTATTTTTTGGTTCGACCAGCTAATAATTTTGCATCCTGAAGCCGCCGACCAAACTCATCATCCTTAGCAACCAAAGTTAAATCATTAGCTAAATTTAATACAGACAAAACAACTAAATAATGTCCAATAGAAACACCAGCATCGCCAGTTTCAATTTTACGAATGGTAACTCGACTAAGGCCAGTCCGTTCTGAAATTTGTTGCTGTGTTAATGTGCGTCTTTTACGTGCTAATTTGATATTTTCCCCCAAATTTTTAAGAATATTTTGCTGTCGAGGAAAAATGATTGCTTGTCTTCGTTCTGTCATTAATGAATACTATTCTTTTCAAAAAAAATAATAATGAATATTATAGTATCCATTTTGAATTTTGTCAAAAATCTATTATCTAGTCACCTAGAAATATACCTAGTTCCCAACGTCCTCGTTAGGAATTCTTACCATACCGCTCTGCGGTATTCCTTTTAAGCCACCTTATACAATTCCTGCTCAATCTCCGCTATAACCTGCAAATATTTTTTCTTACCACCAAATAACTTAATAATCTCCAACGGTGAACCATGTTGATTTAATGGCTCAAGTTTCAAAACTTCCATATTTTCTATCGTGGTTAAATCATCATTCATATATTTTTCCAGCAAACTATTAATAACCGCTTGAGCTGATTCATTATATTTAGCAAAATAATGACGTTTTTTCACCTGTTTAACTCGCTCCTTACGAGTCAATGGCGGCTGTTCATAAGCAACATGACAAATTAAATCAAATGGATCAAACTCCTTACCCACTTCTTCTTGTAATAAATCAAAAAATACTCCTTTGGTTTCCAATTCCTGAATAATTGCAGCTTTTTTATCAGCAATATCCCAACTACGCAAAAAATCTTTCAAAGTAGCATAATTTTTACAAACATTATTTTTAGTATAATCCTTAAAATCTTCAGTAATTAATTTACCATCAGCATCTAAATATTGTACTCGTTCATTAATAACCGTAACTAATATACCATTAACAACTATTTTTTTACGCTTTTCTATATCATCATCTTCAACTGAATACGGAGCTTTTTCTTCATGTATTTCAAATTCTTCTGTAAAACTAGATAAATCATCATTTTCTGTAAAATCTTTAACTACAACTGGTTCTCCATCAAATTCTGGATCAGCAAACAGATTAGTAACATTTCTAAAATCCATAATTGTAAAATAGCGTTTACCATGCTCTTCATTAACTCGTGTACCTCTACCGATAATTTGCTTAAATTCAGTCATAGAAGCAATATTGCTATCTAAAACAATTAACTTACAAGTTTGAGCATCAATCCCAGTAGTCATTAATTTTGAAGTTGTGGCAATCACCGGATAAACTTCATTTGGATTAATAAAATTATCTAATTCACGTTTACCTTCCATATTATCACCGGTAATCTGCATGATATATTTACTATTTTCAGCCACTAAATCAGCATTAGCATTAATTAACGCTGCCCGCATTCCTTCAGCATGTTCAATATCAACACAAAATACAATGGACTTAGCAAACCGATCAGTTCGCAAAAATTCAGTAATTTTATTAGCAACTAACCGTCTTCTTTCTTCAACCACAATATTTTTATCAAAATCAAGCCGATTATAAATCCGATCTTCAACTAAATTACCAGCTTTATCTTTATAACCAGTCGGTGGTCGCCAACCTTCAACATCAATATCCAATGTAACCTTAATGACCTTATACGGAGCTAAAAAACCATCATCAATCCCCTGTTTCAGCGAATAGGTATAAATTGGTTTACCAAAGTAATCTTGATTAGAAATTTTCTTTGTTTCCTTTGGAGTTGCGGTTAAACCAATATGGGTTGCTTGGTCAAAATAGGCCAAAATTTCTCGCCATTTGCTATCCTCTTTAGCACTCCCCCGATGGCACTCATCAATGATAACCAGATCAAAAAAGCCACGACTAAATTGTTTATACGCATCTTCAGTTTTACTGTCTGATAAACCTTGATATAAAGCCAAATAAATATTATACGCAGTATCCACTTGCTTATTTTTGATCACGGTCATAGCTTCTTTAAAATGCTTAAAATCACCCGTGAGAGTTTGATCAATTAACGCTGTTCTATCAGCTAAAAACAGAATTCGTTTTTTTAGGCCACTTTTCCACAATCGGTAAATAATTTGAAATGCGGTATAAGTTTTACCAGTTCCGGTTGCCATAACTAAAATAATCCGTTGCTGATTTTTGGCCACTGCTTCCACAGTTCGATTAATTGCAATTTGCTGATAATAACGAGCTTTACGACCAGAAATATCTATAAAATAATTCTGGGCTGCAACGGTTTCTACTTCTTTAGTAGTTATACCTTTGTATAATTTATATTTTTCCCATAGTTCATCTGGGCTAGGAAATTCATTTAAACTAAATTCTCGTTCAATTTGTCCATCAAAATTAGTTTTATCATGAAAATAAAAGCCACTGCCATTACTACTAAAAACACAAGGTATATCAAGAATATCGGAATAATCTAAGGCTTGTTGAATTCCTGATTTTAGACTATGTTTAGTGTCTTTGGCTTCAATAATTGCAACTGGTATATTGGGCTTATAATACAGAATATAATCAGCAAATTTTCCTTCTATCCGAGAAGTCATATTACCTCTTACATCAATACGTCCGTCAGTAAAGTATTTTTCCCGGACAATCTGAGTTTGCTCATCCCAACCAGCTTGTAAAATCGCTGGGGTGATAAATTTAGCTCTAACATCTGCTTCTGATAAATAATTCATGGTTTTCCTTGTTTACAAGTTGGAAAGCTAATTTTTTTGGATTTACTTGCTAGTTTCCAACCTCTGGGATAGGAATTCTTGGGGATGCTCTGCGTTGCAGAAAATATTTCCAACGTGGATGTTAGGAACGAGGGAATTTGGTTTATGGATTTTAATTCTGGAAATTCTATAATTCTGTGAATTCTGATTCAGACAATTAGCCTGAATTTACAGGATGGAATAATATAATAATTATAACATACAGTTAGTTAAGGTTAGAAACATTATGGATATATAAGAGAATTAATAAAGTAGCTCAAACAATAATATTATGATAATATTATATATGAGTTGGTACACTCAAATAGCTATTAAATTTATGCTTTAATTATACAGTTAAAACCATCAGGATTAAAAATCTGAAAAACTATATTTTAAAGTACAGATTAAAAACAATTTCTTGGAAAATATTATGTTATTAATATTTATTTTGTTATTTAGTTTCAATAACGCAACTGCATCTGAATCCACTCAGTACTCTCAGGAACCAATTCAGTTGGCAGAGAAGTTTGATACTCGTAGGCGTGGTATGGGTTGTGGTACTCCACCTAGTATTTGGGCAATGGGTATGTGTAAAATAGATTCTTTTTGTTATGCTAATCCTGAAGATGTTATTTTATGGTTACCTCCAGTTAAACGTACTGAAGGGTCAAACTTTATAACAGTAAAAAATCTTGCAACTCAACAGGAAATCACCAAACGGTGGCAAATTTCTGATACAACTATACCTTGGCCAATAGAAGAAGTACCACTAACAACTGAAACTAACTATTCAATTAGACTCAGTAACCGTAATGGTGTCAACACTTATTCAGTGATTTTAAACATGATACCATCCGAACTATCGAAAATTACTCAACAAATAGAGTGGATGAAAGAAAAAGGCTGTACTCAACAAGCAGAAATGTTCCTTAATAAACAAGAAATTAAGTCTGAGGAACAAGACGCTTAAAATATGTAGAAAAGGAAGATTTTACTAGTCCTGTAATATATAGTGATTAATCTATTAGGTCTTTAATACTTAAAGAGTTTTTAGAACATTCACTACTTTATGCAGGACTATCAAATATCAACATTTGATTATTCCAAATAAGAATTCAAACTGATTGTTGATTTTTTTTCTTCTTTTTCTCCTTTTTCTTTTCTTTATCACTTGCATTGGCATCTCCTTCCTTTATAGGAGTATTTTGCCGACGAGGATCGGTTTTTGCCGCAAGCTCTATTGTTTGATAACCGAATGTAACATATTTAGTAAAATCATATGTGATGACAGAACTAAAAATAATTATTAATCCAAAAATACAAGTGCGTGATAATAACATGGGACATTCTCCTATATTATTCCTACCATTTCACACATCTAAAAATTTAGTATCTCTACTAATTAATAGAATTAAGACGGTTGCCGTCTCACTTATTTATAAAACCTGTCATTTTATATATAGACAATTTTCTCAAGTTACAATCCATTCTTTGAAAAATAAATCATAATGACAACCTGTATAATAATTTAGCATAACATCTTTATAAAAAACAATGAAAATATTTATTATTATCATATTTATTTTTTCAATTACAAATTTATTAGCTCAAGAACTTAAATTTCAAAATTTTTCTCTTGATGAAGGTTTGTCTCAAAGTACAGTTAATGCTATTTTACAAGATAAACAAGGTTTTATATGGTTTGGAACTCAAGACGGATTAAATAAATTTGATGGTTATACTTTTACCGTTTATCGACATGACCCAAAAGTTCCTGACACCTTAAGCCATAATGAAATATTTAGCATCTACGAGGATAATCAAGGAATATTATGGATTGGAACTGGCAATGGATTAAATAAATTTGATCGGCATAAATTTACTAGTTATTTGCATGACCCAAATAATCCAAATAGTTTAAGCAATAACATGGTTTGGTCAATTTATGAAGATAGCCAAGGGATATTATGGATAGGAACTAATGGTGGAGGTTTAAATAAATTTGATGGTCATAAATTTACCCACTATTTGCACGACCCAAACGATCCAAATAGTTTAAGCCATGACTCAGTTTGGTCAATTTATGAAGATAGCCAAGGGGTATTATGGATAGGAACTAATGGTGGAGGTTTAAATAAATTTGAACAGGGTAAATTTAAATGTTATTTACCAGCACAAAAAACAGATGATTTAAATAATATTATAAGTTCTATTTATGAAAGTTCAAAAGAAACTTTATGGATTGGAACTTTAGGTGGTTTACATAAGTTTAATCGACAACAGGAAACTTTTACCAGTTATTTCTATGATTCTAATAATATTAATGGTTTAAGTAGTCGAGCTATATGGAATTTGAAGGTAGATATTAAAAATAATTTATGGATTGCAACTGATGGTGGTGGATTAAACTTGTATAATTTTAAACAAGATAAATTTTTACATTTTAAACATAATCCACAAAATCCTAATAGTTTAAGTAGTAACATTATTACTTCAATTTATCGAGATCGGGCAGATACCATGTGGGTTGGTACTAATGCTGGTGGAGTTAATCAATTTAATTATAATCAAAATAAATTTATTCATTATTTTAATGACCCTAAAAATTTACAAAGTTTAAACAGTAATCATGTATTATCTATTTATGAAGATAAGCAGGGTATGTTATGGGTTGGTACTACTGAAAATGGATTAAATAAATTTTCTCTTGATAGAAAAACCGTAACTCATTATCAGCATGATAAAAATAATCCTAACAGTTTGAGTGACAATGAAGTCATAACAATCTATGAAGATAATGCTGGAATTATGTGGTTTGGTACTTCTCGTGGTGGATTAAATCGATTTGATCGCAAACAATTTACCAATTATAAAAACCAACCTGAAAATCCAAATAGTTTAAGTGATAACTGGGTTTCAACTATTTACGAAGATCATAATAATGTTTTGTGGATTGGAACCCGAAATGGTTTAAATAAGTTTGACCGAAAAAACAAATTTAGTCATTATAGACATGATTCGAAAGATATTAATAGTTTAAGTAGTAATTATGTATCTTCAATTTATGAAGATAGTTTTGACATTTTATGGATTGGTACACAAGGAAAAGGGTTAAATAAATTTAATCATCAACAAAACAATTTTACTCGTTATCAACATGATGAACAAGATACTTATTCATTAAGTCATAATGAAGTATCAACTATATATGAAGATAAAGCTAAAACTTTATGGATTGGTACTTTAGGCAATGGTTTAAATAAATTTGATCGTAACTTAGAAAGTTTTAAAACCTATCAAGAAATAGATGGATTAGCAAATAATGTAGTGTATGGTATTTTAGAGGGTGAAACTGGTAATTTATGGCTTTCTTCTAACAAAGGCTTATCCAAATTTAATCCTACTACAGAAAAATTTAAAAATTACGATGTGTTAGATGGTTTGCAAAGTAATGAATTTAATAAAGCTCATCATAAAAGTAGAACTGGAGAATTGTTTTTTGGTGGAATAAAAGGGTTTAATAGTTTTTATCCACAGCAAATAGAAGATAATTTGTATGTTCCTCCAATTGTTATAACAGATTTCAAAATTTTTAATAAATCAATAAATTTAGGAGCTGATTCACCTTTACAACAAGATATTAATCTAACTAAAGAAATAACTTTATCTTACGAACAATCATTTTTTTCATTTCAATTTGCAGCATTAAATTTTCTACAAACTACTAAAAATCAATATGCCTATAAGCTAGAAGGTTTTGAAAATGACTGGAATCAAGTTAATAAACGTAGAGCAGCGTATTATACTAATGTACCACATGGAGTTTATACTTTTAGAGTTAAAGGTAGTAATAATGATGGAATTTGGAATGAAACTGGCAAATCAATTAAAATAACAATATTACCACCACCTTGGAAAACTTGGTGGGCTTACATTTTATATGTTTTAATAGTTTTAACCATTATTATAAGTTATGTACAATCACAAAAACGTAAATTATGGGAAAAACAATTAGAACTCGAACGAGAAAAAGAAATCGCTGCCCAATTAAAAGAAGCTGATAGGGTGAAAGATGAGTTTTTGGCCAATACTTCTCATGAATTACGCACCCCTCTTAATGGTATTATTGGTATTGCTGAATCTTTAGTTGATGGAGCAACTGGTCAATTAAGTAAGCAAACTAATACTAATTTAAGTATGATTGTTTCTAGTGGGTTACGTTTACTTAATTTGGTTAATGATATTTTGGATTTTTCTAAATTGAAAAAACAAGAGTTTGATTTACAACTTAAGGCTGTCGATACTCGAACTATTGCTGAAGTGGTTTTAGCTTTGAGTCAACCTCTTATTGGTAATAAACAAGTACAACTTATCAATAAGATTCCGGCCAATTTGCCACCTATTAATGCTGACGAAAATCGTTTACAGCAAATTTTATATAATCTGGTGGGTAATGCTATTAAATTTACTGATGCTGGAATTATTAGAGTATCGGCAGAAATAGTAGAAAATGTTAAACTAGTAATCAGTGTTTCCGATACTGGTATTGGTATTCCTGAAGAAAAGATAGAACGAATCTTTGAAGCTTTTGCTCAAGCGGATGGTTCTACTGCTCGTATTTACGGCGGTACTGGGCTTGGTTTAGCAGTGACTCAACAGTTAATTAATTTGCATCATGGTCAAATGACAGTTAAATCAGAAGTAGGAGTTGGTTCAACATTTAGTTTTAGTTTACCTATTTCTAAAGAGAAAGTTTCAGAACAAACAAATACTTCTCAATTGTCAGTTATCAGTCATCAATTAACAAATGATGATATAGAAATAACAAATAACGATTTACAATCAGAATTTAGTATTTTAATTGTTGATGATGAACAGGTGAATAGACAAGTTTTAATTAATTATCTGTCGTTACACAATTACTCCCTACATCAAGTTGATTCTGGTATTGAAGCTTTAGAATATTTAAAACAAGAAAAACCAGATATTATTTTGTTAGATGTTATGATGCCACATATGAGTGGTTATGAAGTTACCCAAAAAATCAGAACACAATGGCAAGCTGATGAATTACCTATTATTTTATTAACTGCTAAAAATCAAGTAGCAGATTTAGTGGTAGGATTAGAAAGTGGGGCCAATGATTATTTAACTAAACCGGTTTCCAAAGATGAACTGTTAGCTCGGATCAAAACTCACCTTAATATTTTACAATTGAAACAAGATCGATTAGAGGCAGAGCAAAAATATCGCAATATCTTTGAAAATGCTATAGAAGGGATTTTTCAATGTACTCTTGATGGGCATTATTTAAGTGTTAATCCAGCCTGTATAAGTATGTTTGGCTATGAATCTGCGGAACAAATGTATACAGAAATAATTGATATTGGTAAACAATTATATTTTGAACCACAAAGACGAATAGAATTTATCGAATTATTAGCTACTAATTCCAATGTTCAAGATTTTGAATATCAAGCTCGTTGTAAAAATGGAACTATAATTTGGGTTAAAGAAACTGTACATGTGGTGCGTAACAATGAAAATGAAATTAAGTATTATGAAGGTATAATAGAAAATATAACCGAACGTAAACAAACAGAAGAGAAATTACGTTATGATGCTACTCATGATCAATTGACTGGTTTATTGAATCGAACCTCTTTTACTGACAGTTTAACTGATGCAATTGCCCAAGATGATGCTGTGTTTGCCGTATTATTTGTTGATTTAGACCGATTTAAGATTGTTAATGACAGTATGGGACATTTAGTTGGTGATCGATTGCTTACCGATATTGCAGAACGTTTAAGTAAAGAAGTCACCGATGATAATATAGTAGCACGATTTGGTGGTGATGAATTTGCGTTAATATTTAAAAACATTCCAGATTTACAAACTTTGGAACAGAATATTAGCAATATTTTATACAAATTAAGTCAACCTTATCCTTTAAAAGATGAAACATTTAATACAACTGCTAGTATCGGAATAGCGTTAAGCAATTCGGAATATAAAACTGCTGATGAAATGTTACGAGATGCCGATACAGCTATGTATGAAGCTAAAAAACAAGGTGGTGATAAATCAGTTATTTTTCAGCCTTGGATGCGGACTACAATCGTTAATATGCTTAAAATGGAAGGAGATTTACGCAAAGCTTTGGAGCGAGATGAGTTAATGGTATATTATCAACCAATAATATCCTTGGAAACTCATAAATTGATAGGTTTTGAAGCATTAGTACGCTGGCAGCATCCACAACAAGGTTTAATAACTCCTGATTCATTTATTCCATTGGCAGAGGAGACAGGTTTAATTAAAGAGCTTGGTTTGTGGGTATTTGAAACTGCCTGTATACAACTTAGTAGCTGGCAACAGCAATTTACTGCTCATTCTAATCTAGGAATGAATATTAATGTTTCTCCAGTACAACTCAAACAACCAGATTTAATTTATCAAATTCAAGATATTATAGATAAATATAATATAAAACCAGATACTTGTAGAATTGAAATCACTGAAAATGCCATGATGCAAAATCCAAAAACAGCATTAAAAATTCTTAATGATTTAAAAAACTTAGATATATTATTATATATTGATGATTTTGGCACTGGTTACTCTTCTTTAAGTTATTTACAACAATTTCCTATAGATGCCTTAAAAATTGATAAAAGCTTTATTCAAAATATTGATGCCTCTGCTAAATCTGCACAAATTGTTAACGCTATTATAGCATTAGGCAAGTCATTTGATTTAAGGATAGTTGCTGAAGGAACTGAAAACAAAACTCAAGTTACTATGTTGAAAGCAGCTAATTGTCATAATGTGCAGGGTTATTTTTTCTCTAAACCTAAAGATGCTGAAACAATAGAAGAATTTTTAAGAATGGACATGTTTGATATTTAAAATAATATTGTAATTATTAAGCATTCCATAGATTTTAGCTATTGATAAAATCGGTAGAATATAAAAGCTCTCTGCGATAAACTCAGTTAAATAAACCAAACTTTAAAAATTAACAAAATTTAATTATATGAACTATTTAAAAAATGAAATAACCGATCAAACAGTAATTGGCCTGATTATTTTAATAATTAGTTTATTAATGGGAGTAGCAGGAATATTTTTATTTAATAGCAAGGCTTGGGGAATCAATGTTACTCTATTTAGCTTATTGCTTATAGCTTTTATATTAATTGTTAGAAACCTAGCTCATCTTTATGTTGGATATCGTGAATATACTTTAATGGCAAGTGGGGTATTTTTTGCCTTAGCTTTAACTTGGCGTGACTCTTTAGTACTTAATAGTTTGAGTTATTTAGGATTAATGTTAACAATCAGTCTTGCTTTTAACACAGCCACTAGACCCAAACTACGTTATCTTGAAATTTCTCAAATATTCCAGGATTTTTTATTATCCATAGAATATGGCATAAGTAGTTATCGTGACCTTATACGTGAAGATATACATTGGAATGAAGTTAAAAATCATTGGGGTGATAATATAAATTCCATTTTAAGAGGACTAATGGTAACTACACCAATGTTGTTAGTTTTTGGATTATTACTCATTGCTTCCGATGCTAGATTTGAACAAGCTGTTTTTAACTCATTAAACTGGGAATTAAACGAAGAGTCTGTGTTACGTTTTGGAGCTATATTTATTATATGTTGCTGGTTTTCTATAGCAATATTGCGTGGAACTATATTTGTTAACAGTATTAACAAAAATGTAGAAAAGTTATATTTACCAATTTGGCGACTTGGTTGTATTGAAACCGGAATTACACTAGGAGCCGTGAATTTATTGTTTTTAAGTTTTATTATAATCCAGTTTACTTATTTTTTTGGTGGAGATGCTTTAATTCAATCTTTAGATGGGCCAACTTATTCTAATTATGCACGGCGTGGTTTCATACAGCTAGTAGCAGTAACTTTACTAGTAATAATATTATTACTTTTTACTCATTGGTTATATCAACCGTATAATAAATTTGAAAGAAGGCTTTACCAGCTTTTATCCGTAATAATGATAATTATGACCATGATTATAGCGGCTTCAGCAGCACATAGAATGTATTTATACACAAGCGTTTATGGATTTACCGAGCTACGTTTTTATACCAGTATTTTTATGTTGTGGCTAATAATATTATTTGTCTGGTTCAGTTTAACTGTATTACATGGTAAAAGAACTCAATTTATTTTTGGAGCAATCGTAAGTGGCATGTTTTTCATAGCTTTATTGCATATCATTAACCCTGATGCTCAAATAACTAAGTTTAATTTCGCACGTTTACAAGCTCAACAACGTTTTGATGCTGCTTATTTAAGTTCTCTGAGTACCGATGCTGTCCCAACGATATTAGCAAACTTGCCATATATTGAAGAAAAACAGCGTTGTCAATTATGGACATCTTTGAATAAACTTCCCGTTTTACAAACCAAGAAAGATTGGCGAGCATTTAACTTATCTCAACATCACGCTCAACAATTATGGTTAGAACAGTCTGAATTGAATTGTGGACAGATTTAAAACTGAGTTGGTGAAATATTAACAATGCTTATCATAAAACTCTTGATGATGTACTACAAGCAACAAAAATACGTTACCACCTTACGGTGCTATAAGTTCCACCATTTTTTAAAGAAGGAAGTTAAGGGAAAAGTTACCTTAAATGTATTTAATTCATTCCATTTCTGTTCTCTAGCAACAATTTTAGCAGCATCAGAATATAAATATTTTTCATCGGGCTTAATACCAACTCTTCTTAAGTCTAACCTATCAGCATCCCAACATGTACCAATAGTCTTATCCTCAGTTGGTCTACGTATTGAATGATATTGACAAGCATAATATAACAATTCAAATTTATCTTCTGCCAACTCGTACTCTTTGTTTAACAATGATTTTGCATATTCAGCTCCTCGTAATCCATGTTCAATATCACGACCATCATTTAACCTCATACTATCGTGAAACAGAGCAAATAGTTTAATAATTTCTTTATCCGCACCATTTTTTTCACATATATACAATCCATTTCGTTCCACTCTCGCCCAATGTTCTGGACCATGAATATGTGAATTGATTCTTACTTTATTTTTAGTTACAATTTTCCAGAGTTTTTTAAAATTTATTTCTGATTGTTTCATTAGCCCCTTACCTACCACGCAAAAACAAATTATCCAACTCTTTCAAATTCAGTTGAACCCAAGTTGGGCGACCATGATTACATTGATTACTACGTTCAGTCACTTCCATATCTCGCAACAAACCATTCATTTCACTAACAGTCAAATGACGATTGGCTCGCACTGAATTATGACAAGCCGAAGTAGCCAAAATTTCCAATTCATGCTCTTGCAGTCGAGAACTGGTTCCGAACTGTGATAAATCCGCCAACACATCACCAACTAATTTCACTATATCCGAATCAATCAACAAAGTTGGGACCTGACGCACAGTTAATGCTTCTGGGCCAGCTCGACTTATTTCAAAACCCAACTGTTCAAACAATTCCAAATACTGCTCTGCCTGTTCTGCCTCCGTTTCACTAACTGTCATTGTTATTGGAATTAACAAAGTTTGTCCATTTGCCTCCTGCAACTGCCAAGCAGTTTTCAACTTTTCATAAGTTATTCGTTCATGAGCAGCGTGCATATCAACCAATACCAAGCCAGTAGCATTTTCAGCCAAAATATAAATCCCATGCAATTGAGCCAGAGCATAACCTAAAGGCGGAATTGGTTCAACATCTTGAGTTGTTTCCATCTTATTATCAAATTCATTACCAGATAAATCAGGTTTTAAAGCCTGATAAAATTGAGTGGTTTCATGAATTTGGCTAGTAGATGGCGAAGGATGAATTGAGGAAAAATTAGGATGCTTATTAAAATAAGGTTCTGGATATGCTTCTGATGGTAAATCTTGTGATTGTGAATCATCTGGATTAATAGGAGAAGTAGTAGCTAAATAATCTTGCAAAGTTGCCACTAAAAAACCATGGACTAAACCAGTTTGGATAAACCGTACTTCATTTTTGTTCGGATGCACATTGACATCTATTTCAGTGGGATTTATCTTTAAATACAATACATAACTTGGATGACGGCCTGAATACAATACATCTTCATAAGCTTGACGTATAGCATGACTTATCAATTTATCTCGTACAATTCGCCCATTCACAAAAAAATACTGCATATCCGGTTGACTGCGAGAATAAGTTGGCTGTGTTATCCAACCAGATAATTTTATTTCACCTGAATCTCTATCAATTTTCAGTACATGTTCAATAAATTCAGAACCACATAACATGGTAACCCTTTGTAACTGTTCCTCTTCAGTCAAAGCAGCTTTCAAAGTCATTAATGATTTGCGGTTATGAGTCAATTTAAAACCAACATCGAAGCGACTTAATGATAAGCGTTTAACAGTTTCATTTATATGATTAAATTCTGTTTTATCTGTACGTAAAAATTTTCGCCGAGCTGGAACATTATAAAATAAATCCCGAATTTCTACAGTAGTTCCTATTGGATGAGCCACTGGTTCTGGAGTTAAAGAGGTATTTATGTTATGCAAACGAATACAATAACCTCTTTCTTCATCGTGAAAATGAGAGCTTAATATCAGTCGAGAAATGGAAGCGATACTAGCCAAAGCTTCGCCACGAAAACCAAGGCTATTAATATGTTCCAAATCATCTAAATCTCTTATTTTACTGGTGGAATGACGATTTAAAGCAACAGATAGCTCAGTGTTACGAATCCCAAAACCATTGTCTCGTACCCGTATTAACGCAATTCCACCCTGTTCAATCTCAATTTCAATATAATCAGCTTTAGCATCTAAACTATTCTCCAATAACTCTTTAACCACCGAAGCTGGCCGTTCAACAACTTCTCCAGCTGCAATTTGATTAGCTATTAAAGTTGGAAGTAGCTGAATAGAAGGGATATTATTCTCCATACTGCAACCGATATTCTTTAACTTTTGCTAATATTTTGGGATCGTATTGATCAAGAAAGCTCATCAAATCATCTAAATTAACAATGCTAGTTATTTTAATTCCATAATTTTGTTCAATTTCTCGAATTGCAGAGATTTTGGTCTTGCCACGCTCTTGACGGTTCAAAGCTACCACAATTCCAACTAATTCAGCTCCATTAGCTTTAATTATTTCGACAGCTTCCCGAATAGCAGTTCCAGCACTTATAACATCATCAATTAATAGAACTTTACCACTTAAATGACTGCCGACAACTGTCCCCCCTTCACCATGATCTTTAGCCTCTTTGCGGTTAAAACAATAAGGTACGTGCATTTGATGATATTCGGATAATGCAATTGCGGTTGTGGTAACTATTGGTATACCTTTGTAAGCAGGGCCAAATAACATATCAAAATCAGTATTATTGGCACAGATGGCCTTAGCATAAAAACGCCCAAGTTGAGCAAGAGCAGAACCGGTATTAAACAATCCAATATTAAAAAAATATGGACTTATACGGCCTGATTTCAAAGTGAAATCTCCAAAACGTAATACTTTTTGTTGGATAGCGAATTCCAAAAAATCTTGTTGGTAAGTTTGCATAGTTTTAAGTGGCTAATTTTATTATATTTTGAACGATAATAGCTATTTTATCTGAATTAATGAGCTGTTGAGCTAAGTTGATGTCAATATCATCTGGAGTTGTATCTAGGATGCTTAAACCTTTAGCTGTCAATACAGTTCTTTTAAAGTTACTAAAATCCAGTTCTTGATAGTATATTAAATTTTCACGACGTAAAAAACGCATAGTTGCAAAATAATTATCGTTTAACTCTTTATCTTCAGTTAAATCTTCTATCATAACATCAACTTCATTGGGAAATTTTTCATATAATAATTGTAACACTGAAGCAGTACAGTTATTAAAATCTTGTCGATTAGTGGTCATATTGTTAAGTTTAAGGCTATGTTTAAAAAGTATTTAAGAATAAAAATTATGTCCATTTTCTTATCAGTTTAATTTTATTTAAACCTTAATGCAACTTTTAAATATTTCCTTTATCCTTTAAGTAAATGGATTTTCTTGTCAGAATATTAAAATATTAGGTAGTCCCTACAAATCAATGCAGTTCTTATTAAATCAATTATTTAACTAGATATGGGTACTGTCAGCAAAAATCTCCAATTAAGTGATTTATGAGTTAAACCTATTTTCATAAAAAGGGTATAATGTTGATAATATTTTGTGATTTTTTTTGGGAAAATATTTTAATTCTTAAACTTGTAATGAAATTGAATGTAATTGTATTTATACAACAAATTGTATATAATTATATAATATTTAAGGAGTAATATAAAATGCAAAAAGTACAAACAAGTCTACGCATTGATGCAGTTAAACTTGAAGAAGCCAAAGAAATACTTGATGAACTTGGAATGAATTTTACTGAAGCTGTTAATATATTTACCAGTATGATTGTTGCTCAACAAGGATTACCATTTAAAGTCAATCTTCCAAATAAAGAAACTAGAAAGGCAATTAATGACATTCGGGAAAATAAAAATACTAAAAAAGTTTCATTAGATGAATTAAAAGCTGAAATGGGATTTAATGAAAAAACTTGACAGACATAAACTATTCATCAAAGATTCTAGAAAATTTAAACTAACTGACCAGCAAGCCACAAAACTATTTGTTTATATTGCTAGTTTGCTAAAAGGTGAACAGTTGCCCAAAGAAGCAAAAGATCACAAATTAAGTGGTGAATGGTCAGATTTCAGAGAATTTCATATTGGCGGTGATGTTCTCGTTATTTATTCATTGGATGAAGAATATGTTCGTTTGGCAAGGTTGGGAACACATGCCCAACTACTTAAAAAAATGTGAAATCAAATAATATAATATAGTAGGTAACTTATCATTACCCACCATACCTTT
Organism: Candidatus Halobeggiatoa sp. HSG11; assembly: GCA_030378105.1. Classification (GTDB taxonomy): domain Bacteria; phylum Pseudomonadota; class Gammaproteobacteria; order Beggiatoales; family Beggiatoaceae; genus DRQV01. The sequence continues at coordinate 2,999 of JAUCGL010000023.1, read as the reverse complement.
CCTACTAACGAGGACGTTAGAACTAGGGAATTAATGGTTATCTCGCATCCATCGAGACATAAATTGAATATCATCAAGTTTATTGCATCGTTCACACGAGCAACCAATATGAAAGCAAGGAATATACTTTTTGTTAATATTTGGATTTTTTGATCTCCAATATTCATAAAAATCTTTTGAATACATCATCTTAATATCATCCACATCATTTTCATAAATTCTACCAAAACTTCCAAATCCGTTAAATTCTGCATAAATAGGATATCCTAATGCACATCCTTCACCATAATGGCAACAATTGGAAGAACAAGGTTTTACAAAATTTACATCGATTCCAAGGTCTTTTATTAATTGTTCTTTGTTTTTCATTAAATTTTCCTTCTAATTATTGTTAGAAATTTTTGGCTCATATTCATTTATCTCGGTTCTAAAGACAGAAATACCGCAGAGCAGTATGGTAGGAATTCCCAACGAGGATGTTCTCTCGTTCCCTCGTTCCAATGCACCAGCGTTGGAATGCAGAAACACCGCACTGGCGGTGCGTATATATAAAAAATATACGGTCAAATTAATGTACAAGATTATACAGTGAATCTAGAAAATTAATATGCTAATTTCTTCGCACCGCTAGTGCGGTGTATCCTGCATTCCAACGCTGGTGCGTTGGAACGAGAAAAGGAATACCACAGAGCGGTATAGTAGAAATTCCCAACGAGGATGTTGGGAACTAGGGAAAGATGTTCAATTGCTCAAACAAAAAGACCTGACAGGTTTTAAAAACCTGTCAGGTCTGGTCTTATATATATTCAATTGCCTGATCGGCGAACTTCCATGAAAGGAAATTGCTAGATTTATTGTTGGAGGATATAATTATAAGGTTTCAATTGCCTGATCGGCGAACTTCCATGAAAGATTTTTTCTGGTAATACATTTGTGCTACATTATCGTTTCAATTGCCTGATCGGCGAACTTCCATGAAAGACCATTTTCCCGACTATGAAGTGAAATGGAAAGTGTTTCAATTGCCTGATCGGCGAACTTCCATGAAAGTTATAGCGTTTAGTATACCTTCCGATATTATACAAGTTTCAATTGCCTGATCGGCGAACTTCCATGAAAGCAAAACATATAGCTTTACCATCAGTCCAGAAACAGTTTCAATTGCCTGATCGGCGAACTTCCATGAAAGGTGATGTTTATGGATTGGGAGATAGAATGTCTACAAAGTTTCAATTGCCTGATCGGCGAACTTCCATGAAAGTATTGGTTATACAGTGGCTATAACATTTCCAGTTTTGTTTCAATTGCCTGATCGGCGAACTTCCATGAAAGTTTTGGAATTTAAAGTATTTGAAGTTTTGTAATCTTAGTTTCAATTGCCTGATCGGCGAACTTCCATGAAAGAATAGTGAGTATTTTTATTATTGTTCCTAATACAACGTTTCAATTGCCTGATCGGCGAACTTCCATGAAAGAATCGAGTAACTATGATTTATGTAACGCACAGAGTTTCAATTGCCTGATCGGCGAACTTCCATGAAAGAGCGGGTATTTTCCCACTTTTAAAATCAATGGCTTAAAAAGCAAATCGGAGCGACCCCTTAATAACCTCATTTTTAATAAGGTAATATAGCTATTTTCACCATTTTTTTATTACTAAATTTAGTATAAATAATTGATTTAATTATGTTCGGAGCGACAACACCTTACTATTTATAAGTCTTTGTAAAGTAACGCTTTGATTTAAATCATAAATATGATATTTATTACTTTTAACCAACTTTTTACCATAGCTGACTCCGATACCTTTAAAATCAATAACTTACAATAAACTTCATAAAATTCAAATTGTTAAAGAACATCATTATAATGCCTGATCGGCTGATGTTATTCATAGGCAATAATTATAATAAATTTAATTTAATTTGTCAAATATTTTTTTCTGAATCAGAATTAACAGGATTATAGAATTTTCAGAATAGTTTGTTAAGCCATTTTGGGTTTTATTCTGTTAATTTTTTAATTCTGCGAATTCTGATTCTGACAACTAAACAATAACCACCGCCGGCATCCGAGCAATCCGCTCACCATTTAAATCACACGAAGCCTCACGACAATTTTCACACAACTTATATAATCGAATATCAGTGTTTTCATCAGCAATTTTTCGCAACTTATTAAGCAAAACATTTAACTCATTTTGAGATTTTAACATAACCTCAAACACCGAATATTGCACCCGATTACCATATCTCAACAAAATTTTAACTCGTAAGCTGCATATATTTGACTAATTGTAGGGTACATAAGTGATAGCGTCATGTACCATTTGAAATAATTATGCTTCTACAATTGGTGTATGACGTTTCACTTATACACTCTACGAACTTAATTTAAGTGGCTTTGCCACGATTTAAACCAAAATGAATACCGCAGAGCGGTATGGTAGACATTCCCAACGAAGACGTTGGGAACGAGATAAACGAGGATGTTGGGAACTAGGAAATATTTTGGTATAATAAGTACTTAACCGTTGCCCACCATACCTATAATAACTACAACAACAACCTCCTCACATCCTCCAAAATAAATCGCAAATACTGAGTAAACCTTGCACCATCAGCACCATCAATCACCCGATGATCATAAGACAGTGACAACGGCAACATCAAACAAGGCATAAATTCACCATCAATATGAATCTAATTTTCTAGCAGATAAATTGATATTTCCCCCATGTCCAATTCCACGAGAACTAGAAGAAATATATGAATAACTCCCATAGCCATCTAATGTTATCTCATCTGCAAAAATATCTATAATACCACCATCTTTATCAGCTAATACTTCACCGACAATATCACTACCAAGTGAGTATGACCTCCATTTAATGTATAAATTTAAGCAATTAAAGGTAAACCATATTGATTGATTTTATCCCAAAATTGTTTCCATCTGCCATTAGTGAGAACTAAAGTTCTTAAACTCAAAACAATCCC
>JAUCGL010000216.1 GCA_030378105.1 Candidatus Halobeggiatoa sp. HSG11 | reverse complement strand
ACATACCTAACATCTTGCACTGCTTTGCATCTATAAATAAAAAAAATAGTATTTCAATCCAAATTTACCATTAATATTTAAGACACCGTTTGTTGAACAACCAACTTAAAATACAAATTAAATTTTAATATTTACGGAAAATATATATGAATATTACTGATTTACTCGCTTTTGGTGCTGCTAATGGTGTTTCCGATTTTCATTTATCTGCTGGGGTAGAACCGATGGTTCGGGTCAGTGGAGATATGCGACGAGTTGATATACCTCCATTAGATCATGCTCAAGTACGAGATATGATTTACGATGTTATGAACGATAAGCAACGTAAAGAATATGAAAAATATATGGAATGTGATTTCTCATTTTCTATACCCGGAGTTGCACGTTTCCGAGTTAATGCTTATGTACAACATCGTGGGGCCGGAGCAGTTTTACGGACAATTCCTTCTAAAATTTTAAGTTTGGAACAATTAAATGCTCCAAATCTATTTAAAAAATTTGCTATGACTCACAAAGGTATTGTTACAGTTACTGGAGGTACTGGCTCAGGTAAATCCACCACCTTAGCAGCCATGATGAACTACCGTAATGAGACTGAATATGGTCATATTCTTACTATTGAAGACCCAGTTGAATTTGTCCATGAATGCAAAAAATGTTTGATTTCACAACGAGAAATTAAAACCAGTACTTTAAGTTTTGATAATGCTCTTAAATCAGCTTTGCGGCAAGACCCAAATGTTATTTTGGTTGGGGAGTTACGAGATTTGGAAACTATACGACTCGCTTTATCAGCTTCTGAAACTGGTCATGTGGTATTTGGTACTTTACATACAGCTTCTGCTGCTAAAACTATTGACCGAATTGTGGAGGTATTTCCAACTGCGGAAAAACCCACTATTAGAACTATGATATCAGAATCAATTCAGGCAATTGTGGCTCAGAGTTTATTGAAAAAGATTGGAGGTGGACGGATAGCTGTCCATGAAATTTTAGTTGGAACGCCAGCGATTCGCAATCTGATTCGGGAAAATAAAGTAGCTCAAATGTATTCCTCCATGCAGACTGGACAGAAATTTGGTATGCAAACTTTGGATGGTGAACTAGAAAAATTAGTGCAAAAACGACTAGTTACTAAAGAACATGCCCGTGAATATGCGGTTAATAAAGATAAATTTGCTTAAAGACAATTGTTAATTATCAGTTGTTAATTATTAATTAAAATCAGAAACTTTAAGGCAAAGCTAAAAATATGTGATTTTAAGGTTTTTAGTTTTAATTAAAAATTTATAATTAAAAAAGGTGCAGATATGGAAAGAGATGAAGCCATGGGCTTTATGATTAAATTGTTGAAATTAATGACAAAAGAAGGTGGTTCTGATTTATTTATAACAGCCGCTTTTCCACCAGCAATGAAGCTCAAGGGTAAAATGACCCCAATGACTAAGAAGGCTTTAACTGCTAATGATTCAATGGCTTTGACTCAATGTATAATGAATGATAAGCAGTTGAAGGAATTTGAAGAAACTCAAGAATGTAATTTTGCTATCCATCCACCGGGTTTAAGCCGATTTCGAGTTAACGCTTTTATACAGCAGGGTTGTCAAGGCGTTATTATGCGTATTATTGAGGCTGAGGTTCCGGATTTTGATAAATTGAACTTACCACCAATTCTTAAAGAAGTAATTACCGCCAAAAATGGTTTAATTATCATGGTTGGTGGTACCGGCTCAGGTAAATCAACCACGATGGCAGCTTTAATTGACCATCGCAATCGTAATTCATACGGCCATATTATTACCCTTGAAGACCCAATTGAATATGTCCATCCACATAAAAACTGTTGTATTATGCAGCGAGAAGTTGGAGTGGATACTAAAAGTTGGGAAGCGGCTTTACATAATACTTTGCGGCAAGCTCCGGATGTTATTTTGTTGGGTGAGATTCGGGATGCTGAAATTATGAACTTTGGGATGGAATTTGCCCAAACTGGCCATTTAGCGATGGGAACTCTACATGCTAACAATGCTAACCAAGCGGTTGACCGTATTGTTGGTTTTTTTGATATAGATGTACAGAAAAAAATGTTAGCCGACTTGTCCTTAAATTTGAAGGCAGTTATTTCCCAACGGTTAGTCAAAACTGTAACTGGAGGTCGGGCTGCTGCTATTGAAATTTTGCGTAATTCTCCTCTTATTGCAGAACTAATTATGGCTGGAGATGTCGGTGGAATTAAGCCAATTATGGCCAAATCTTCAGATTTAGGTATGCAGACCTTTGACCAAGCTTTATTTGCTTTGGAACAGGCTGATCGCATAAGTTATGATGAGGCAATCGCTAATGCTGATTCACCAAATGAGTTGCGTTTAAAAATTAAGTTAGAAGGTAAAGATGCTCAGGGTGGTTTAGGACCGTCTGATTTGAAATTGGTTGAAAAAGAAGAAGATAAAAAAGGCCATTAATCTTGTACTTTGCCAATCTCAAAATAGTTATTTCAGGAATGAGGTACGATTTCTCGAAACCTAATATATTATAATAGTTTCGGGAAATCCACTTTGGTCCATATCTTCAATTTGAGATACTTCACAAATTTCTATTTCCTAATGAGCAAATTGGGTTTTCAAAGCATTAATAAAATTTATGTCTAATTCATCGGTATTGGTTCTGTAAATGCTATACATATGTACCTCAAGGTATTGTATTATTAATAATTAGTCGATTCTTCAATAACTTCTGTCATACCTTTAGCGATATTCAATGCTTCATCTGCTTTTTGTATAAGAGCTTTGGCGGTGGCAGTGAATTGTTTAGTGCCTTCTATTTCTTGTTCAGTTTTATAAATAACATACGCTCTTTCAATTTGAAACTGAACGTCTTTTTGAGTTTTGGTTAGTTTAACTTTAACATTGTTCCATTTATCAATTCTAGGTTGTGTTACTTGACTATGATCTGGAAAACTATTTTGTAATTCAACCATTTTTTGAATTTTGATATTAACTTCATCAATAGTTTTGGATAAATTAACTGTTTTTATCAATAGATTAGGTGCTGTACTTTGAATGAAATTGTTGACTTCGTTATTCACAACCTGTGATGGTTGGTTTTCTTCTGAACAGCTAACTAAAAAACAAATAGAAATAAGGAATAACAAAATATTTTTCATTGAGTTGTTTCCTCTACACTACTGGTAATATTTTTAGCATGTTGTAAAGCCTCATTCGCCTGTTTAAGAATTTTATTAAGAGAAATAGATTGCCCAATACCCTCTATTTTATTTGCCTCTTGAATAATATAAGCTGTTTTTATTTGTATTTGGATATTACGTAATGTTTCCTCAAGATGATTTTTTAGTTTATTTAATTTAGCAATTTTAGGTTGTAATACATCTTTTTGTGCAGGAAATTGTTCTTGTAGTTTTTGAAGATTCTGAATTTTGGTACTAATAACGACAATATTATTATTGATTTTTTGTATATTCAGTTGTAATTCAGGGGAAATATTTTTCACAAAATAATTTATAGATTCTTTTATTTCTTCTATTTGTTTTGTTTCCTGTTTTTCCTCAAGGTAATTTTCGTATGTTTCTGATATGAAATTATAGCTAATCATATTAATACTAATAGCTGAATAGAATAATAAAGTTATTATCATTCCAAAACCAAAAACATCAAGAAAAAAAACATCTTCATCACAGTCTCTACCTCTTACAACTTGAGCCATACAACCACTACATAAAATATGTTTTGGGCTATTACAACATGCACCACTACCCCAACAATATATTGTATTTGTATTATGTTCAATATATGCGAATGGATTAAAACATAAGTCACAGCAACCACTCTCATTAATAATACAGCCATAAGCTCTATATTTAGAACCATATTCATTTCCCCACACAAATTCAATTGCATTAGCTTCATTAGTAAACAAACACAAAGCCGATGCCAATGCCGCATGAGGCAGATAATCAAAAGGAATAAACGTATTCTTTTTTAATTTCTTAATACTTTTATGTATTTGTTGGTGAATACGGGTAGGAAAACCTTGTAATAAAATACCTTCAAGCAAAGATTTATGTTTATAAAGTGTTAGTTGTTTAGTCAAGGTTTGAATGGTTCGCAATGAATCAATCACCAAACGAATGACTTCATGTTGAGAACGATTTGCAGAAAAACCATTACTATCTTGGTAAGCCGCTAGTAAAGCATTAAATTGTTGTTTTTCAATATCATCCAAAATATCAATACAACTATCTATCAAATAAACGATTTTACCAACATGATAACCAATCTCATACAAAATACTTTCATTTTGCTTTAAATTAGCTAACGTAGCGATAAAACGAAATACTTCACCGGTAATTTGTGCTGATGGTTCGGCATAATCCTCAATACATGTAGATTTTTTTGATTCAACTTTGGCTTGATTTGCCAGTAATTGGTCAATTAAATTGGTGTTAAAACCTTCAGACTCTAAAATTTTTCGTGCTTGGTTAAATTGTCGTTGGTAATATTTAGCCAATATGCTCTTTAAAAAAGATTTCTTTTCCTGTAAATCATCGGTCAATTTAGCAAACAATAAAGCAACAGAAAAACTAGCAGAAATTTTTTGTGCCATTTCATCAGGATGATAAACTGGAACTTTGCGTGGAAAAACAGCACACCATGCCTTAGTTTCACATTTTGGTATTGTGATTGTGCATCAATCAATAAGCTGATGAGTGTCGTATCATAAGATAACAAAGCTCTTGAAGTATATCCAAAATGTTTCTGCAAAGCATGGCATTGTCCACAATAACTTTTTTTGTAGTTATCGGTATCTGTTTTATTTAATTTTTGGTTCGGTATGCGTAAAAAACCGTACATGAAAATTTCTCCTACATCAAGTGTTGAACTCATCTATACAAAGTTTCAGGATCAATATCAGCACCATTAGGCCATGAAATTGTCCAACCATCAACAAAAAATTGTTTAAAATATTCTATATCTTTAAGAGGTTCAAATATTCCTCCTTTAGAACAATCGGCAACCTTTTTAACCCCATTATCAAACGTCAGTTTAATTTTATATTCACTAACATATTCTGCATAAAAATGTGGTGGATTATGTTCATTAAAAAACATCGAAATATGTGGCATATTTTTAATATTTTATACATTATTTTAGAAAATAGGGTGTGTCCAACGCACCCCAAATCAACCTTACAACAAAGCAACAATATTAATAATCTTAATCAATAGGTTAATTGTAAATCCTACTTTATAATCATTAGTTAATCATTTTTCAAATAACCACGTAGGAACTGATGTATCAATATTTGTGATTAGTTTCCAACCATTTTCTTTGAAAATTTCTTTTATAAGGAAATAAAGTAAATAGTATGGGATGTTTTCGACTTGGTTCTAATACAATCGGTTAAAAATTTTTTAAGACAAACAGGTGTATCTGCATACTGAGATAATTCAGACAATATGTTTTTTTTGCTTAAACTTAATTTAGGGTGAAATTTTTTATTAAAGAGAACGCTTTTCTCATTTCTAGCATCATCCATTAAACATTCTAACCATAGTCTAAAAAACTCTAATCTATATTTTCCTCTAGATGAGGATGAAAGATCATAATTATTAAAAATGACAATCATTTTATCTAAGTTTTCTGAAATAATATCAACAGTATCAGGAAATAATTTTTTAATGTTTTCAATGGAATATTTAGTTGACACATCATTTAATGTTACATTTACTAATTTATTCAAATCAACATTATTAGCATTTAACTTTACTTCTTGATTTATCTCTGATTCTTTTATCTGTATTTTAAACCATGAATTGAAAGGCAACATACACTTATTAAATTGAGTATTCACCTTATCAAAACAAGCAAGAACATTTTCAATATCTCTAGTATGATCTACATCATTTAATTCAAATTCATCATTCAATAATCTTGATAGTGCAGAGTTGGTGGCATATAAATTCTCAATCGAATAACATGGTGTAACATAAAGATTTGCTTCTATTTCAATATCATCAAAATCTTGATCTACAAAAAATAGTGTATTGGCATTTTTAAGCTCAGGATGTTGCATAGCTTTTTCACGAAGAGCAATTACAGTTTCTTTACCTTTACATTGGACATTTCGTCGTTCTAAGGATATGTGATTATCAATTCTAATACCATAATATTTTGCATCATCACCTTCAAATATACATAAAATTCCTTTTCTATTCATTCCATGTGCTTTTACTAACTTTGCCAAATATACGGGTAGTCCCTACAAACCGATGTAGGTATGTTATCATAGTATTTTATATCAAGATAAACACTTAATAAAGGTATTGGAATATATGTGCGAAAAAATTAATACAGAAATAATAATTTTATGTCCAGA
>JAUCGL010000215.1 GCA_030378105.1 Candidatus Halobeggiatoa sp. HSG11 | reverse complement strand
GAAAATCTGGTATTGAGTCTGCTGGCAGAGTTCGTTCTTATGCAGGACTTATGGTTCATGTTTTTGGAAGACTCGCTGCTGCTTTCTTTTGTTGGGGTCATTTGCGAGTCAGCTCTTAATTCACATTGTAGTGCAAAATTTGATACAGCCTCTCATGTCGAATTGACAGCCAAAGCAGATTCTGGTTCAATATTTGACCGTTGGAGTGGTAAAGATTGTGATACAGAAATGTTCTTGGTCAGTAGTCGTACTTGTACTGCCTATTTCAAATTAACACCTCGTACTTTAACAATTGATTACCCTGAAAACGGCGTTATAACCAGCTCCCCATCAGGCATTGATTGCGGTAAAACCAGTCAAAAATGTAGTTATAAATTTGAAGGTGGTTCAAAAATTAATTTAACAGCCACCCCAAATACTGACTATATGCTTGATTCATGGTCAAAAGACTGTCCAGATGGTAAAGTTCAATTGCTAGAAAACACTGAATGTGCAGCTACATTTAAAGTTAAACCGGTTGAACCAGTTGTGATAACTCCAGTTGACCCAACAATCCCAAATGTTATTCCACCAGTTACAGATACTGACCCAGTTATTCCAACAACTCCAAATGTTGATGAACCAACTATTCCAACAAATACAGTTAGTTTCAGTGAACAGAGTTATGAAGTAGCTGAAAATGCTGGAGAAACTGAAATAACGGCAACTCGTATCGGTACTGAAGGCAAGGTAACTGTTGAATTGCATAGTTCAAAAGACAACCGTCATGAATCAATTGCGGAAACATTGGAATGGGATGATGGTATTGAAGGCGATATAAATGTGCCAATCACAATCATTGACAACGATAAAGTTGATGGCAATAAAGAAGTTATCTTAAGTTTAGGTGCAACTGAAAATGCCAGTTTGATAGACCCTGATACTTCGGTATTGACTATTGTTGATGATGATAAGTTGGATGTGAAAACACCAATTGAGGAAATAAGTTCAACAACTACTTCGACATCTGTTCCAGCAAACAATGCTTGTTCAGGTGGTCATGTTATTAACACAACCTGTAATTATGGTTGGAAAGATGCTAAAGATATTCTCGTTGAGGAAAAAGGCAATATTGGTTATGCAAATATAGTAAGTGATATTAAAAATAACCAAGGCCGTATATCCAACTCAAATATAAGCAAAGATGTTCAAGTAACTGGCGGTATTTTCAGTGGTTATATAAGCAATCTTGGCACTTTAGCTGATTTTGAATTTCTTGGTGGTTCTATCAATGGTGCGAATGATGATGGCGAAGTTGTCGGAACACTTGCTGGTCAAATCATTAATACCAGTGAAGTCGAAGGTTTCTTTGAAAATGTTCGATTAGCATCAGGAACTCATATAATTGGTGGTATTCTGAATGAGCATATTATCGGTAATAGCGAACAACCAGCTCTTTTGGAAAGCTTAATTATCAAGTCTAAAGCTGTTATTTCCAACGTAATTCTTGCTGAAGATGTTGAATTGGAAGATGGCGTTGTATTTGGTGAAAATATTGGATTCTCTATCCATATTAATTACTTGAAAACTCACAGTATAATTGGATTGCCAGCGTTAGGTGATGCAATTTTCTTAAAAGGCAATGCTAGAAGTTTCGCAAGATTAACTGGTGGAGCCTCAGAAAATGGTGGACCTTTCCAACGCAAATCAACTATCACACGCAAATCTCAAGTTACGATTAAAAGCAACTTATTGATTGACGTGAAACATATTGGCAAACAAGCTGATATTTTGGTGGTTGCACTTCATAAAGGCAAGTTCTACATGCTTAATTCTGAAGGCAAACCAGTTATTTGGGATGGTAATATTTCCAGTTTGATTGCTTTCCAGAAACCGGAAAATTTAGCCCCAGTTGAAGCAATTGAAATTTGGAATAACCCACTTGATATAACTGGTTCCGTTATAGTTTATGTTGGTTATAGACTTAAAAATGGTCAGATTGTTTACTCACCTGAAGATGTGATTGAAATGGATTTTGTTGAGTAAGTTATTAACTGTTTAGACAGCATATATGTCGGGTTACGTTATTTTTCTTTGTTTAATAATCTTAACCCGACCTACAGCTATATGTTATGAAAAATCACTTAGTAGCAAAATTATAAACTCCATCCCAATCTTGTCCGGGAGGATTTTCTATAAAATATTCTATCCTTTTTAAATACATTTTATATAACAAACAGTTAGGTTTTTTTTCACTCAACTCAGTAAAAAAAGCTATTGCTATATCCCAACTTTGTTGTTGGTAATATTTAAGAGCCATCTTATAATAATTCACTTCCACAGCAAAACTCTCATCAATTTGATTCAACAACGCAATCGGCTCAAATATGGATACTGGTTGTTCTTTGCCTTTAACTCTTACTTTATCCAACTCCCGATAAAAATATTCCGGAGCAGCTTTATAAGTTGCTTCACTGACAATTAATTTAACTCCATATTGTTTAGTCAAACCTTCCAGACGAGAACCTAAATTAACCGCATCTCCCAATACTGTATAAGCCATCCGGAATTGTGAACCCATATTGCCAACACTCATCATACCAGTATTTAACCCAATCCCAATATCAATTGCTGGCCAACCTTTAGCTTTAAATTGAACTTGTAAATCCTGCAAACGTTGCAACATTTGAAGTGCGGCATCAACAGCACAACGCGCATGTTTTGGTTCATGTAACGGAGCTCCCCAAAATGCCATAATAGCATCACCCATATATTTATCAATAGTTCCCCGATATTCATGGATAGCATGGGTCATAGGAGTCAAATATTCGTTCATCAATAAAGATAGTTCTCTTGGCTCTAAACCTTCAGAAAGATTAGTAAAACCACGAACATCAGAAAATAAAACTGTCATCTCACGGTTTTCACCATCCATAGAAAAATCATTGCCAACATTTCTACTCATTTCATCAACTAATTCTATTGGAACATATTGACCAAACAGAGTAGTTATATATCGTTTATTAGTCGATTCAACAAAATATCCATAAGACATATTGAATATAAATTGAGTTAAAATCAATAATATAGTAGTTGCTAATGGTAACACTAAATTAAGACTACTCCACAATATTAAATTAACTGCAACCAATAATCCAAACAATCCTAAAGTTATACCAGTTGCGGTTAAAGGAGAGCATAACGGTAATAAACTAACCATCACGATACTTATTAAAATTAATAACAAAACCTCAGAAATTTCTTCATGGACAAAAGTAGACCTAAAATTATTGTCTAATATTCCAGCGATAAGGTTAGCGTGAATTTCTATTTCTGGATAAAGATTTCCAACTGGAGTTGCCAGCAAATCTGACAAACCTTGAGCAGTTGTACCAAGTAACACTATTTTATTTTTTAATAATTCAGGATTTTGAACACGATTATGGATAATATCAGTTGCCGAAATATAAGGAAAGGTATTCCATTTGCCCTGATATGGAATTAAAGCTTGCAAATTATTATCAGTAGGAATTTTCTGTTGGTCAACTTCTAACAACGTTGGTGGCTGATAATTGAGCTTGGATTTTGGTAAAGCTAAACGAGCTATTGCTAATGATAACGACTCATACAATTGCCCTTTGTATCCATACAACATAGGAACTCGGCGTACAATACCATCAATATCTGGCTCCATTTCAAAATGCCCACCGCTCATAGCATTATCTTGAAATTTAGCTAAATTACCAGCATAACCATTTGCAACTTTATATTTTACTTGGGTTAATTCTTCATCATTAAAAACCGGAGCCGGCAATTGTCCAGCCTCACTATCATGTTCATTAGTAAAAGCATAACCTAATACAACCTTACGTTTAGCAAGACTATCAGCTAATAAACTGTCATAATCTAATTTCTTTTCAAGTTCAGTTAAAGTTTGTAAAAATACAGGGGCTTTTTTTAATGGACCTTGAGCTAAATAACGTAATTTACTCAAACCAGAACTGTCATCTGGTTCCACAAACACAACATCCATGCCCAATACATTTATTTTATATGTATCAAACAATTGGTCTATTAAATTTGCTACTACTGAACGGTTCCAAGGCCAACGACCTATTTCACTTAAACTGGGTTCATCAATATCAACAATAACAATACGTTCATCTTTAACATAAGGCATAGTTAATTCAAGCCTTACATCATATGCTGTATGTTCTAAATCATTGATAAATTCCCATTCAACAGTTTTTGTAATATGTAAAATAAAAAATAATAATATAATCGAACTAAATAATAATCGAGATATATGTCGTGTTACAATGGACATAACGAATTCCTTTAATCACTTATTTCTCATGATTAAAAGAATTGTTATTGAGAAATAAGCTTAATTAAATAATTGAGACAATGCTGCACCTGGATCATTTGCTTTCATAAAAGCCTCACCGATTAAGAACGTATGCACGCCAACATCACTTAATAAAGCAATATCTTCGGAAGTATGTATTCCACTTTCACTAACTACGATATTTTTCTTAGGAATTTGATCTAATAAATCTAAAGTAGTTTGTATGTTAGTATCAAAAGTTTGCAAATTACGATTATTAATGCCTATCAAACGTGTATTGAGTGATAAAGCTCGTTCTAATTCCTCTTGATTATGTACTTCAACTAACACGTCCAGTTCTAAGTGTGTTGCCAAATCAGCTAAGTCTTGTAACTGTGCATCGTCTAATATAGCTACTATAAGCAAAATACAGTCCGCCCCAATCACTCGTGCCTCATATACCTGATAAGCATCAATAATAAAATCTTTACGTAAAATAGGAAGTGAACAGATTTCATGCACTTGTGATAAATATTCATTAGACCCTTGAAAAAATTTTTCATCGGTCAAGATAGATAAACAGGCTGCTCCATTTTGTTCATAACTTTTAGCAATCTCAATTGGGTTAAAGTCATTTCGCAATACTCCTTTGCTTGGTGAGGCTTTTTTTATTTCAGCTATAACAGCCGGTTGTTGAAATTGTAAACGTACATTAATTGCCTCAATAAATCCTCTTACCGGTGGACAACTGTCGAGTAAATGACTAAGAGTACGCAAAGGCATTCGTTTAGAATTACTTTCGATTTCTATTTTTTTATGTTGAATTATTTGTTGTAAAATATTAGAAGTTTCATTCATGGATGGGTTCCTTAATGGATGGCCAGTTTAATACTTAATTAAATTCAATATAAATGTCATACATTTTGTTTATACTTATGTTAACTATTCAGTTGGGAAATGCTATATGAACTTTGTTAAATATAAAGACTATCAACAAAAATGTGAAGAATTGTTATTATATTACATATTTTATAATTTCGGGTATTCAAGTTTGAATAATAATGTTTCCCACCAAGTTAAAACATTGCTTAAATTAGCTGCACGCAATAAAAGTAAAAAAATTTATACTATTTTAAATAATCTTAATGGTAGCACCACTTTTAAAGGCGATGTTTTTGAATATTTTTTAGCAGAGTTATATGAAAAAATAGGTTGGAATACTAAAATTATTGGTGGCAAAGATGATCAAGGTGTTGATATTTTATTATTTGATTCCAGACGAAAGGTGAAGGCAATTATTCAAGCCAAAAATACCAAACGGCCATTACCAAAAAAAGAAATGGTTAATGAATACGATAATTTTATTGGGATTTATAATTCTTTGGGGGCCGCCAAGAAATATGCTTGTGATACACTTATTATTTTTTCATTAAATGGTTATACAAAAGGAGCTTGGAATTATAATCACCCAGCAACTCATAAAATTTATCGGTATGAATGGGCTTATATTGAAAAGTTGATTAAAAACTATGCAAAGCATAAGTTCACTGTCAAAAAAATACCAGTTAAAAAGTCAAACAAATTTGTTAATATAAGTATAGTTTTTGTATTTCTAGCAAGTTTGTTTATTTATAATTCAAGTGAATTTCCAACCACTTTGACATCTGAAATGATTGCTAGGTTAAATCGTACCGCTTTCAGTTCGTTGGTGAAACAAGATTGTAAAAGACTTAATTATCCTCTTGAAAGTTGTAGACAAAAGCTTGTATCTAAATATACTCGAATTCATGGTTCTTTACAAAAAGGACTTATTGCATATTTTTGTGGACCAACTAATTTTAAAAATGGAATTTGTGACAGCTATGGAGAAAAAATGGCTGATTATATAGCTGACGGATAAAAGTTAAGTGCTTAAACCTTCTAGGTATTTGAGACCTATAGACGTTCAGAAAAATAAATTTGTGCGAAACCTACGAGGTTTTGGAAACCTCGCAGGTTTTTTGAAAATATCACCATTTTTATTCAGAATTACAAAAAACTTATTCACAAACTTTAAATACATAGGACTTACGCATTGACAAAATAATTATTTTATGAATTTGTTAAAATACAATTAGTTATAAAAAATTACACTACTTATATAATTTATATATAAACTATATTTATATAGCTTTGTCATTCTCGTGA
>JAUCGL010000214.1 GCA_030378105.1 Candidatus Halobeggiatoa sp. HSG11 | reverse complement strand
GTACATTTATGAAATTGATGATTTTTTCGTCTGAATAAGGTATTGTTTTGTTCACAGGTATTCTTCTTCTCAAAATTTATGGTTATTGAAATCTGCTTTATATTATACCAAAACTTCAAGAATTTTTATGAGAAAGCCGTGTGTATGAAGGTACTATGAATGCTGATTTATTTAACATTTATCTTGAAGAATGCTTGTTACCAGCAGTTAAACCAGGACAAATAATTATTATGGATAATGCTTCTTTCCATAAGTCAATTGAAACTGAATTTCTGATTGGGGAAGCTGGATGTTATTTATTATTTTTACCTGCATATTCACCAGAACTCAATCCAATTGAACACAAATAGGATTCAGTTATAACGTTATATTAAGCAATTTCGTCATAAATTTGATTCACTTATCGAAACAATAGATTTTATTTTTCAAAATATAATTAATTTTAATGGTGTGGAAATATAGGAATGTTACTATAATAGCCATCAAAATTCCTATAATTTGTAATTGCTTATACATAATATGATTGGGTGTGTATGTAAGGGCAATCCTTTATGGTTGCCCTTAACACTTAAGGGCGGCTTTTTACTCTTAAATTTTGATGATGGAACAGTTACATACCAGCCAACCACAATAAAGGCAAATAGACCATATTAATCAAAGGTAACATAATATTTTCTAAAAAACCACTGACCAATAAAACAACCAAAATAATCAATCCATAAGGCTCTAATTTTCCAAATGATTCTGCTATTTCATCAGGTAAAGAACTATGTAAAACTCGTCCTCCATCTAATGGCAAAATTGGCAATAAATTCAATACCATTAATATAACATTGATTAAAATGCCAGCACTTCCCATTAAAATTAAGAATAAAGCCGATTCATAGCCGCTATGATAGAAAAACAATCCAATTTTTCCAATAATAGCCCACATAATAGCCATTATTAAATTAGCTCCCGGTCCTGCAAGTGCAACTAGTGCAGTATCACGCCGCAATTTTCGCAAACGATGAAATTGGACAGGAACTGGTTTAGCCCAACCAAATACAAAACCACTCATAACTAACATAGCTAACGGTATAATAACAGTCCCTAACAAATCAATATGTTTGAGAGGATTTAACGTAACTCGGCCTAACCGTTGAGCGGTATCATCACCAAGTTTAGCTGCTGACCAAGCATGAGCAGCCTCGTGAGCGGTTATAGCAAACAGGATTGGTAAAGCCCATACTGCTATTTTTTGTAACAGGGAAAGTCCTTCCATAATTTAATATCACTCTATTTTGAGGGCTTCAACATTACCTTTACCATGTCGAAGTACTTGCGGAGGGTTATTCATTATATCAACTACTGTGGTTGGTTCAAGTCCACAATTTCCACCATCTATAATTAAATCAACATGTTTTTCTAATAGATTAGTTATCTTATCTGGTTCTGTTTCTGGTATATCTTTACCCGGCATTATTAAGGTAGAACTCATTATTGGTTCTCCCAATATGTCTAATAATGATTGAGTTATCGCATTATCAGGCACTCTAACTCCGATGGTTTTACGCTTAATATTTTGCAAACGACGTGGTACTTCATGGGTTGCTTTTAAAATAAAAGTGTAAGGACCGGGCGTTAAAGATTTCATTAAGCGAAAAGCGGTATTAGTTACTTTAGCATAAGTACCAATTTCTGATAAATCACGACAAACTAAAGTAAAGTTATGCTCTTTATCTATTTGACGAATTTGACTGATTTTTTCCATTGCTGCCTTGTCACCAATATGGCAACCGAGAGCATAACAAGAATCAGTTGGGTAAACGATAACACCACCAGAACGTATTATATCAACTACTTTATTTATTAGACGTAATTGTGGGTTTTGAGGATGAATAGTAAAAACTGGACTCATGATTTTATTGAATATAGTTGAATCAAGCAAGAATTTTGCACTTAAGGTTATGTTGAGAGGTGCTTGAGATTATTTTTTATTAAAAACATATATATAATTAATTGTGAATGGTTAACTGTGAATTATTAATTGTGAATGAAAATCAAAATCATTAATAATTAACCATTCTTCATTCACCAATTCACAATTAAAAAGTATATCTTTACAAAATACCGAACATCAATTTGTATTCCAATCCTTAATCCAAGAAACTTCTCAGTTGTTCAGAAAAACTCGGATGTCTCAATTTACGTAATGCCTTTGCTTCAATCTGTCGAATTCGTTCACGAGTGACATCAAATTGCTTACCAACTTCTTCCAAAGTGTGGTCAGTATTCATATCAATCCCAAATCGCATCCGCAATACTTTAGCTTCACGCGGGGTCAAACCTAATAACATATCTTGAGTTGCACGACGCAAGCCTTCAAAAGTTGCCGAATCCAATGGAGCTTGAATGCTGGTATCCTCAATGAAATCTCCTAAATGAGAATCATCATCGTCTCCAATCGGAGTTTCCATTGAAATAGGTTCTTTTGCAATTTTCAACACTTTACGAACCTTTTCTTCCGACATTTCCATCCGTTCTGCTAATTCTTCCGGAGTTGGATCACAACCTTTTTCTTGCAATATTTTACGAGATATACGATTAAGTTTATTAATCGTTTCAATCATATGCACTGGAATACGAATAGTACGAGCTTGATCTGCTATTGAACGAGTTATTGCTTGTCGAATCCACCAAGTAGCATAGGTAGAAAATTTATATCCACGTTGATATTCAAATTTATCAACCGCTTTCATCAAGCCAATATTGCCTTCCTGAATTAAATCTAAGAACTGTAAACCACGATTGGTATATTTTTTTGCAATCGAAATAACCAGTCGCAGATTTGCTTCAATCATTTCTCGTTTAGCTCGTCGTGCTTTTGCTTCTCCAACTGACATCTGTCGATTAATTTCCTTGATTTCTGCAATTTTCAAGCGGCTTTGCTTTTCCATAGCAATCAAATTTTCTTGTACTCGAAGAAGTACTTTATGATGCTTTTTCAAAGTAACTACATAGGCTTTATTAGTGTTTAATAAAGAGGGTATCCATTGTGAATTAGTGGAGTTGTCTTTGAAAGATGCCAAAAATTCTTTTTTAGTCATACCAACTTTTTGAATACAAATATCTCTTATTTTATATTCTTGTTCTTTAATTAAATCAACACTATCGTGTAATTTATCAGCCAAATCATCAATGATTTTCGGTATTAATTTAAACTTAAGAAAACTATCTCCAAGCTCTTTGCGTAATTGTGCATATTCAGGTGATTTCGTACCCAAAGATTCCTCTGTTTGGGACAAATTATTATATATAGCAAGCAAATGAGTAAAATGTTTGTGAATTTCTTTGGAATCAACTGCATTTTCTTCAATTATTGCAGCCTCTTCTTCATCAAGATTAGAATTTCTAAATTCATCATTATTAATACTGACATTGATTCCGTGTTCAGAACCATCTTTGAAACCAGTGATTATATCAGCCATTCTCATTTCGCCGGTTTTAACTTGCTCATAATATTTTAAAAACTCGGCAATAATATCTGGATGAGTTGATAATGCTGATAAAACCTGAGTTAGACCTTCTTCAATCCGTTTAGCTATCTGAATTTCACCATCCCGTGTCAATAAATCAACACTACCCATTTCTCGCATATACATACGGACTGGATCAGTTGTGCGGCCAAATTCGCCATCCACATTTGCCAAAGCTGCAACAGCTTCTTCAGTAGCGTCTTCTTCGTCAGCAATTGGAGCATCCGTGATCATTAAATTATCATTATCGGGAGCAAATTCATGTACTGCAATCCCCATGTTATTAATCATGTCTACAATAGTTTCGATCTGTTCAGGATCAACAATATCGTCTGGCAAGTGATCATTAACTTCATGGTAGGTTAAAAAACCTTGACCTTTACCTTTGGCAATAAGTAATTTAAGTTGAGACTGCTGTTGTTCTTGATTCATAATTGTGTCGATTATTATCGGTTAATGGATGGCTTAACGTGATGGTGGTAATTGATAAAAGGTTCTTAGTTCTTGTTTTTCTTCAGAAGTTAGCTGAGTTACTTTTTGAGTTAAAAATTTAATACGTTGCTCTTGATAGGATTTATATAAATTATCTATAGTTGCAACAAATTCATCAGTTATCTGATCAGTAATAAGAACTTTTTGCGTGGCTAATAAATTAATCGTTGATTCATGTTCCATACCTCTCCAATGTTCGCAAATTACTCCTAACTTTAATTGAGGATGAATTTGTATGAATTCAATAAGGGTTAATAATAGTTTTATATCCTGTTGTTCTAAAAAAGATAATTTTTCAGGATATTTAATCAATTTAACCAATTCTGGTTGATGTAACAAATAAACAATGGTTTGATGTACTAAAGATAGTTCTCGAAAACTATTTTTGACATATTTTTTAAGTGGTAATTTAGGTACTGCTAAGTTGTTTATTCCGGTTAACCTACTTAATTCTTGTGACATTAATTCCTGATAAGTACCAGCCGGTAATTGGTTAAGTAATGGTTTTGCTAGTTCAACTAATTTGGCTCGCCCATCAATACTGTTCATATCAACTTGTTGCTGTAAGGTATTAAACAGAAATTCTGATAGTGAAGTAGCTTGTGTTATATGTTCATTGAAAGCTTGCAAACCCTCTGAACGTATTAAATCATCAGGATCATTATTTTGTGGTAAAAAGATAAAGCGGATTTGCCGGCCTCCTTGTAACAAAGGTAAGGCAGTTTCCAAGGCTCGCCATGCAGCTTTTTGTCCAGCTTCATCACCATCAAAACAAAAGATAATTTCTGACACATTGCGAAATAAGAAGGTCAGATGTTTAACAGTGGTAGCAGTGCCAAGAGTAGCTATAGCATAATAAATGCCATGCTGTGCTAAAGCAACAACATCCATATAACCTTCCACCACAATAACTGTTTTTAATACTCCTTTTTTGCGAGCTAAATACCAACCATATAATTCACTGCCTTTTTGAAATAACGAAGTTTCTGGAGAATTAAGATATTTAGGTTTGCTTTGATCAAGAATTCTTCCACCAAAAGCAATTATTCGACCTCGTCGGTCTTGAATAGGAAACATAATCCGATCTCGAAATCGATCATAACGCTTTCCAGATTCATTCTGAGTTGTCAGACCAGTTTTTAGTAAATTATTACGAGTCTCTGCATTATCACCAAATGTTTTCAACAAATTATCCCAACCAGCCGGTGCATAACCTAAACCAAAATCACGAGCTATTTCTCCAGTTAGACCACGTTTTTTTAGATAGTTGATGGCAGTTTGAGATTTACGTAATTGATCACGATAATATTTGGCAACTTGTTCCATAATTTTGTATAAATCATGAATGGAACTATCAACTGAAGGAAAATCATTTTGCTCATACACAACTTCCATTCCAGCTCTGGAGGCCAATTCTTGCACTGCTTCTACAAATTCCAGTCGGGCGTAATTGAGCATAAAGCTAATTGCTGAACCAGAAGCACCACAACCAAAACAGTAATAAAATTGTTTGTCATGACTAACCGTAAAAGATGGAGTTTTTTCAGTGTGAAAAGGACAACAAGCAGTATAATTTTGGCCAGTTTTGCGTAATGGTACATAACTATTGATTAAATCAACTATGTCAACTTTGGCCATTAATTCATCAATAAAATAGCGAGGAATACGCATTTGGGTTTTAATTTCAAACCTTATAGAGATTAATAAAATATGTTAGAGATAAACTATGCTAACGAACTGATTGATATTTATGTTAAAGTTAATATTAGCATTAAAAATTACTGTAATTTTATTTAACGGATAATAACAATAATATTGTTACTTTAGTTAATATACAAGGATAAGGATAGTTTTATTGTTAATATATGAAAATTAAATTCAAAACTTTAAACATTATTTACTGATGGTATGTAGGGATGTCAATGCTATTAAGTTAAGGGCAACCATTTATTGCTACTTTAACAATTAAAAATTGAAAATTGAAAGTTATGGTAGGACTTAATATATTCCACCGATTTCATCGGTGGCTATTCATATTTCACCCCTTCGGAGTTAATAATTGATTTACAAACCCTGAAAGGGTTGAATATGAATAGCCATAGGTGAAACCTATGGTACTTTTATTTTTTATCTGATTGTTTCTCAATTAAGGCTTTTATTTCAGCAATTTGAGTTTTCATTTCGGCTACTTCTTGTTCTTTATCTTGTAATTTTTCTTGTAACATTTCTAAATATTTCTGAGGATTTTTACGTTGATAAAAACGTCTGACAATATCTATGATAACCAGTATTCTGATAATTCTATTCAAAACTGATCTGGTACGATAGATATTAAGCATATTTTGAATTTTAACCACCCACAATAAATAAGTAGTTTTTGAAAGCTGTAAATATTTGGATATTAAAATAAATCTTGCTAAAGCCAACATAGGTAAAATGATGATAGAAAGTTCTAACCAATGAGTGATTGCATAGTTAAGTGGTTTTTTACAAATTGAAGATAAAATAATAAATTCAG
>JAUCGL010000213.1 GCA_030378105.1 Candidatus Halobeggiatoa sp. HSG11 | reverse complement strand
GGGCATTATCGCAGGAGCATTGGGTCTGGAAGATATTTTAACACAACGTTTTGCATAAAAATTTAGCCAAATTCCTTTGGGAATCTCCGGCCTTTTATCTTGGGACTCACAGTTCAAGCCCACTGCCGCCCCCTGTTTCGGGAACATTTTTTCGAGCATGGCTTTTTTTACGTTTAACAGCTTGTCATACTTTCGCTGATGTTGGGTAATGAGGCTGTCGAGCTGTTGGAAAAAGTTGCCGATTTTGGTTTGTTCGGGTATGGTTGGGAATATTATCGGAATAGAATTGCAGTTATCTTTATTCATATATGGAACTGCTGTCTTTGTTGCGGTTTTTTCCATATATCTTTTTCTAACACTTAGTTCATAAAGTAGAAACCAATTATTCAACTTTTCTTTTGGAATAAAAGCATGAAGTTGTTGATTTATTATGAGTTCATTATTAACTTTAGCAACAATTCCTAATTCTCCCACACAAGACATAACAATTGAATCTTTCGGAACTATTTTTGCTCCTACATTTTGGGCTTCTTCTCTAGATATTGCTAAACCAATTTTTGATTTTTCAATATTTCCATTATTAGTAATATCGGGGGTTGTAATCCAAGGTATATCACCATTAAATATTCTTGGTTTATTTCTGCCAGGAACTATATAATCACATAATTTACCAACTTTATTTTTAAGCCATTCCCCACCAAACCCCTTAAACCGAATCTCCGGTATTTTATTTTTCTCAGTCATACTATTCACCTTTAGTAATTAATAATTATAAATGCTGAATGCTGTTTTTTCATTCATAACTCAGCACTCATAACTCATCATTCAAAAACGACTTAAACTCACCCAGCCCCCGCATATCAAACTCATTACCGTCCAACTCATCAATCAAACCCGACAATGATTTCTCAGTGTTCTGAATATCCTCTGCCACATCCGCATAAGTAGTAGCATATTTTTCCGCAAGGCTTTGCACTTTACTAGTTAACTCATTAATAATCATCTCAGGCAACTTGTTTAAATCACTCACCAAAGGGCTTATCCATTTACATTCCAGCAATTCATCCACCTGCTTATCGCTAAGATTCTCTATAGTCTCTTTAGTGAGCAAATGTAAATTATCCGTTTCAATTTTTACAGCTTTCTTAAGCTGTTTCTCCTCAGCAATCAGCTTATCCACCGTTAATATTTTCGTCTCATAAGCATCCTCAGCAAACAGAGCCTTTTGCTTTATTTCTGCCCTTAACTGTTTAGCTTCCTTAATCACCGCAGCATTAACAAAAGCATCATCTTTGATAGTATCAGCTTCTTTCTCTTCTTCCGATAAAGAATCAATAATCTCCTCATACTCCGCACTGATAGCTACCAAACGATTTTCACTCTGCTGTAACTCCACTAACTCATTATTAAGATAGGTTTTTTGCACCAACTCAAAAGGCATGATGTGACCTATCCAACCCTCCTGAACTTCCTCTTCCTTACCTTTTTTCTTTTTCATCACCATACACGGGTCAACCTGTTTACAAACGGCAAACCCTTCAGTTTGTATCATCTCTAAATCAACCGCTATATTCAGCCAACTATCATCAAGCAGTTGATAAGCCTCATATTTATCAATTAAAGCAATGCTTTTTAAACGTACAAACAATTCCTTACTCAGTATCGCTTCTTGTTTAGAAATATTAACAGACTCCGCTTGAGCCAATAATTCATTTTTAAGGAAAGCATCAAAATCACCAAAAGATGCCAAATAAGTATTAGTAAACTCTTTAACATCAGCGTGATGGGTAATTGTGTTTTTAACATCGTCACTTTTTAACGCAGCCTGCTCGCTTGAAGTTTCCGAAAACAAAGCCTCACGCAAAGCCGGGAAAGCTTGCCAATACTGATCTAACTCACATAACTCTTTTTGGGGAATTCCGCCAAACATAGAAGCGTAAATATCCCAGCTTTCAGCATTTTCTGAAGAATCAACATACCTTGGAATATTGAGATTATATTCATTTTCACGGATGTCATCCCGGCTGACTAAGTTTGAATATTTTGGCTTTGTTTCTCTTTTGATAACAGTATCAGTTATTTTTTTAATATCCGAAGCTCTCAGCTTGTTGTTTTTGCCTACCTTAATAAAGCCTTTAGAAGCATCAACAATTAAAATATCGGTATTAACACGATTCCGTTTTAACACCAGAATAACAGTAGGAATGCCAGTGCCAAAAAAGATATTAGCCGGTAGCCCAATCACGGCATCAATATGGTTTTGTTCAATTAAATTTTTACGAATAACGCCCTCTTCACCACCACGAAACAAGACACCATGAGGCAAAACAATGGTCATGATGCCTTTGGAGTTAATATGATAAAGATCGTGCAGCAAAAAAACATAGTCTGCTTTGGTTTTAGGAGCAAGACCAAACCGTGCATAACGTGGATCGGCATCCTTATTGTCAGAATCCCATTTTTGCGAATAGGGCGGATTAGAAACCACAGCATCAACATGCAACAGTTTGTATGAACCGACCGGATCATTTTCATCAAAATAAGGCCAGTCATCCTCTAAAGTATCGGCATTACGGGTGTGAATATTGTTAGGTATGATGCCACGCATAACCAAATTCATACGAGTCAGGTTGTAGGTGTTCTTTTTTAGCTCTTGGGCATAATATTGAATACTGTTTTCATCATCAATATGTTTTGCAACACTGTTACCAATATTAATCAGCAATGAACCCGAACCACTGGTGGGGTCATAAATCTGTATCTTCTTTTTATTCTTTAAATGGTGCGCCACAATTTCAGACATTAACAGCGACACTTCATGCGGCGTGTAGAACTCGCCGGCTTTTTTACCCGCATTGGCTGCAAACATACCGATCAAATACTCATAAACAAAACCAAGCACATCATAATCCTGTTTGCCATCCATTGGTATATCTTTGATTAATTGGATAAGTTGGCTGATTGCCTTAGTTTGAGATGCCGCACTATCGCCTAATTTACTTAAACCAGTCTGCAAGGTATCAAAAACACCATCAAACAATTGTTTATGATCAGGACTAATTAAACGACTAAAAGCCGACAAAGCATCTCTGACATGAGACACATCAAAATCTTTGCCGATTTTAATCCATGTTGAAAATAGGTCATTATAAGCAATAAAATAGCCAAGATTTTCTTTAAAATAATCAACACTATCACTATCTTCTTCACTAAGTTGGGCTATATCCTCCTCAGTCAAGCCCTCTTTTTTGGCAAATTGGATTTCTTTATCTGATAAATATTTATAAAAAATGAACCCCAAAATATAATCTTTATACTCATTGGCTTCAATTTTGGAACGCATCTGGTTAGCAGATTCCCAAATTTTGGCAGCTAATTGTTGTTTATTCATTTATATGTCCTTATTTTATATAATTCGTTTAATCGCTTTTTTTGTGCTGGAATCTTACTCTGTCTTTTATTGTTTCGTGTAATTTTCTATTCTCTTGTTTCTTGATTTAATAAAATTCATTACTCCATTTTTATATAGTAGATATTTTTCAATGTTGGAAAATGTTGGACGAGTTTTGAAGTCACCAAAGGGCAAATAAAATTTAATTTTATTGTTTTCATCAATCAGATCTTCCAATAAAAAGAAATGAATATAACTGCTAAAATCGTCAAACAAATCGAAAAAGTTTTTATATCTCAATAAAGTGTCATAAAGCGGACTTTTTTGTCTAATATAAAAAAGACGAATACATTCTAATGTCAAGTCAAATCTATCATCAATTAAACTATTTACTCCACGAGCTTGATTGATTGTATGCTTGCCGTCAATTCTATTATTTGGGAAAAGAATATAAGCTCCAATCGTAGAACCTGTGTCAAAAAGTTCATCTACCTCGCTTGTGATTTGTTTTGTAAGCCAATGCTTTCGTTTATGGTTTTTATATGAGTGTGTTATTGCGTCGCTACCCAAAAAAAATTCTCCAAGCTCTGACTTATGATATAAATAAACGTTATTTTTATTATCATATAATTCAAAAATTTTACCATTTGGCAAAGGTTTACTCCATAACATCTTATGGTATTTCCGGAGTGTTGTGCTGGTGCTGTCAGGGTCTTTACCTCTTGCATCGGAGTAAACATTAAAATTTGTGTCAATTATCATTTATCTTGTTTTTTTAAATTTTTTACCTTGAACTTGGTTCAATTTTAGAACCCATATTGAGTCATCCGGCGAAATAACAACGCCAAAATTAATTATAATAAGTTAATGGCAACCATAAAGGATTGCCCCTACGTAATATGATGATTTGTAGGGGTTATTTCTTGTGGTTACCCCAATCAATTTGCTTTTCTCGTTCTCAACGTCTTCGTCTCATCGTTATACACAAGTCCCAAGCAACAAATTGTAGGGTGGATAGAATGAAATCCACCATTTTGAATGGTTTGGTGGGTTTCCACTTCGTTACTACCCACCCTACATAATTACTGCCATTTGCGTTAAGCGAGACATAGAGCGTCCCCGAATGTTGATTAGCTTTATGTTTGGTCGGTTTCATTCATTGCACCGACCCTACGCTCTATGGTTTATTGGATACTGTCCCCATTTATGTACCGCTTCTGAGATAGCAAGCAAGGTTTCTTCTGGCACTTGCCAAGGAATTTCACCATGATTATCTGCCAAAATATAACCACCACCGGGTCCAGCTTTAGCAATGGCTTCTTTGACAATTGCTTCTGCTTGTTCAAGAGTCCATTTCCGCATTTCAACCCCATTTAAATTACCAAACACTGTCAATTTACCTTTACAAGCAGCCTTAACTTCAGTTAAATCTTCCAGTACACTAACTCCCAAAACAGCAGTACCAGTTTGACTTATATCATCAATAATAGGTAAACTTCGTCCAGAAGCAACATGAGTGGCAGTTGGGCCTTTGATACGAGCGATAGTACGTTTCGCAATTTTAAAACCACTTTCCAAATACATCTCTCTTGGAGTAACAGTTGTGGAAGAAACCGGATCAAAGTAACAAATAGCAGTTGCACCAGATTCTAATTGAGCATTAGACCATTCCACACAAAATTCTTCATTAATCTTCATCAAACGTTCAAATAAATCAGGATGTTCATACATTAGTTCTATGTATCTATCAAATCCCATTTGCATGACTGGTAAAGAAAATGGAGAAATAGCAGTCGCAATAATCGGAGCATCATCCCCAACTTTGGCTTTTAATTGTTGGGTTGCTTCCAATACCTTAATTAAACAAGGACTTTCTTTAACTTTTGGTGGCTCAAGAGATTTAATATCTTCTGGTTTACGAATGATAGGCATACCAGAATTAGGCGGTCCATCTTCACGATAAATTACCTCACAACCCCATGCTTCAACTTCTATCGGTGCATAAAAAAAACTGTAAATACAATCATTACGATATTTTTTCCGCATCCTAAGTTGGCCTTCTACCACATTCTCTGCTTTAGAAAAATATTCTTGAATAGAAAGACCTAATTCTTTAGCACCGTGCATAGTAACTAACAGAAAAAGCGGTACTCGATCTGGTTCTTGGTGTCCTAATGTGGTTAACACCCGTTGCAAAGAAGTCATTGTCATAATATATCATCCATAATATTTGTTACGATTTTCACAGCTTCAGAAGCATTTTTTCCCATTGCATCAGCTCCAATTTCTTGCCATAAATTTTCATCAAATCGGAACGGTGCACCACCAACTATCACTTTAGTTTTTGGACTATCAACCTTTAGTTTTTCAATTAAATCCTTAATTCGCAAAGCAGAATTTAACATGAGTACAGATACTAATAACACTTTTATATCATCATTTTGTACCTTCAGTACAAGCTCTTCTATATCAGTTGTTTGAGCATAGTCTTTTAATTCAAATCCACTCGCTCGTAACATGGTATAAACAATACGTTTGCCCAAAAAATGGTAATCATTAAACACAACAATTGCCATATTAGGCTGGCGTTTTCTAGCTGGATCAATAGCAGGAAGTATTGCATCAACAATCTCTTCACAGATACGTCCACTCATATAAAGTTGCGATAAGGCTACATTGCCATCTTCCCATTTTGAACCAATCTGTTCCATAACTGGAATTACAACTTTTTCAACACATTGCATTGCTCCTTCAGCTTGGGCAATTTCACTTATCAAGTTTTTTGCCGCCATTTTATTAAGAGATAACAATGCTGTTTCAAATTCTTCGGTTTGGTTAACTATCAAGTGAATCTCCTTTATAGTTTTTAAGTTATACCGTAGTGTGGAGTTTTAAATTTTCCACATGTTAGCTTAAGAACCAAAAAAAATCTACGGTAAAAAATAGGATAATCAATTTTAAAAACATGCTCTTGATCAACACCACTTTCACAATTTATATTACCTTTTAACTTACAATACCTTCGCCAATACCAAAATTGTTGTTTCGGGAATGAGGTACGATTTTCCCGAAACCCAAGTTAAGTTGAGAGTTTCGGGAAATCCACTTTGCTCCATTCCCGAAACAAATATCAAATTGGCG
>JAUCGL010000212.1 GCA_030378105.1 Candidatus Halobeggiatoa sp. HSG11 | reverse complement strand
AAGATAGAAAATTTGATAAAGTTGTTAATAATGGGTCAAGGATTTTCATTTTTTATTTATGTCTGTTTTAGGTTGTTAATTAAACCTATTATGCTCTTTTTTTATACTTTTGTCAGGCTGTCAGGGAGACGGAGAGGTTGATTGAGGAGATTTTGAAGGGGATGTGATGGTTTTTTTGTCTGAATCAGAATTTTCAGAATAAGAGAATTTCCAGAATTAAAAAGCAAATTCAACATGTGGTTGGGTTTTATTCTGTTAATTCAAAAATTCTGTGAATTCTGATTCAGACAATTAAATTCCAATTCGATTGACAAACCAATCATAAATATTTACAATTAAAGCTGCACTTAAGCTAGGGAAAGCTACCTGAAACGAGTGGTAACCACAGAATGCCACTCTGCTTTTGTGTTCTATATCAAATATCTGTGACATCCTTCCAATTAACTGCTGTGGAGAGTCTATAAAATGACCACTCAACTAATAAACCGTGATTTTCATGGTGCTGCAATTCGTCAACGTTCTGATGGCTATTTGAATGCCACCGATATGTGTAAAGCTACTGGTAAAAAATTTAAAGATTACCAACGTAATAAAACTACTCAAGAATTTTTTATTGCTTTATCAAACAAGCTGGAAATGCCCATAAAACCCCAAAGGGAGAATTCTCCCCTTGGTGAAAACAAAGGACTTATAGAAATAACTCGTGGTGGAAATTATGCTGGAACATGGGTTCATTCTAAATTAGCTATTCATTTAGCTATTTGGTGTAATCCTGAATTTGCTGTTATGGTAACTGAATGGACATATGAATTACTCACCAAAGGCTCAGTATCATTAGACCCTAAACAAGAAATTGCCACATTCGCCCAAATCAAAGCAGCAGAACTAGATAAACTTGGCATAGTTGGTAATGCTAGACAAATTGCACTTAACAACTCCATTAAGCAACAATTCAACTGTGATATGTTGAAAATATTTGGCATAGAATCCCAACCAGCTGAAATACAACAAGCATTATTAATCCCATCAGACATAGCTGAACGGACTGGTTTTAAAAATGCTCGACCAGTTAATTTAAAACTAATCGAATTAGGACTGCAAACCAAACATCGTGACCACAAAAACCGCATCTACTACCAACTAACAGAAAAAGGTCATAAATACGCTCAATATCAAGATTCTGGAGTACGCACCACAACAATCCGTGCTATTAAATGGTATGAAACTGTTTTAAAATTCTTCCAAGCTCTACCAGTTCCCAAAATACTTAAGCTAATATAAAATTATATGTAGCCATTGACAACAATTAGATGTTTTCAAAGTAGAAATATTCAGCATAATTTCCAAAGTTATCCACAAGAGGCGGGTAACTTCTCATTATCTACAGGTAAATCAAGTTTACAGACATTTTAATATTTTGAAATTTGGTAGTCCTAAATTAAAATAGTGATAACCCCAAAAAACCTGCTAGGTCTTAAATATCTAGTAGGTTTAACACTAAATATTGCAGGATTATCTGATTTTCTATTGAAAAATAAACAATGATACTTCATTAACTTACCTATCAAATAAATCTCACTTAGGATAAAAATGTTTACAGAATTAGTAGAAATAAACTCCCGACCTGAACCTTTTCAGTTTTATACCGCAGATGCTTTATGGACTGATAAATACACTTCCCACAAGATGTTAGAATATCATTTAAATGAATCTGTTGATATG
This sequence comes from Candidatus Halobeggiatoa sp. HSG11, assembly GCA_030378105.1. GTDB lineage: Bacteria > Pseudomonadota > Gammaproteobacteria > Beggiatoales > Beggiatoaceae > DRQV01. The sequence goes on along the minus strand of JAUCGL010000212.1, from coordinate 5,012 downwards.
TCATCCAGAAACAAAAACTTTATTGAAGATTCAACTAGATGGATAATCAATCGTTTTAACATAGGCCGTAATACTAAAATTATAGATTTTGGCTGTGGGCCGGGTTTATACACTACCAAGTTCGCAGAAGCACAAGCAGATGTTACCGGAATAGACTTTTCAGAAAGTTCCATTCAATATGCAACAGCTAATAATAAATTAAATATCAATTATATTAACCAAAATTACCTTGAATTTGAAACTGACACAAAATTTGATTTAATCACAATGATTATGTGTGATTTTTGTGCATTGAGTCCGTCACAAAGAAAAGTAATTTTAAATAAGTTTTTCCGATTTTTAAAACCAGATGGAATGTTACTGTTAGATGTTTATTCATTAAACGCTTTTTCTCAGCGACAAGAATCACAAAGTTATGAGCTTAATCAATTAGATAATTTTTGGTCTGCGGATGATTATTATGGTTTTGTAAATACTTTTAAATATGAGTCAGAAAAAGTAATTTTAGATAAATATACAATAATTGAGCAATCTCAAACTCGTGTTATATATAATTGGTTACAATATTTCAGTCAGGACTCAATTAGACAAGAATTTGAAGAAAATGGCTTTAAAATTGTTGAGTTCTATTCTGATGTTGCTGGTACTGCTCTTAGTTTAGATGCTTTGGAAATGGCCATTGTTGCTAAAAAGGCTTAATACTTATTCTCATCTTAAAAATAAAAAATGCTAAAAATTATTATTCTTATATTTTTGTGCTGTAATGTATGGGCTAATGATAGCTTCCCCCCTCCATTTACAGCCAAATATTCACTATATGCCAAAGGACTCCCAGTTGGCAAAGGTACTCGAAGTTTAATTGCTCATGAAAATGGTAAGTTTGAATTTATAAGTATGGCCAAAACTACTGGTTTAGCTGCTTTTTTTAGAAAAATTAGCATAAAAGAACAAAGTATATTCACCAGAATAAATAACAAAATTCAGCCATTAGAATATCTTTATCGACAAACTGGTAAAAAATCTCGGTTAAGGATAGTTTTATTCGATTGGCTAAAAAATATTGCAACTAATAAATTTAAAGATCAAATTCGCCATATACCTTTAGAAGAAGATACTCTGGATAAATTACTATATCAAGTGGTATTAATGCAGGAATTACAAGAGGGTAAACGTGAACTTAAATATAAAGTTGCTAACAAAGGAAAGGTTAGTATTTATATACCTAAATTTTTGGGTACGGAGTCTATTAAAACTGGGTTAGGGAAGTTTGAAACCTTGAAATATGAACGAGCATCAGGCAACCGCCGTACCACATTATGGTGTGCTGCCAAATTGCATTATTTACCAGTACAAGTTGAACATGTTGAAAAGGATGGAAATGTGTTTAAAATGTTATTACAATGGGTACACGGATTATAATGCGTGCTATGATACTTGCGGCTGGGCGTGGTGAAAGAATGCGTCCTTTGACAGATAAAACTCCTAAACCATTATTAAAAATAAAAGATAAATGTTTAATTGAATACCATATTGATAATTTAGTTACGGCTGGTTTTACCGAAATTATGATTAATCATGCGTATTTAGGTGAACAAATTGAGCAAACTTTGGGTGATGGACAACGTTATGGAGCAAAAATATTTTATTCGCCAGAAACAACCGCATTAGAAACTGGTGGTGGAATTTTTCAAGCTTTACCATTACTTGGCAATTCTCACTTTTTGGTTGTTAATGGTGATATTTGGTGTGATTATCCATTTGCCAATTTAAAGCATTCTGTTACAAAATTAGCTCATTTAGTTTTGGTTAACAATCCAATACATAACCCACAAGGTGATTTCCATTTAAATCAACAACAAGTCCATCAAACCGGCAACCAAAACTTAACTTTTAGTGGAATTGGTGTTTACCATCCTGATTTATTTAAAAATTGTTCTGCTGGCCGATTTTCTTTAGTTCCTTTATTAACTCAGGCTATGCAAATTAATCAAGTAACAGGTGAGCATTATCAAGGTAAGTGGATGGATATTGGAACTCCGGAACGCTTGTGGCAATTAAATAATAAAACCTGACAGGTTTTCAAAACCTGTCAGGTTTGGTTGTTGTTGTGTTACTTAAGAATGAATAAGGAAATTTAACTTGATGATTTTAATTGTATTTTAAGCCCATCGGCAACATTTGCAAAATAATGTAAAAATCCAACCCACAATAAAGTTGTTCCAAGCATTTCCAATTCTTCTTCAACAACTTTGAAAGTATGCGAAACTCCATATTCATATTCAATATTAAGCATTTCCTTAATCGAAAGATAAAAATCGTCAATACCATCTAGTCCTTCAGTAAAATCAATTCCTTGAGCAATTATCCAACATCCAAATCCTAATACCAGATAACGAGTTAGGTTTAATTTCCAAAAAGCAGTCCATAAAAACACGGCGATTAATAATCCACATAAAGCAAAAAATGGAGCAATAAAAGTGTGCCAAGAATAAGAAGGATTTTTTAATAATAAGCCAATCGGCCCACTCCACTCTGTATCATCTTTAGTAACAGCACGCTCCAAAAAACCTCCAAGTTTTTCATGAATTTCAGCCATATCATCAATTCCAATCCATAGAAAAAACATGCCAATAAGAACCCAAATTGATAATTTAAACCATGAAATATAGCGAGACTGGACGATTGCAATTAAAAACACTGTTATCCCCAAGGCTTGAGCTTGCATGGAAGCAAACCAAGTAGGCAGTGAATTTTCACGAGCGATATTCCAAATTCTACGAAAACTTTTATCATCAAAAATATCTTCATAATTAAATATATAATCACAAACTATGAAAAAAATTTGAGCCAATATACATGAAATAAAAATAACTTTTATCCATTGCTGTATGTTTACTATTCTTATATTTTCTTCTGTCATATCTTTTTAACCGGTTTAATTATGTTCGTTATTTAAATCATGCTCATTACTTCATTTTTGTTAATTCTGAATTCAGACAATAAAAAATGCAAAATTCTTCAGAATATTAATCCAAATTATTAAGCAAAAATTGCACCCTAAAAAACTCGACTATCAAGTTTTTTAAACTATTGTACAACGCAGAGTGTTGTGGCAGGCATTCCCAACCAGAGGTTGGGAACGAGGAAATGTAGGGTGGATAGAATGAAATGAAATCCACCATTTTGAAGGTTCGGTGGGTTTCCACTTCGTTCCTACCCACCCTACATAATATGTTTTTTCTCGTTCCCAACCTCTGGTTGGGAATGCCTACCATGCCGCTCTGCGGTATTCATTTATCTTTGGCTTATATCCACAAAATGGCCTGCAATTGCAGCCGCAGCAGCCATAGCCGGGCTTACCAAGTGAGTTCGTCCACCTTGACCTTGCCGACCTTCAAAATTACGGTTAGAAGTAGAAGCACAGCGTTCACCAGCTTCCAATCTATCTGCATTCATAGCCAAACACATTGAACAACCCGGATTTCGCCATTCAAACCCAGCTTCAGTAAAAATTTTATCTAAACCTTCCTGTTCAGCTTGAGCCTTAACTAACCATGAACCGGGTACAGCTAATGCTAATTTGATATTATTAGCAATTTTATTACCCTTAATAACTTCGGCAGCAGCTCGTAAATCATCAATTCGACCATTAGTACAAGACCCAATAAAAATTTTATCTAAATTGACAGCAGTTATTGGACTATCAGCAGTCAAGCCCATATAGTCTAATGCTTGTTGAACACTTTTGGCTTTATTCGTATCATCAATATTGGTTGGATTAGGTATAGTTGCATCAATTGGAAGCACCATTTCTGGAGAAGTCCCATATGTCACCTGTGGTTTAATAAGACTGGCATCTATCTCCAAAATTTGCTCAAATTCAGCTCCAACATCGCTATGTAATTCATTCCAGTTAGCCTTTGCTTGTTCCCATGAATCATTAGGTGCATAGTTTCTACCTTGCACATATTCAATAGTTTTATCATCAACCGCAATGACACCAACTCTTGCTCCGGCTTCGATTGCCATATTGCAGATAGTCATGCGACCTTCGAGGTCTAAATTCTGGATTGTTTCTCCAGCAAATTCAACTGCATAACCAGTTCCACCAGCAGTACCTATTTTGCCAATAATAGCTAAAATAATATCTTTGGCAGTAACTCCGGTTCCAAGTTTACCATTAACATTGATAAGCATATTTTTAAGCTTTTTCTGAACTAAACATTGAGTAGCCAATACATGCTCTACCTCAGAAGTACCAATGCCAAATGATAAAGCTCCCAAAGCTCCATGAGTTGAAGTATGCGAATCTCCACACACTATAGTCATGCCGGGTAATGTTATTCCTTGTTCTGGCCCAACTACATGAACTATACCTTGAGATGGATGATTCATATCAAATTCAGTAATTTTATATTCCTGACAATTTAAACTTAAGGTCTCCATTTGTAAACGAGAAGTTTTATCAGTAACTGTTGTTATTCCTCCGCTACGCTCAGTGGTAGGAACATTATGATCATGGACTGCAATGTTAGTTGGAATTCGCCAAGGCTGACGCTTAGTTAAACGCAATCCTTCAAAGGCTTGTGGTGAAGTTACTTCATGAATTAAATGTCTATCAATATAAATTAATGTAGAACCATTTTCATCAGTCCGTACCACATGTGCATCCCATAATTTGTCGTAAAGTGTTTTAGGCATAGTTTTTTATAATTTCAATATACTTATAGTCATAAATGTTTAAATTTGTTGCAAATAACTGTCTTTCATATAGAATCTTTTCTTACTGAAAAAATGGGGAAAGATTTATGAAAAATGCAAGAGCGTCTTAACTAGAATACTTTTATTTTAAGTGTTTTAATATTTAAGTCAAATAATAAAATTAACTTTCTATTAAGTATACATCACTACTTGGTGTGGAACCACTATTTAATTTAATATTTAATTAATATTTTCAATACAATAAGCTTACATAATTAAATAAGAGACTTGCACTAGAAGCATCTTATCAC
>JAUCGL010000270.1 GCA_030378105.1 Candidatus Halobeggiatoa sp. HSG11 | reverse complement strand
ATTATACCCCTGCTATGAAAATGGGTTTAACTCATAAACAACTTAATTGGAGATTTTTGTTGACTGTCCCTATACCTGTAAAATATTGATTTAATTAGAACTGCATTGGTCTGTAGGGACTATCAAAATTTGTCCTTCGTGAATAGCAATATCACCAACACCTGCTTCATGTCCTTGCAATACTCGCACTGTCACACCACTATCAGTATCCCAAATACGCAGAGTTCGGTCAAAACTAGCTGATACTAAATGTTTTTCAGTAATAAAGTTTAAACCAAATACTGCATTTTGATGACCTCGTAACAAACGTAAAGGTTGCCCTGAATCTACTTTCCATAAAATAATTGTGTTATCACTACTACTAGTTGCTATGATTTTATTGTCTGGACTAAAAACAGCATTTTGAACATTGTTTCTATGTCCTTTCAAAACAAACAAACTTTCACCTGTCTTCACATCCCACAAACGAGCTGTATCATCATTGGAAGCACTGGCTAACTGTTCACCATTTGGACTGAAGGTAAGTCCACCAGTAGAAATAATTCCACTATGTCCTGTGAAGGTTTGCAATTTTTCACCATTTTCCACCGTCCACAAAGTAATATCGTTATCATCACCACTACTTGCTAACAATGTATTATCTGGACTAATTGCCAATGCCGCAACTTTATCTGGTGCTTGCCATTCCAATAATTTTTCACCTTCTGGCAACGACCAAAGAATAATGCGTTTATCCTCTCCAGAACTAGCCAGCCACTTGCCTTGAAAATGAAAAACAACAGCCATAACAATTCCAGATAGACCAGCACTCTTATCATGCCCTTCCAACCGCTTCACTAACTCACCACTCTCAACATCAAACAATACCAACGTCCCATTTTCCCCAGCAGCAGCTAATAATTTACCATCTGGACTAACAGCAACACTTTGTAATGCCGCCCCAGCCCCCTGATAAACCAAATTCGCCGCTCCACCCATTATCTCCCCAAATCCAGCCAACAAATTCCGAGCATGAAGACGCTCCGCAACTATTTCAGAATCCAACAAACCGCTTTCTTTTAACACCTCTTTCGCAGCAGCATAATCCTCACCCCTTGCCAACAACGAAGCATGAGTTAGCTGAGAATTAAACAAACTTTCAGTACGTTCCTGTTTAGCCTGTTCAGCAACCTGTTCCGATTCAATCGCCCGATTCCGTTCCATCCAACCCCAAAAAGCCAATACCGAAACAAACCCCAAAGTAACCAACGCCCCAACAAAAATCCGTCTCTGATTCTGAGCTTTCAACGCCCTATCATTACTTATCGCCAAAAAATTATGCTCATCATCACTAAGACTTTTATCCTTCGCCCACAACTGCGCATCCAACAACGCCTGACCCAACAACAACCGCGACTTATCCCTAAATTTAGACTTCTTCCACGCCTTAAAAGACTCAGCAAAAGGTTGTAACTCAGCGAGAGTTTTATCAACCCAATCCTGATCAAAAACCAAAGCATAAACCTTGTTATAAACCGACAACCGCCCCTGCTGCCTAACCACCAAACCAGACAACCGCAAATCCAACTGCTCCCGCGAATCATCAGCCACCACCTCACCATCCAACACCCGTTGATACAACCCCAACATCCGCCCAGTTGCTTGCCCCCCCTCATGCAAAATCCGCCCACAAATATTCCGCAAGTGCATTGGCTCATCCTGACTCTCCCAATGAACAACAATCTCTTTCTGTACCAAATCCCCAACCCAAGCCTCCACATCCCCCGAAGCCTCACTCTCAGCTATCAAACGACACAACTTCTGCGTCAAAAACGGCTGCCCACCCGTCCACTCCAACACAATCCGCAACAACCTCTCCGACTCAGGCTTCCCCAACCCATCCGCCAATACCATCGCCTCATCCAACTCAAATCCAGCCAACTCAATCGCCCGCCCAATATTAAACGGAGTCAACTTCCGATCAGTTATTAAATCCCCCGGACTAGCCACCCCCAAAATAGCAAAAGTCAACCGCTCATAAACAGCATCATCCGACCGCCGATTAAAACAAGCCCGAATCAACGCAAAAAAATCCTGCCCAAAATCCCGAATCGCATCACTCTCATCCACAAAAATAACGATATTCCCGGCCCGCTCCGCCAGAATCAACCCAAAAAACTCACTCAAATGCTGCACCGGCGACAACAAACCATGCTCCTGCCACCAACCATTCAAATCAAAATCAACCAAATCCAACTCATTCGCAATAATATTAATAATCCCAGCATACCACTGCTCCAGAGTCGTATCCTTTGAACTCCCTATCTCAGTGACATCAATATTAACGCAAGCCACCCCCTCAGCCTCCAACCGCCGTGCCACCCGCACCCGCAAACTTGACTTCCCCATCTGCCGCGCATTCAACACATAACAAAACTCACCATTCATCAAACCAGCATAAAAATCACGGTCAGCCTGCCGCTCCACATACATATCATTATCAGCCGGCACATTACCACCGACAGTGTATTTACTATTTTGCATAATTGATTGTTAAATTATTGTTATTCAATCAGTTGTTTCGGGAATGGAACAAAGTGGATTTCCCGAAATGATTGCTAGATATTAGTTTTCATTGTACCATAAATTTATCTCATTCCCACATGCCATGTGGTAACGCCATAACACCGCACTAGCGGTGCATATCAAATGGTATTAACTTGATATATCAACTCGTAAGCCGTATATATCTGATTATTAAATTGTAATTTGGTAGGGTGCATAAACGATGGTGTCATACACCATATGGATAAAGCCATGTAGGCTCAGTGCAATACAATGAAATCCACCATTTTGAAGGTTCGGTGGGTTTTCACTTCGCTTATCCACCCTACATAACACTGCCATTTGCGTTAAGGGCAACCATAAAGGATTGCCCCTACGTTAAATGATGATTTGTAAGGGTTATTTCTTGTGGTTACCCAAACCAATTCCCTTAACTTAATGGCAGTTACCCTATATAATATATTTTAATTTCAAGCACTTAAATACTTATGTATAACGATGAGATGGGACATTGGGAACAAGAAAAAGCCACATCACTGCCATTAAATTAAGGACTAGAAAATATTTTTTTTCTTTCATTTTAAGCAATTAAGTTGATAATATGTAGTATTGTAAGACTTAATATATTCCACCAATTTCATCAGTGGCTATTCACATTTAACCCTTTTGTTAATCCCGATGGTGTGAAACACGAAAACATCTCGTGATGAAAATAACTATCTAACTAGTACGATAACAAACTTATTAACAATGAAAACTTACATAATAATCCTACTCCTCATCCTAACAAATATAACCAACGCAGATAGCTTATACTTTTCTCATTTGGAACAAGCAACTATTGATGCTAAATTGCTAAAAGAAACTGAGAAAAAATTGCAAGAACATAAAGCAACTCAACCTATTAAATTTCCTACTTTTCATCAACCTAATAAGCCACCAGTTAAAATTGAACGGTTTTGTACTCTATGCCATAATACATTAGCCCATCGGAAAAATATAGCAGTACGTAGTTTTCTTAATGCCCATAGCCGTTTTATTTCCTGCGAAACTTGCCATTTTCTACCCAAAAATGTCTCATTAACTTACCGTTGGCTACAAAACGATGCTAGTATAGAAAACGAAGAAAATACACATTTACAACCACATCCAGCCGCCCATTTAAGCCCTTTTTCACAAGGAATGCCAGTAGTTTTATTCCCAAAACATTCATTCTTTCAAAAGATTAAAAGTAAATGGAAGGATTTACCCAATTCCGAACAAATTCAATTAACCGCTAAAATCCATGCTCCATTGAAAGAAAAGGGAATTTCTTGCAAAAGCTGTCACGATGCTGACCAAAAAATGTTAGAACTAGCTCGTATCGGTGCTTCCCAAAAACAACAACAAGCAATAGAACAAAATAAAATTGCCCATTTATTAGATAAAGATGAAACAACAATCCGATTAATAGAGCTACTTGATTGATGAATTATTTGGAGTCCAAAGCTGGAGATGCAATAAATTGAAGATGCAAGCATTGCGTCTCCACATGTTTATGAAAACACTAGAATCGGCTCAAATAACTGCTATTGAAAATTTGGAAAAATCTTTCCGGGGAAATCGTAATTTCTTATTTGAAATTATCACGAATATCTATATCTTTTTTACTAAATATAGTTTTAAATTCAAGAGCTTGAGTTGGGCAGGCTGAAATACAACTACCACAACTTATACAAGGTGTTTGGCTAAGTCCGTAAATTCCTTCAATTGGTTTCTTATTAAAATAAGCGAAGGATTTAACGTCTATACCCATTGGACAGACTCTTGAACATTCACCGATACCACGACATTTTGAGTTAGCTTTGATTTTTGCTTGTGAAAGGGAAAACTTACCAAATAGCTTCATTAATTGGGCTAAAGGACAACCATAACGACACCAAATTCTTGTTCCAAGTAATGGATAGGCTCCAATTCCAATTATTGCTCCGAACATAAAATCAATAGCAAAAACTTGAAAGTTATACATAGCAGTAATTAAAGTTGTAGAAGTAAATATTTGCCACGCATCCAAAAATAATACTAAACCATATAGCAAAGCAAAAATTAATATGACGAACTGTAACCACTCAAATTTCAAAGCTATTTTACTACGAGGGGTATAATTTTTAACCCATTGCTGTCCCCATTTACTTACACCTACTGATTCAGACAGATTGCCGCAAGCACAAAACCACGAGCAATATCTTTTGCCAACCAACCATGCGAGTATTGGTACGATAAAAAAAATGTAAATCAGACCACCAATTGAAGTAAATCCATTATAAACATAGACGTAAGCATCTTTATTAACAGCATAGTATGGATCATTAAAAAATTCTCTACCTTCTTGCAAAGCTGGGATGATGAATGGGATAAGATAAAATACTATCAATTGGCTAAGAAAAATAGAGCTAAATTTGGCTCGCTGATAAGTTGAAATTGGTTTCTTAACTGATGTTCTATATGGATTTGTACCAAGAACTATTATTTTTAAAGAGAAATAACAGACAATGGCAGTATAAATGGTAGCATACCAAAATGATGGACTTTTGCCAAAAAAGTAAAAAATTTCACTGATTTGTGAAGCTGGAACAAATAGAGTGGGAAATTTGTAAACTAAATATAGAATAATGACAGATGGAAAAAATATCCATAAAAAAATCTTTTCTTTATCACTTCGTTTAGGTCTCATGTCAAATTTTTCTACGGTGAAATATAACCTTGCAAATCATCAGGAGCATTGGGCAATCCTCCACGTCCTTTAATAAAAAAACTGCTATATTCAGTGTCTGAATTTGCTGCACAATTGTATTTTATTAAGGTGCTGGCATCTAAAAAATCAATTGGTAAAGTAGTGACTTCTACATTATAAATTCCATCAATTTCAACTCCTCCATCAATACCAGTTTCAGAAGATGCTGTTATTTCACTATTATAAATATCTTTTGGAGTACCAGTCACAATAAATATCATTCCACCATTGCCACCACTTGCATCAGCTTTTATATAACTGTTTTGCATATGAAAAAAACGTGGATTAGCTATCGCTATGTTCCCACCATTACCAAATCCACCATTAACTTTAGCAGTTAGCTTACTATTTTTTAAATTTAATAAAGTTTGAGCATTTATTGTAATATTGCCCCCTCTAGCCCTATCAGTGGCAGTAGAAATGGTACCATTATTCATTTCCAAAATAGCAGTTTTTAATCGAATATCCCCAGCATTACCAGAAGCTTCCAAACTGTCGGCAGAAATCAACGCATCATTGATATTTAACATATAAGAAATATTAAGAATAACATTACCACCTTGACCTTTGCCAAAAGTGTTACTGTCTATTTTACCAGAATTAAACATGTTCAAATTTCTGGATTTAATAACAATTTGACCAGCATTGCCAGCATTACTATCTGATTTACTTGGTTTAGAACTAGCTTGAATAACAGCATTATTTATATTAATATCTTCAATAGCAGTTATATTAATATTTCCACCAAGACCAGGCCCATAAGTTGTAGTACTTATTAAACTATTGTCATATAAATTTAATAATTTAGTGTTGAGAATAATATTTCCAGAGTTGCCAGCTTGAGCTTTTCTGCTAAGTGAACTAGTTCTTATTTTGCTTGCTTGCATTAAAGTCGTTGTTTCAGCTACATTGAGAACAATATTATTTCCTTTTTGGTCAATATTAAAAGCCCGACTTTCTATATTAGCCTCTTCATCTAACAATAAAGAATTGACGTTAATATTAATTATTCCACTGTTAGTTCCAGCTTCAGTATTAGTAACAATTGTACTTTCAGATATAAATAACTGTCCGCCATTAATATAAATATCACCAGTCCCTTGTTTACCAACATCAACTGTGGCATTATTTTTTAAAGTAATTTTGCCTTTAGTTGAATGAATATTAAAAGTTTTGGGGGGAATTTTTAAGTTATCGTTAGTGATAGCAGCTAAATTGATATGTCCAGAAGTTGCTCGCAGTCGTCCGCCATCAAGATTTATTTCATTAGCAGAAATTGACAATGTTTTATCCTTATTAACCACTAACCCACTTTTTTGAATTGTAATTGTTCCACTATCTAAAAATCCGAAAGCTGATGGCGGACTACTGGTTAATATATTTGTTTGTCCTAATTGGGCTGTAAATACTTCATTATCGCTTAAATAAAGTTTATTAGCAGTAGTTAGATAAAAAGAACCTTGTAAATCAAGTTTAGCATTTTCACCCAGTAAAAAACCTTTGGAATTAAGTAGATATAAATTGGCCTGTGGAATGGTAGAATTTAATGTACCATTAATAAAACTGGTTCCGCCAGTTATACGACCTATAATATTATTAACAGTATCTGGTCCAGAAAATGTTGCAATTTCACCATCATTTATATTAAATTGTTGAAAACTATGAAAAAGATTGCTACCATGTAGCTGTCCTAAACTAGCATCAATATTAAATTGTGGACCTTGTAAATGAATATTAGGACCTAAACTACCATCAAGGATCACTTCTGAGTAAATAGAATTGGAGAATAGCAATATAACTAGTAAACAAAATTTACCTATTAATCTGATAGTCATGTAAAATTTTTCAGTTAAAAGATGGTAAATTTAATATTTTCACAGTTATAATG
>JAUCGL010000022.1:15337-43152 GCA_030378105.1 Candidatus Halobeggiatoa sp. HSG11 | reverse complement strand
CATTATCGCAGGAGCATTGGGTCTGGAAGATATTTTAACACAACGTTTTGCATAAAAATTTAGCCAAATTCCTTTGGGAATCTCCGGCCTTTTATCTTGGGACTCACAGTTCAAGCCCACTGCCTAATTTTTGCATATAAAGTTAATTAAAATATTATTTGAAATTATTCATAACATAATGATATTATATCTTAATGTTTTAAATGTATACAATATATTTAACATGTTGAATATATTAATACTTTCGCCAATTTGATGGTTATTTAGGGAATGGAACGAAGCGAATTTCCTGAAATAACTGATTTTGATATTAGCGAAGGTATTAATACATAATTAATATATTTTTTTAAGTTACACAGTAATCTTATTTTTGATTATTTAAGAAACGTGTATGAAATAAACTTGGTCAAACTTTTTGAAGTTGTTAAGGTAGCTAAGTTGAAACAAGAGAATTTTGTACTCCTTAATTCTTAAAAACTATATATTATTTTAAAACATGCTTCAATTTTTCAATAACTTTTAACTTAAAGAGGAATGTTTAATAAATGAGTAAAAAAACATGGTGGACTTTTTCGATATTAACCACTATCATTTTGATTTTAACATTAATATTTTTATGGTTCCAGAAAAGTCAATATCGTTTTCAACCCACAGAACTAGTGGATCGTAGTGAAACACAGAAATATCTAAGTGAAAACTGGGAGCCAATTAATGATTGGTTAGGAGAACCCACAATTCGTGTACCTACAGGTATTTATGTTAAATCTGCTGAATTTAAAACTGCCAATGATGTTAGACTGACAGGTATAGCTTGGCAGAGGTATTCCCCGGAAAAACACGACTCTATTTCTTCAGAAGAACGTGGAATTGTTTTTGCTGATGCCGTATCATCTTCAATAACAGAATCTTATAGAAAGAAGTTGGGTAATGAAGAGGTTATTGGTTGGAGTTTTGATGTGGTACTACGACAATCTTTTAAGTACGTTAATTATCCTTTTGATCACAAAATTATCTGGGTTCAATTATGGTCAAACACTTTTAATCGTAATGTTATTTTAGTACCTGATTTTGACTCTTATAAATCCACTGGTTTAGAAGATACTTTTGGTATTGATGAGGGTATTGTGTTAGGTACTTGGACACGACAAGAGACTTTTTTTGATTATCGTATAGCTACTTATGATACTACTTTTGGAGTTGGAGCCTATCCAGAACAAGAGCGTAAATTTGTTAACCTAACCTACAATATTGTATTACAGCGTAAATTTCAAAATGCTTTTATAATTAACTTCGTACCATTATTTGTGGTGGCTATGTTGTTATTTGCATTAGTTATGATGGTGACAGGTGATGAAAAGAAAACTGGTAAATTCGGTTTTAGTACTTCTGGTACCATTGGTTCTTGTTCTTCACTATTCTTTGTAGTTATGTTGTCCCATATTCAGTTACGCTCAGAATTTTCATCAGTGGGTGTAGTTTTTATGGAATATTCCTATTTTCTTATGTACTTAATGATACTGTTAGTTGCACTCAATACCTTTATGTTCTCATTAGGATGGTCATCTAGGTGGGGAATTATTCCATATAAAGATAATTTAATTCCAAAAATAATTTTCTGGCCACTTATATTTGGCATGATGGTTACTATTACTCTAATTACTTTGTGACCATAGACATTCTGGATTATTTTAATTATGAATGATTAATTGTTAATTATTAATGAAAGTCAAAATCATTTTTAATTCACTTACTCACAATTAAATTGGTAGGGTCGGCGATGCATAGCGTAACCGACCATTTGCGTTAATTGACTCTATTAAATCAGTCTCTACATTTACGCCGGCCCTACAATATCATAAATTTTTTAGAACAATTACTACTTGTGTTAAGAATACCAAATTTATCATCGTCCGTTATAAACATCAATTTTTGATTCCACAAAATTCTCTTCCAATTATAAAAATCCTAAATAATGAAAACTATATATATTTTACTATTATTAACTATCACTGGAATCTCCTATGCTGCTGATAAAATAGAAATAACAATTGAAGGTGTGGAAGGTGAAATATTACAAAACGTGAAAGCATATTTAAGTATTGAAGAGCAGAAGGAACATCCACGTCTATCCGCTCGGCGAGTTAAGCGGTTACACAAGCAAGCAACTAAGGAAATAAAACAAGCTTTACAACCATTTGGTTATTATCAAGCTAAAATAATTACAACTGACTTAACAGAATCTAAACAAACGGATCATACTCTGTGGCAAGCAAAATATGTAATTGAATTAGGTGAACCTTTAAAAATTCAAACAGTTGATATTAATTTTAATGGCGATGGAAATAAAGATAAAGTGATACCAAAACTATTAGCTAACTTTCCAATCAAAGTTGGTGATACCCTGAATCATCCTAATTATAATAAAGCTAAACAATTATTACATAGTTTTACCGAGGAAAGAGGTTATTTTGATGCCAGTATAACCAAACATAAGATTTATGTCGATGAAGATACTTATACGGCTAAAGTACAATTGGATGTCGATACCAAACAACGGTATAAATTCGGAGAGGTGACATTTGAACAAAAACTGTTTGATGAGAAGTTTTTACAACGATTTTTGACCTTTAAAACTGATGACTTTTATGTTGGTAGTAAAGCAATAGCTCTTAAAAATAATTTGATGGGTAGTGATTACTTTGCCACAGCTAATGTTAATTTGGATCGTACTGCGGCAAATGAAGAGCTACAATTACCAGTTAATGTTGTATTGACTCCGCTTAAACCTAATAAATACACGGCTGGAATTGGTTACGGTACTGATACTGGTGTAAGAGGTAGCCTAGGTTGGGAGCGACGTTATCTTAATCGTTATGGACATCGTTTTTCATCCAAACTTGAACTGTCTGAGATACGGCAAAGTATAACTAATCGTTACACTATCCCTCTGAATAAATTAGATAGTTTTTTAGATATAACTGCTGGTTATCGTGATGAAACTACAGATATAAGTGAAAGTGAAGTTTTGTTATTAGGTATAAGTAAACATCATTCTCGTAGTATATTTGGAACTAAAATAAGCGAGGTTATCGGCTTAGAATATCGTGATGAAAGATTTGCAATTGGTAGTGATACTGGTCATGCTAAATTATTGATGCCAAACATAAATTGGACATATATTAAAGCTGATAACCGAATTTACACTTTAAAAGGTTATAGAATTGGATTAAATGTGCGAGGAGCTATGGATGGTTTTGGTTCTAACACCTCAGTTTTACAAACTCGTTTAGATGGTAAATTTATCCATAAACTGTTTAAAAACAGCCGAATAATTTTACGTGGTGAAATGGGTAATAGTTTTGTATCTTTTTTAGATGGGGATTTTCGTGAATTGCCACCTTCGATAAGATTTTTTGCTGGTGGAGATCGCAGTGTACGTGGTTATGACTATCAAGCTTTAGGCCCTAAAAACCAAGAAGGCCAAATAGTTGGTGGTAAAAATTTATTAGTTGGTAGTGCTGAATATGAACATAAGATTTTAAAAGACTGGAGTTTAGCAGTTTTCTTTGATGTTGGTAATGCTTTTAATGACACTTCTGATACTTTAAAAAATGGAGCAGGAGTCGGAGTTCGCTGGCAATCACCAGTTGGATTAATTAGGCTCGATGTTGCTGCTGCATTAAGCGAAGATAGTACTCCAATTCGATTACATATCACAATTGGACCAGATTTATAATGATGCTGTGATACACTTAAGGAAAATGCACGTTCCTTAAAATATAATTAACTTCATACTGACCATTTGCTTTTTTAAGATAAGCGTAACTGTTTAATTTATTTAATAAAATGAACAATTACAAGTAAGCAACAATGAAATATTTTATTACCATCTTGGTAACCGTTATAATTGTATTAGGCTTTGTTGCATTAAATTTTTATTCAAAACAAGAACCTATTCACATCGCATTTATTGGCCCAATGTCTGGCAATGGAGCTGCGGCTGGTAAATTAATGACCCAAGCAATCCAACTTCGACTAGATAAAGTTAATGCTAAAGGAGGTATCAATAACCAACAAATTTTGCTAGATATTTTTGATGATAAAAATGATAAAACTCAAGCTAGACAGCAAGCATTAGCTATTGTTGAACAAAACCAAGCAGTTGCTGTTATTGGTCATTGGTATAGCTCCGCTTCCATAAGTGGAGGAGAAATTTACCAACAATATAAAATTCCCGCCATAAGTCCCGGTTCAACTAACGTCAATGTCACTCTCAACAATGATTGGTATTTCAGGACCATATTTAATGCTAAATCATCTGGTCAATTTCTCGCTAATTATGTTAAAAAGGTTTTTAAACAGGATGCTGTAACTATAATTCAAGAACAAGCAGCTTATGGTTCATATCTAGCTGATATATTTGCAGAAACTTCAATTAAAATGGGAAGCAAAGTTAAATATAGATGGGCATTTGACAGTTCTGATTCTTATCTAGACAATACCTTAGCTAAAATTGTTAATCATTTAAAAACCAAACCAGATGCTGGAGTTGTCTTTCTTGCCGTACAAGCTCTTGAAGGAATTAAACTAGTTAAATTGATGAAAGAAGCCGGCATAACCAATAGAATTATCAGTGAAACCAGCTTTTCTGAAAAAACTTTTATTCATGGTTTTGATCAGTTTCCAATAGAAAAAACTAGCCCCGGTTATTATACTAACAATATTTATGTTGCAACTCCATTAATTTTTGATACTGCTAATAAAAAAGCTCAACAGTTTCGAGAAAGTTATCAAGCAACTTATCAAGAAGAACCTGATTGGGCGGGAGCCTACGCCACTGATTCAGTTTTAACTCTATTACAAGCGATTGAAAAAACTAATATAACTGGACAAAATATAACTGAAGATAGGAAAAAAATTCGTAACTATTTGGCTAGTATGAATAATATTAATAAATCAATTAGAGGACTCACTGGTTTTAACTATTTTGATCAAAATGGCGATGCAATGAAGCCAGTTTCGATTGGAGTATTTAGAAACGGTAGCATTATTTCTGCCTCAACTCAATTACAAGATGTCCCTTATGTTAATCAACTACCTGATTTAAAAACTGAAATTGAGGAAGAACGAATAGCTTTGATTGGCGATAAATACATGTATAAAACCAACGTTGTCTATGTCGGAATTGAGCTAAATAAAATCAGTGAACTTGATACCAATCATTTAACTTATATGATGGATTTTTACTTGTGGTTTCGGTTTCAAGGTGACTTAAACACTAAAAATATTGAATTCTTAAACGCAGTTGATCCAATTCAGTTAGAAGAACCAATTGTTGAAAAACTTGGCGATCAAACAAGTCATTTATATCATGTTAAAGGTAAATTTAAAAGTCAATTTTTTACCGATTACTATGCCTATCAACAATATGAATTAGGCATGGCTTTTCATCATAATGATTTGACTAATAATAATTTAGTTTATGTTACCGATATTTTAGGAATGGGAATCACTACTCAATCTTTGCTGGATAAAATTCAACAGGCTCAAATTTTGGAAATGGCTTCTGAATGGAAAATTAAAAATATTCGTTTTTTTCAAGATAATATTTATAAAAGTTCTTTAGGTAGTTTAAAATATTTAAATATTCCAGACCAACAGATTGAATTTTCTCAATTTAATATTTCTTTGACTATAAAAAACAGCCAATTTACTTTACGAGGCCGTTTACCTTTTTATACTTCTCTCGAATTAGCTATGATCAGCTTTATTATTTTATTTATGTTAATGCAAGCCGAAAAGAAATTTTTTAGTTTTTTCAAATATATATGGCTTTTAGAGGTTGCATGTATACTAACATTATTATTAGTCGGAGAAATAATATTTTTAGAATTATTGGCATTTGGTGCTAATGGTCATTTACGTTATATCATTTTGATATTTGACGTATTATGGTGGCTAACACCAGCTTTTTTGGTCAATTTAATTATTAAACATTTTATCTGGGGGCCCTTAGAAGGACGTACCGATCAACCAGTTCCAACTGTAGTAAGAATTTTTATTGCTTTCATAGTTTATTTATTGGCATTTTTTGGAATTGTTGCCTTTGTTTATGATCAAGCACTTACTAGTTTATTGGCAACATCTGGAGTGATTGCGATGATAATTGGCTTGGCAATTCAGATTAACATTTCCAATATTTTTTCTGGAATCGTTATCAATGTTGAACGGCCATTTCGTGTCAATGATGGTATAAAAATTCAGTTAGGCAAGGTATTTCATGAAGGTAAAGTTGTTGATATAACTTGGCGAACTACCAGATTACTGACCAATGAAGGTTATGTGTTAAGCGTTCCTAACAGTGTTGCTTCAGAAGCTGTCATTCATAATTATAATTATACAGAAGAACTTTGCCAATCATCGGTTAATATTCGGATCGACTATGCACATCCGCCAGAACGAGTTGAGAAGATTTTATTAGATGCAACTTTATCAACTGATGATGTATTAAAAGACCCTCATCCGGCTTGTCGATTTAAAAAATTCATTGATTGGGCTGCTGAATATACTATATTGTTCTATGTTAATGATTATGGTAAAAAAATGGCTTGCAATGAAGCTGTATTTAAGCGAGTTTGGATTCATTTAAATCGTGCTGGAATTGTACCACCGGTGGTTCGTCAAGAGGTACAAACTTTTCAGGGAATTAAATCAAGGCGATTGGATGAAGCAAGCAAACCAATGGCATTATTGCATGAAATAGATATATTTTTACCATTTTCAGAAGAGATTAAGACTTATCTTAGTGACCGGATGCGAAGACACCGCTTTGTAGAAGGGGAAACTGTGGTTAAACAAGGGGCTGATGGTGATTCGCTGTTTGTTATTGTGGAAGGAGTTGTTGTGGTACAGGTGGAATTAGAAGATAAAAAAACTATTGATGTTGCTCGTTTAGGAGCTGGTAACTTTTTTGGAGAGATGGCTTTATTTACTGGCCAGAAAAGAGCCGCAACTATTCTTACTATGACTGATACGATATTATTGGAAATAATAAAAGATGATTTTGTTCCATTAATTGATAAGCAACCAGAAGTAGCTCAATTGATAAGTAAAGTATTAACTAGACGTAAAATGAAAACTCAATCTCAATTAAATTCAACTCCTTCAGAAAAAGATGTTATTTATAAAGAAATGTTGGATGGAGTTGGTGACTTTTTTGGGTTAGACAATCATTGTGAATAAACTATTCCAAAAAAAAACTGCTATACTTCAGATAAATAATTTCACTTAAAACCTACGAGGTTTCCAAAACCTCGCAGGTTTCACACAAATGTATCTTAATGAATGTCTATAGGTCTCAAAGACTTAACAAATATAAAATAGAAAAAATATTGATTTGTCAATTAAAATCATGGTATCCTTAATACATATGTGTTCGGGATTTTTCCAATTTCCACGTCATTCTTGGTTATATGCAAATTAAAATGTGGCGAATGTAGGGTGGATAAGAGCGTCATCCACCTTCATAATGTTGGTGTATGACGTTATCACTTATACACCCTACATTAATATATGTTAAATCAAATAGTTAAATTTATCCTGAACACCTATGATTCTTAATCAAAGTTTTGAAACTTCAATTTTAATGGTAGGACATTATAATGACTGATAAAACGACCTTTAATGAGTTAGTTGGTAAAAATAAACAAAGAGAAGCTGTTAAGAAAGCGATGCAGAATATGCAGGAAAAACAGCTAAAAGATGAGGAAAAAAGGTATAAAAGTTTAGCTTATCCATTGGTTTATCTTAATAAATATATGACAGAATTGGCTAACCTACTTAATTCTTTAGGAGAGGAAATTGAGATACCAGAAGCATGTCTGAAAAATCCAAACAATTTGCTTAAATGTTTAACTGATGAATTACCTGATATTGCAAAACTGGATGATGGGATAAGCCCAATTGAATTGCTCAATTGGTTAAAAAAAGGTATTCAACTACCGATTAAATATCAACTTTTTCATGAAAAAATTGTCGGTAATCTCACCAATAACAAAATTGAAAAATCAGTGGATTTTGATAAAAGGCATGATTTTTCCTTAACTTTAGAATGTGTTCCAGAAAAACGTTCTGATGTTAAATTAACTTTTTTTGATTTTCGTAGTATTGACCAAAAACTGACTGATAAAGAAAAGTTTTTACGTAACCACAATTTAGATTTCACTGCATCTGAAGTTAAATGTGAAAATGGTCAAGATGTAAAGGCTGAATTGCAAGTTGAAAACAAAGTTGACATTAAATTTCAATTCAATGGTAATGAAAAAACTGGTTTAATTGATTTGGAAATTCAGAATTTTGGAGGTATGGGGAAAAATGGTGAATTTGGTTTTATCAAATTAGAAATAGCTCCAATTTTGGTTAATGCAAGGCTTATTGAAGCATTAGCATTATTTGTGTTAAGACGACCTTCAGAGCTTTTTGGAATTGCTGAAGTGGTGAAGGATGAATTTACCAAGCAGCCTACTAAGCAATATGTCCCTAAGAAGAGCCAGTTCAAGAAAGTCAATCTAATGAAGGTATTGAAAAATATCAACGAGGAAACTCAAAAAACTAGCAAGGTTGTCAAAAATACTCAAAAAGAAATTGAGAAGATTAAAACCAGACAGAAAAAAACTCAAAAGACTGTTGAAGAGATTCATATTGATCAGAAGAAACATACTGCTCTGGTAGTAGGTTGGATGACTTCTCTCCTTAGCAAGCAAGATTCTCGTTCAAGGTAAACTTGATTGAACAGATTGAAATTCCTAAAGTTGCTCATAATATAGCAATTATTTATTTTGTATTACTGTAATCTATTTAATCGGAAATGCTATATATTTTTGTTGTCCACCAAAATTATGAAATATTTAAGGATATTTGTTATATTTTGTTAGATGGTGGGCAACAATAAAATAAGTTACCCACCCTATCTGACTCCAGAAAATAGCATATCCGGAGTCGCAAGGTCTCCTTGCTATTTTAAAAATCACACTCCAACTCACCTGGCATTATTTCAATACACAAATCATCAGGAGCGGCTTCTAAAAATGGGTCAAAAGACAACATTTCATAGACTTCAGTACTGCGAGTGTTAGTTTCGGATTCAATGGCAATACTATATTTGATACTACCGTCACCATTAGGCACAATACTTGGTTCAACTGCTTCAGAAATCCGTTCATTTTGCACGGTAAAATTAGGAACAACAAAATATGGGTTGCCTTGATATAAAATTGCAAAGGTTCCATCAGCTTTATAAACAACCTGCTCAACTCCTTCAAATTTAAGGGCTTCTTCAATAAACACATCTGGAGATAAAACTGTTGGCCGAATTGTTTGAGCAGTACCATCTGAATATTCAATTTTTCTGGTTTTAGCACGAGAAGAACGTCTACGCAAATTGCCATCACATTCTAATTCGCCGGGAAAGATTTCTATACATAAATTATCTGGAGCAAAGTCCTCAACAAATGGGTCAAACATAACTATTTCATAAACTTCAGTGCTGCGAGTTCGGTTAGAAGATTTTATCATAACATCGCCACGTTTCCCAACTGTTACTTCATTGCCAGTTACTTCTGATAATATTGCTGGGTCTTTGGGAGCTGGCACAACTTTATATTGCTGTCCTTCTGGAGTAGTTATAGTGTAAAAACCTCCTGGACCAACTGATAAACCAATAGGAATCTCATCAGTATCCACTTGAATAGCATCATCAGCATCCGGGATAAACGCATATTGCTTTCCTTCTGAATCCCCTATACCTTCCACTTTTAAAATTCCATTATCATCTTGAGACAATATAAAATCAGTTAAATCTTGATGTTCAAGGGCATTTTCCATCCCAATTTTAATATTAGTTCCAGTTCCTCCAATGCCAATCCCAGATTTAATATCGGCTATTTCTGGTAATAATATGCGATTTGATGATTTACCAACCAATAATGGTGGAGTGAATTCGGTTCCGATTGGCAGGATTAAAGCTGTTCCATTGATTTGCCAACCATCAGGTAATAATTTATATATATTTTGAGGACTAATTTGGTTAGAATTAAAATGAATCAGTAATTTAGAAGCTTGTTTGCTAGATAATTTTTTGAAAACTTTAGGACTGAGAGCCTCTACATGTTCTGGAGCAAATTTGTCTATTACTTCAATCGAAAAATCTCCCATATTTTTTTCAGTTAAGCCTTCCAAAGCTTCCATTGGAATTTCCGCAAACTGTTCCTCAGTTAAACCTTCAAGACCCTCTATAACAGCCATTTGTTCTGGTTCCATTTCAGTTAAAGCTTCTGGTGGGATACTTGCGATATCTTCAGGGGCAAAAGTTGCCAAAGCTTCTAATTCTAATTTGGAGAATTGTTCAGCATCTAAATTAGCTATATCCTCAGCATCTATACCAAAATCTTCTGAGGTATATGGTTCGGTTGCTATACTTACCCCTTCACCTAATATAACATCATCTGACAATTTAACTGTTGGACTCAAAATAATGTTGGTTAAAACTGTACCTGGCAGAACTTCAACATCGGTTATTACTGGAGGATCAATTGGGCTACCAGTTATAATTCCACCAATTTTGCCACCTTTAATAACTGTACCGGGAGTCAGTTCAACATCTTTAATAACACCACCAACTTGACTTTCATTGGTTATATTGCCAGATAAAATTCCGCCACTTATTCCACTTCCAATAAATGTGATGTTTTCTATAGTGCCTTTATTAATGATTGTTCCAGTCAAAGAACCACCAGTTAAAGTAACTCCTTCTCCTATAGTTGAATTACCGATTAAACCTTGATTTTCAACATCGGCTTCAAATGTAGCGTTAGAAATACTAGCGTTATTACCTAAAGTTATTTCTTCAGTGATAGTTTGTTCACCTGCGTTACAAATCTGACTTGTACCACAGGCACTTGCTAAACTACTCTCTTGTGCTATTTCTGGTTCTTCAAGAGTTATTTCATCTGGATTCATTCCTTCGGGTAGATTTTCTTCTAAAGCTGATTCTTGGATAGCAATTCCACCATCATCAATAATGATTCCATCAACTCCGGTATCATCTCCAAGTTGGCCATCAGTCAGAGTTAAACTTACCTTAACCATGTTATCAACTAGTGTAAAAGTTGCATTGGAAAAGTTATACCATCCTATGGTACTGCTATTCCCCGGAGTTGTTGGGCCATATTTACGATAGACAAAGTTATCTAAACTGTTAATATTTTTGTAATATATATCTACATGAGCAGTTTCAGTTGCTTCTAATTCAAATCTTATCAAATCGGTTGGGAAGGAATAGCTTTCAGTTGATTTAGGCAAAGAAGCTATATCTACCAAAGCAGCATTTTTTATAGTACAATCTTGGCATTCTAATATAATATTTCCTAAGTCTACTTGAGCTAATTCATCAACAATATTAACTGTAACATCAGGTACTAACAGGTTATTATAACCAACATCATCACTACTTACTTTATGAGTTATGGTATTGATGTGAGTATCTTCCTCAACCAGTTCGTCATCAACTGCGGTGACGGTGACAGTTTGCTCAATATTCCAATTAGTTGGGGTGAATACGATAGTTTGTGGAGAGACTTGCGTATGTTCACTAACAGTTAAGTTGATGGTAACTGGATTGGCCGGTTCAACAGTTAAAACTAAAGTATAATTGCCGCCAGTACCTTCTTCAAATACGGTTATTTGGTCACTGGAAAGCAGCACATTAGGTTTTTCATTGTCGGCAACATTAACGATTAAATTTTCTACAGCCAAATTGTTGTAATTAAGGTCATTACTAGTTGTATTTATATGTACTGTATGGATTTCATTGGTTATTATTTCATCTTCTATTGAGGTGACAGATATAGTTTGAGACGCATTCCAATTATTACTATCAAAGGTAATAGATTCTGGAGATAAAGTGATACCAGCTTCTGGAATAAGATTAACCGTTACTGGTTGAGTTGGAATTATACTTAAAGCTATGGTTATGTTATCGTTTTCTCCCTCATTAATATTGAGAGTGTAGGTAGATAATAAAATACTGCTTATATCGTTATCTATGATATTAACCGTGACATCGTTAACTGCTAAACCATCATAATTTAAATCAGCACTACTAACTTGATGTTGGATAGGGTCGTGTTGATGTTCACCTTCGTCTAAACTATCATCTTCTACGGAGATGGTTATATCTTGTGGTACATTCCAATTTTCAGCGGTAAAAAATAGCGTGGTTGGGTTAAGAATAGTGTTTTCATTGGTGTTTAATGCAATGGTGACATCATTAAGTGGTTGACTGGTCAATACGATATTGTAGCTATTAATATCACCTTCATTAATAATGACATTATTAGTTGATAGATGGACAGCCGGACTGTCGTCATCGGTTACTTGGATTGTAACGTTTTCTATTTGGAGGTTATTGAAATTATTATCGTTACTTGCAACGGTATGAGAGATAATATGTTCATGTAATCCTTCAGCCAAATCATCATTTATATCAGTTATTTGTACTGTTTGCGGAATATCCCAATTGCTGTCATCAAAGGTCAATGAGGTTGGCTCTAAAATAAGTTCTTCTGTATTTTCAAAGGTTATCGTAACTGGTTCGGTTGGAGCTAAATTTAATGATAAGCTATAGCCATTTTTGGAAATACCTTCAGTTAAACTCATCGTATTAGTTGAAATTTCAACGTTGGGTGTAATGAAAGTTACAGTACAGCTTTTATCTCCGTTGATTCGTACTGCACCATCATCATCACAGTCTCCACTCCAACCAGTGAATATCCAGCCGGTATCTGGAGTTGCAATTAAACTAAGTTCTGTTTGGTCGGCATAGTCATATTCGCAATCAGTTCCGCAGTCTATGCCGTAGGAAGTGGTTATGGTTCCATTGCCTGTTTTTTCTACAGTTAAGTTATGATATACGGTTATTGGGCAAGCTGAGGTGGTTGCACTTTTTGAAATTGGATTGGAATCACCAATTGTATTTGTGGCTTTAACGGAATAACTATAAGTTGTACCACAGGATAGACCGCTATTACTGTTAGTGGTAGCATCGGCAGCAGTGGTTGTGACTAAACTGCCATTTCGTTCTATTTTAAAACCAGTTTCATTGCTGCTGTTGTCTGTCCAAGAAAGATTTATTTGAGTTTCAGAAGCACTGGTACTTAAACTAGTTGGGTCATTTGGTACGGTTGTAACTATTATAAGAGCCTTGTTGTCTCCTAAAGAGTTAGTTGTTCCGGGGCTTGGTAAGGTTAAATCAGCATTGTTAGTGGCAGCATCTTGGATAGTTCCGCCAGATAAAGCTGTGGTGCTTGCGTAGTCTAAATCAGAGTTGTTTTCTCCACTGGCAACGGTATAGGTAAAAGTTAGGGTGTCGGTGCCAGAACCACTGCTATAATCCACCACTGCATCAGTTGTTCCGGTTTCTAAGGTTAATTGGGGTGTGCCAGTTACATTAACAATTTCACTGAATTGTATAGTTATATCAATGGTATCACCAATTATATAAGTTCCGTCTATTGAAGTGGTAGTTATATTGGTTATAGTTGCAGCAATGCTATCTACAACTAAAGCCTTGTTGTCTCCTAAAGAGTTAGTTGTTCCGGGGCTTGGTAAGGTTAAATCAGCATCATTGGTAGCAGCATTTTTGATAGTTCCGCCGGATAAAGCTGTGGTGCTTGCGTAGTCTAAATCAGAGTTGTTTTCTCCACTAGCAACGGTATAAGTAAAAGTTAAAGTGTCAGTACCAGAACCACTGCTATAATCAACCACTGTATCAGTTGTTCCGGTTTCTAAGGTTAATTGGGGTGTGCCAGTTACATTAACAATTTCACTGAATTGTATAGTTATATCAATGGTATCACCAATTATATAAGTTCCGTCTGCTGTGGTTGCAGTTGTATTGCTTATGGTTGGCATAATACCATCTATTATTATGGCATTATTATCGCCTAAAGAACCAGTAGCTCCTGGGGTTGGTAAAGTTAAATCAGCATCATTAGTGTTAGAATCTTGGATAGTTCCACCATTTAAAGATAAGGATGTGGTGCTTACATAGTCTAAATCTGCACTTACCTCTCCACTGGCAACGGTATAGGTAAAAGTTAGGGTGTCGGTGCCAGAACCACTGCTATAATCCACCACTGCATCAGTTGTTCCGGTTTCTAAGGTTAATTGTGGAGTACCAGTTACATTAACAGTACTGGTTAATTGAACAGTTATATCAACAGAAGCAGCAATATTATAAGTACCATCAGTGGCAGAAATACTACTAACTTCAATAATATTTTCATACCAAGCTATTTTATTGTCATAAACAGAAGCGGAAAGAATATCAATATCACTATCTCCACCCACATCTATCGCATATACAGACCAAGCACCATCAGCAGCAGTTGTTAGTACATGAGTGGTAAAATTCTGGCTGCCATCATTTTCATACCAAGCTATTTTATCGTCACTACTGGAAGCGGAAAGAATATCAATATCACTATCTCCATCCATATCTATTGCATATACAGACCTAGCACTTTCAGCAGCAAGATTAACATCATGAGTGGTAAAATTTTGGCTGCCATCATTTTCATACCAAGCTATTTTATCGTCACCACTGGAAGCGGAAAGAATATCAATATCACTATCTCCATCCATATCTATCGCATAGACAGACCTAGCACCATCAGCAGCAAGACTAACATCATGAGTGGTAAAATTCTGGCTGCCATCATTTTCATACCAAGCTATTTTATCGTCACCACTGGAAGCGGAAAGAATATCAATATCATTATCTCCATCCACATCTATCGCATAGACAGACCTAGCACCATCAGCAGCAAGACTAACATCATGAGTGGTAAAATTCTGGCTGCCATCATTTTCATACCAAGCTATTTTATCGTCACCACTGGAAGCGGAAAGAATATCAATATCATTATCTCCATCCACATCTATCGCATACACAGATATAGCACTATCAGCAGCAGTAGTAATTACATGAGTGGTAAAATTCTGACTACCATCATTTTCATACCAAGCTATTTTATTGTCATAAACAGAAGCCGAAAGGATATCAATATCAGTATCGCCATCCACATCTATCGCATATACAGACAAAGTACCATCAGCAGCAAGACTAACATCATGAGCGGTAAAATTTTGGCTGCCATCATTTTCATACCAAGCTATTTTATCGTCTTCCCTAGAAGCGGAAAGAATATCAATATCACTATCTCCATCCACATCTATCGCATATACAGACCTAGCACTATCAGCAGCAGTAGTAACCACACGAGTGGTAAAATTCTGGCTACCATCATTTTCATACCAAGCTATTTTATCGTCTTCATAAGAAGCAGAAAGAATATCAATATCGCTGTCCCCATCCACATCTATCGCATATACAGACTGAGTCCCAGTAGCAGAGGTAGTAACAACTTTTTCACTACTAAATGTGGCTGCGGCTTGTAATGTTGGAGTTATTAGAATTAATAATATGGGTAATAATTGTTTCATTTTTTGTCTCCATTAATATTTCTTATGCTAATTTATCTTTATACAGGATATTTTTTGTCAGAATCAGGATTTTCAGGATTCAAGAATTTTCAGAATAACTTCATAAGATTATTGAGGTTTATCCTGTTAATTCTTTAAATCCTGAGTCACAAAATTTCCTTACCAATTGGCACAAGGTTTCTAGTTAAAACTTAATTTTACACATAATACATGCCAACTACAAGTTTAACTATGAACTTATTGGGATTAATATAGATTCTTAACTTAATTTTAAGGTAAGTATTTTCCACAGCATGGAAAAACTGTCCATGTGGTGGAATAATTCCACATTATGGAATATATTTAAGAAAGCGTTGGATATGTTGAACGAAGGGAAAAACATCAATCATTTATAAACCAAAGATATACTTAGTTGCCATTAAATTAAGGATAAGTTATTGTGTGATATAATGAATATTATAATATAAAAAACTGGTAGTCCTGCAATATGTAGTGTTAAACCTACTAGGTTTTTTTGAAGCTATCACTACTTTCTATAGGACTACCAAATTGCTACTGTTAAAACCTCAGTCCAAGTGATGCTCCAGACAATAAAAGATAATAATTTACCTGAGAAAATAACAGTCCGATTTGTTCGTGTTAAATTAAAAATAGGTGAATATTAAGCAAATAACTAACTAATTTAATTAATTAAACAGAATTTCCTACCGAAGATTTTTTGAAAATTTACCATTAATTTATTATGTAAATTTAGCAATGAATAGAATTATGATATATTATACTTTTAAGTCATAGGTGTTCGGGATTTACCAGAAATATACTATTTAATTGTGAATGGTTAACTGTGAATTATTAATTGTTAATGAAAGTCAAAATCATTAATAATTAACCATTTTTCATTCACCAATTCACAATTAAACATACATATCAATTAGTTATAAATTATCCCGAACACCTATGACTTTTAAGTTAATCTTTGAAGCTCAAACCTTCAGGTTTGAAAGCATGTTATTTTAATATCAAACGACCTTTTAGATTTTGAAAATCCTATTATCCACAATACATTTTTTCTAAATTTTTATTCTTAAACTATATGTTAAAAAACATCAATATAAGTCATAAACTAGTATTAATGATTTTGCTTCCTATCATGGGGCTTATTTATTTTACTACAGCAATTACTTTAGAGAAACTAGCAACTGTTGAACAAATGGAACTGTTGCAAGAACTATCTGTATTAGCTGTGAAGTCAAGTTCTTTAATTCATGAATTACAGAAAGAACGAGGTATGTCAGCCGGTTTCATCGGTAGTAAAGGTAATAATTTTTCACAAGAACTTCAAAAACAACGACATTTAACAGACATAGCTATTAAAAAAATTAATAAATATTTTAATGGAAATACTTTTGATACTGAAATAACTAACAATTTAGCAACTATATTTTCTGCATTAAAGGTGATTACATCCAAAAGAAAGCTAATTGATAAACTGGAAATATCAACGGAATCTGAAATGCTATATTATACTAAAATAATTGATACATTATTAACAGGAATCAACTATTTATCAAAAAAAATTACTAACCCAGAGTTATATAATAAAGTTTTGGCTTACGCTAATCTTTTACAAGCTAAAGAAAAAGCTGGTATTGAAAGAGCTACTTTAAATAACGTATTTAGTCGTAACGAAGGGTACTTTGCATCTGGTATGTATAATAAGTTTATTTTATTAGTTGGATTGCAATATATTTATATTAAAGAATTTTTTATATTTGCAACTCCCGGCCAACAAGAAATTTATAACCAAATAATACAAGGAAAAACTATTGTAGAAGTGGAACGAATAAGAAAACGTGTGATTAATAAACAATTAAAACAAAAAATAATTGCTGATTTACAGATTCATCTTGGTTACGGGGGACTGATTCATCATTTTAAAAATTATGTGTTACGAGGAGACCAAAAATATATTGATGCTTTTCATGAGCAATATCAAAATGCTTACCTTATTATGGCTAAATATAAACAGCTTTCTAATATTTCAGTAAATGAGATTGAAAATATAGAAATAGTGAAAGAAACTTTTGATAGATATAATTTATATTTATCAGTCACAATTGATTTAAAAAGTCGTAACAAAAAAATTGGTGAAATTGATAAAATTGTCAAAATTGATGATATGCCAGCTATAATGGCTCTGGCAGAATTGCGTTATAGTAGTCATTTACATGTGGAACCTGAAACCTGGTGGGAAATGGCTACAAATCGAATTGAACTGTTTAAAAAAGTAGAAAATTATATAGCATCTGATCTAAAACTATCCGCTAATATTCTCAAAAGAAATGCCCAATCAGTATTTTTTTCTTCCCTTGTTATCACTGGAATAACCATTTTATTAACTTTATTTCTATCAATCTTTTTTGCTCGTGGTATAACCAAACCATTACATATATTAGTGGATGCTGCTAATAAAATTTCTTTTGGTAAACGAGATAATATTTACATTAACAAACATTCTGGAGATGAAATAGGGACTTTATCAAGTGCTATGAATCAAATGTTGACTTCAATTCGTAGTTCAGAATCTTTACTTATACAAAGGAATGAACTGATTCGTAATGTGTTTGGACGTTATTTAAGCGATGAAGTAGTTAATACATTATTAGAAACTGAATCTGGTTTAACTATGGGAGGTGAGAGACGAGAAATTACTATCTTAACTTCTGATTTAAGAGGATTTACTGCTCAATCTAATAAACTACCTTCAGAACAAGTTATTAAAATTCTTAATTTTTATTTAGAGACTGTTGGAGAAATCATTGCTGAATATAATGGTACGATCAACGAATTTTTAGGTGATGGAATTTTAGTTTTTTTTGGAGCACCAATTTTAAGAGAAGACGATCCAGAAAGAGCTATTGCGTGTGCTATCGCTATGCAATTAGCAATGACAACTGTTAATAAAAAATTACAAAAATGGGGATTTGATGCCTTAGAAATGGGTATTGGTATAAATACCGCAGAAGTAGTTGTAGGAAATATTGGTTCTGAAAAACGTACCAAATACAGTGCGATTGGGAATGGAGTTAATTTGGCCTATCGTATTGAATCATATACAGTTGGTGGGCAAATATTTATCTCTGAATCAACCTTAAGAAAAACTTCAGATATAGTTAAAGTTGCTACAGAAAAACAGGTTAATCCTAAAGGAATTAAACAAACTATTAAAATTTATGAAGTAGAAGGCATTGAAGGTAAATACAATTTACATTTGCACAAAAAAGAAGTTGAGTTATTTCCCTTAAAGGAAGAAGTTTTATTACAATATGCTATATTAAAAGATAAACATGTTGGAAAACAAATATTTAATGCACGTATAGTTAAATTATCATCAACTAGAGCTGTAATTTACTGTGAAACCATACAAATTCCTAAGCTATTGAGTAATTTAAAAATTAACTTTATCAATATTTCTGATGAAGATGTATATGCAAAAGTATTAAGCCATGGAACTGAAGGTTTATATATACATTTTACCAGCTTGTCTCTTGGGTTAAAGCAGCAATTATTGGATAAAATTAATAATTAATTAAAGATTATCTTAAATCATTGACAAATAATTATCTTTAACATTATAATTTTACATCATTTGGAATGAATCTATAAAACAAATAATATGACTAAAAGAACTACCCTTATTGTGTCATTTTTAGTAGTAACTGGAATTGGTTTTGGGATCGTAGGTTGGTTTTTTAATCCTCAAACCGTTGTTTCACCTGAATTACAAGGTATACTTCGTCCTGAGTCAAAAGCATTGCGAGATTTCAATCTTGTTGCTCAAAATCAAACCAAATTTAATTTGGCAAGTTTTAAGGATAAATGGACTTTATTATTTTTTGGTTATACTTTCTGTCCAGATATATGTCCAACTACATTAGCAATTTTAAAAAAGGTTTATACTGATTTAAAACCGGATGTTTTGGCAAATACTCAAGTAGTTTTTGTGTCAGTTGATCCAGAACGTGATACGCCAGAACAACTTGCTAATTATATAGCTTATTTTGATGAAAATTTTGTTGGAGTGACTGGAGAAGTTGTAGAAATAAATAAACTAGTTCTACAAACAGGGGCTGGTTATATAAAAGGCCCTGCTCCTACTGCTACAGATGATAACAATTATCAAATAAGCCACACTAGTACCATATTTCTTATTAACCCTGAAATGAAGCTCCACGCTGGGTTCGCTCAACCTCATATTCCAGAAATTATTGTTGAGCAATATAACCTAATTCGTAGTCTTTACTAGGGAATGTGCATGAAATAATATACGGTTTTTTATGTTTTTCGGAGTACAAGGTTCTCTTGTTTTGACTTGTAAGTGAATCTTGTAACTCCTATTTATAGTTGACTTAAGTTATTTCATGTTAAATCTTAACTAAAAAATTTATCAATTGGAAATTTAATGAAATTATTAAAATTTTTGGCTGTACTTGTTATTTTATTTACTCAGTTTGCTTGGGCTACTCAATCAGTACAAATCACTGAACAATGGATAAGGGAAGCACCACCTAATGCCAAAGTATTAGCTGCTTTTATGATTATTGACAACCAGTCAGCTGAATCTCAGACTCTTGTTGCAGCATCAAGCCCTGATTTTGAAAGAACAGAAATCCATCAAACTATTGAACATGATGGTATGATGCACATGGAAAAACAAGAGCAATTAGTTATTGAATCTAAACAACAATTAATGCTTAAACCGGGAAGTTATCATTTGATGTTGATGGGTATAAAACGTCCATTACATGCTGGCGATGAAGTAGAATTAACTTTGAAATTTGCTAATGGTGAAGAATTGGTTATAAAAACGCCAGTACGCAAATCCTCTCTTAGCAAAGAATCAACTCATAACCATCATTAATGATTATTCCTACTTCATCCGCTATGGAAGAGTTTGGTGGCAATTTAGCTCATCTTGAACAAGGAGTTATACATCTATGCGGTGATTTAGGAACTGGTAAAACAACATTAGTACGGGGTTTTTTGCGAGCTTTAGGGCATCAAGGTATCGTAAAAAGCCCAACTTATACAATAGTTGAACCATATCATCTTGATAAAAATACAGTTTACCACTTTGATTTATATCGTTTAGGTGATCCTGAAGAGTTGGAATATTTGGGTATTCGTGATTATTTGGATGCTATTTGTCTTATTGAATGGCCAGAAATTGGTAAGGATTTCACTCCCAAACCAGATATTAAAATCAATATATATCATCATAAAACTGCCCGTCTTTTGGAAATGCAAGCTTATACAAAAATTGGGAAAATATTATGTGATATTAATCTTAATTAATTGTTAATAATTTGGCCAAGAGACCTGACAGGTTTTTCTCGTTCCCAACCTCTGGTTCACTGCCATTTGCGTTAAGGGCAACCATAAAGGATTGCTGCCCCTACGTTAAATAATGATTTGTAGGGGTTATTTCTTGTGGTTACCCCAATCAATTTTCAAATTTGTTCAAAACTTATGGCTTTTTATCGTTGGCAAAGTGAAGATTTAATATTGTCGATTTATGTTCAACCACGCTCAAGCCAAACTGGTGTTGTGGGAATATATGACAACAAGTTGAAAGTGAAAATAACAGCAGCTCCAGTCAATGGCAAAGCTAACGCTGACATATGTAAATTATTTGCCAAATTATTTGGGGTGGCTAAATCTAAAATTACGATTTTAAATGGCCAAACCAGTCGTAGTAAAAGCCTTCTTATTCAATCTCCCAAAAAACTACCAGATTATATTAATCCACAATGAAATTCTATTATAATATATTGATATTATTAATTAGTTTCCCTGTTATAGCCAGTCAATGGAACGTTTTGCCGAACAATCCCCCGATTCCAGAAAATAATCCTCAAACAGAAGCTAAAATTAAGCTTGGTAAAATTTTATTTTTCGATCCTCGTCTTTCTCGTAATGGTACTATGTCTTGTAATTCTTGCCATAATATATTTGCTGGAGGTGATGATGGTAGAGCGGTATCTATAGCAGATGGCAAGGTTGGTACTCGTAATACACCAACTATATGGAATAGTGCATTTATTTCTGCTTTATTTTGGGATGGAAGGATAACAACTTTAGAAGAGCAGGCGAAATATCCATTTGTGGATTCTAAAAAAATGAATATGGCTGATTGGAAAACTGTGATACAAAGACTGCAAGCAATCCCAGATTATAAGACTATGTTTATTAACGTTTTTGACGATGAAAATATAACTGTTAATAATATAACCAAAGCGATAGCAGCTTATGAACGTACTCTTATCACTCCCAATTCACCTTATGATCGTTATGTAACCGGAGATAAAAATAGTTTAACAGAACAACAAGTAAGTGGGATGAATTTATTTGCAAAACAAGGTTGTATAACTTGTCATTCTAAACCAAACTTTAGTGGTCCTCAATTAATAGGTGAGGGTTGGTTGAAAAAGTTTCCTAAATTTTTAGGTAGTGTTTATGATGCTAAATATCGTCTGTTAGAAGATGCTGGCCGTTATCAATTCACTCATAAAGAAGCTGATAAACATACTTGGCGAGTACCAACTTTACGCAATATTGCTTTGACAGCTCCATATTTTCATAATGGTGCAGTGCCAACACTTAATGAAGCAGTTAAAGTTATGGCTAAAACGCAGCTTAATAAGGATTTAACCGAGCAACAAATACAAGATATAGTTGCCTTTTTAAATAGCTTAACTGGAGAATTTCCAAAGCAAACTATTATGCCACGTCTTCCAACGATTTCAGGCAAAGCTGTATTAAAATGAAGGGAGTCCTGAATGAATTTGTTTGATGATTAACAGGTGGCAATAAATCCCATAAACCTTTTGCATCACAACTATAGCAAAATAAGTTGGTTCAAGCCAAAGCTATCCGAAAGCAAAAACATTGTTCCATTCCCAATTAAATAGACTACAGTTATATTAAGTAAGAATCTGATATTTTTATATATTTTAATTAATAATTAAGAATTGCTATATTATGGTTGTTGTTAATAGAAATACTCGTAATGTAGTTACAGTTCGTAACATGCGAAAAGATGAGAAAATAGCATATATGGATGGAGTAAATAATGTCAATTCATGCCAAATATTATGAAGATAACGATTTTGCTGATGTGCTTCATAACTCAGAAACAAAAAAAGTTTATAAGCCTAAACGTATACTATGAATATGGGTTATCAGAATGTTTTGAAAGCAGCTATGACGCTTGGTTTGGAACAGCTTCACAAAAGTGTAGATGCAAGTTGTAAATAATGATTGAGAAATAGGTTAAATTAGGCTTATATTCTATTGGAAATAATTTTTTCTGCATTATTAACTTATGTCAAACTAATAGTCTTAGGATAAACATGTTCAATATCATAAAGTTTTATTATTTTTCCCATTTTGGCTTGTAGGATTCCGTTGAATAGCTTTTCTGGAGTAATTTTGTGGTGGAAACGGAGTATGCTGTAATTTTGTTTAAGGAGTTGTTCCCGTTGAGCTTCTTGTTGTGGGTCATAATATTGGTGGTTGTCGTAGCCATTGCATTCAAGGATTATTCGTAGGTCTTTGACAAAGAAGTCGGCTCGGTAGCTGCCAATTGTGTAATTGTGATGAAAGCCAAATCCTTCAAATACTTGAGATAGGACTTGTTGCCATTCTATTTCACCTTTGGTATCTGGTTTGGCTATGGTTCCGATATGGCCGAAAGCTTGTTTTTTCAGTTCGATGCCAATAACCGAATCCATACCGAGAGCTATTTTGCTGACATCTTCTAAGTTGTAACCATTCATGCGAGTTGCTTTGCCACCATTGGCTTTGATGGTTTTATGGTCAAGTTTGATTGGCTGAATGTCATCTTGGCGTTTTTTCAGGAAGCTGTTGAGGGTGCTGATTGGAATATCAAGGAAATCAACGATGTCTTTTTTGGTGGCTATTTCGTTGTCGAAGGAACATGTGAAGCCAAATTGTTTTATTAATTCAACGTAATTATGTTGGGCGATTTGTTGGATGTTTGGGGAAAGGCCGCAGGCTTGTTTTATGGCAGTTTCCAGAGCCGTTCTAACTAAACTAGCAGATAACATCGCACATCTTTTTCCAATATGTTTTTGTGCATCACGCAGTTTATCGCTTGCAAAAGCAAAAGTATAAGCTCTTATCAAAGATTCAATAATAGCACTGTCGAATACTTCTACGTTCCTACCATTAAAATGACTATTTTTTGCAGCTACAATTACAGTTTTAGTAGCCATGTTCAATCCCTTATCCCAAAAGGGTTTGAGTGATTTTGGAATACCTTTAGTAGCCATGTTCTGTAAAGGGGCATGATACATAGATAAAAGTTTTGCGGTTCCTCTTAAACTAACAACTGCCGTATTATCATCTAACACATATCCATCGCAAATAATTCCGGGGATAAGTTCAATTTTGCCGTAATATATGGCTTTTGGGTCTTTCATGGTTTAACTTCCTTATTTTAGTTGAAATGTAAATTATATTCCTTGTTGGTTATTTGTGTCAAATTTTGGATTTTTTGAAGGTATTGAATGTACTTTAATTGTTATATTACTGATTTTATTGTTAATTAATCATTTCTATAGATATTTTTGCGATGTTTTATTTTAAGGATAACAACAACAATATCCTCTTCAATAATTTCGTAAATTATCCTGTAGTTACCAACTCTATATCTATAATATTCTGAAAGATTGCCGACTAGTTTTTTACCTGCATAAGGATTTTTGACAAGTTTAGTTTTTATAACATCTAAAATTTTTACTTGCCATTTTTTGTCAATTTTCTTTAAGTCTTTGATGACGTTATCATCTATGAAAAATTTATAGGTCAAGTGCTTTTTCCAATTCTTCGATTGAAATTAGGTTACGATTTTTGTCTTGTGAACGTTTTTGAGCTTCGTAATAATCTTGCATATCATCCATATAATTATTAAGTGCTTCTTTAACAAAAAAGCTTTTGGGACGTTTTGTAGCTTTTGCTAGATTATCAAGTTTTGTTTCCATTATTTTGTCAAGTCTGACTGATAGCATATAAATACCTTATTTGTATTGCATGTATGACAAGTATAGTGATGTTTAGTATTTGTGTCAAATGGTGGTATTATTCCATCTGTTCAAACTCCACTTGCACTAGTTCCAAACCTATTTCGTGGTTGATGTTGGTGAAGATGGTTTCGGCTTTACCCATGATATGTCAAATTGATAAAGTCTTAGGATAAACATGTTCAATATCATAAAGTTTTATTACTTTACCCATTTTGGCTTGGAGGATTCCGTTGAATAGCTTTTCTGGGGTGATTTTGTGGTGGAAACGGAGTATGCTGTAATTTTGTTTAAGGAGTTGTTCTCGTTGAGATTCTTGTTGTTGATTATAGTTGCGATGGTTGTCGTAGCCATTGCATTCAAGGATTATTCGCAGGTCTTTGACGAAGAAGTCGGCTCGGTAGCTACCGATAGTGTAATTGTGATGAAATCCAAATCCTTCAAATACTTGGGATAAAACTTGTTGCCATTCAATTTCACCTTTGGTATCTGGTTTAGCTATGGTTCCGATGTGGCCGAAAGCTTGTTTTTTCAGTTCGATACCGATAACTGAGTCCATGCCAAGAGCTATTTTGCTGACATCTTCCAAGCTGTAACCATTCATATGAGTTGCTTTGCCACCGTTGGCTTTAATAGTTTTGTGGTCAAGTTTGATTGGTTGAATGTCGTCTTGGCGTTTTTTGAGGAAGCTGTTGAGGGTGCTGATTGGAATATCAAGGAAATCAACAATGTCTTTTTTGGTGGCTATTTCGTTGTCGAAGGAGCAGGTGAAGCCAAATTGTTTGACAAGTTCGACATAGTTTTGTTGGGCTATTTGTTGGATATTTGGGGATAAGCCACAGGCTTGTTTGATGGAGGATTCAAGTGCGGTTCTGACTAATGCTACTAATAAAATAACGCATCTTTGTCCAATGTGGACTTGGTTTTTTTGCAGAACATTATGTCCATTTGCCAAGGCATATGCACGCATTAATGATTCTATATATTTGCTGTCGTAAACGGTAATTTTTCTGCCTTTATACGGACTATTGGTTGCGGTTACTTCTACTTAAAGTAACTGTCATGCCAAAGTCGTTATCAATTAATGACTTAAGTCTTTTTGGAACACCAGTAACTGTCATGCTCTGTAAAGACGCTTGCTTCATACCTAAAAGGTCAGCAGTACCACGTTCACTCATAACTGCTGTACCATCATCTAACACATATCCATCGCAAATAATTCCTGGGATAAGTTCAATTTTGCCGTAATATATGGCTTTGGGGTCTTTCATGGTTTAACTCCTTTGTTTAAGTTGGAGTTTCATTATATTCCTTGTTGGTTATTTATGTCAAATTAATAAAGTAGGGTGAAATTTCCATAAGCAATTTCTCGTTCTCAACTGGAGGTTGGGAACTAGTAAAATATACATATATTGTATGTATGTGGAAATTTTCAAAACATGTCCTTCAAAGGATGGAAGAGCGTAATTTTTATGATGATGAGTTGTTACAAATTTTGAATAAGAATGTGACAACCATAGTTGTTCCTAGTCCAAAGGATAAAACTGTTGATTTGTATTTTGGTAAAGTAAAAAATAAATATATTATGGTTGTTGTTAATAGAAATACTTGTAATGTAGTTACGGTTCGCAACATGCGAAAAAATGAGAAAATAGCATATATGAATGGAGTAAATAATGTCAATTAATGCCAAATATTATGAAGATAATGATTTTGCTGATGTGCTTCATAACTCAGAAACAAAAAAAGTTTATAGACCTAAACGTATTACTATGAATATTTCAAAAGAGATATATGATGAAGCACATGTTTTGGATGAGTTTATGAATATGGGTTATCAGAATGTTTTGAAAGCAGCTATGACGCTTGGTTTGGAACAGCTTCATAAAAGTGTTAAATGCAAGTTGTAATAAATGATGTTATTATTCCTTGTTGGTGATTTGTGTCAAATTTTGAACAAGATTGCACGGATTAAAGGATAAAACATGATTAAATCAAAAACGTATAATATCTGAATCAGAATTTACAGAATTATAAAATTTTCAGAATTTAAAAGCATTAAAAGCAAATTGGTTTTGATTGTTAATTCTGTTAATTCTGATTCAGACAATTTTAATCTGTTCAAACTCCACTTGCACAAGTTCCAAACCTATTTCGTGGTTGATGTTGGTGAAGATGGTTTGGGCTTTTTCAAGATAGTAGGTGGCATCTTGTAGTTGTGATTGTTCACGGTAGTTTTTGCCGATGTGGTAGTGAGTGAAGCCAATGGTTTCTTTGGCATTGGTAATATTTTCATTTTTCAAAAAAGAAATAATTTTATCAATTACTTCTTTATCACCTAATTTTGCTAATGCTTTTGTTGTAGAGTTTCTAACAATTGAATTTTCATCTTCCAAAAAAGGAATGATTTTACCAATTACTTCTTTATCACCTAATTGTACTAAAGCCTTTATTGTATGGACTCTAACATCTGAATTTTTATCTTTCAAAAAAGGAATGATTTTATCAATTACTTCTTTATCACCTAATTGTGCTAATGCGTTTATTGTAAAACTTCTAACAGTTGGATTTTTATCTTTCAAAAAAGGAATGATTTTATCAATTACTTCTTTATCACCTAATTGTACTAATACGTTTATTGTAGAACTTCTAACAGTTGGATGTGTATCTTCCAAAAAAGGAATGATTTTATCAATTACTTCTTTATCACCTAATTGTGCTAATGCGTTTATTGTATGAGCTCTAACAGTTGGATTTTCATCTTCCAAAAAAGGAATAATTTTATAAACTAATTCTTTACCACTTAATTGTACTAAAGTGCTTATTGTATGAGCTCTAACATTTGGATGTGTATCTTCCAAAAAAGGAATGATTTTATCAATTACTTCTTTATCACCTAATTGTACTAATGCGTTTATTGTAGAACTTCTAACAGTTGGATGTGTATCTTCCAAAAAAGGAATGATTTTATCAATTACTTCTTTATCACCTAATTGTACCAATGCGTTTATTGTATGAGCTCTAACATTTGGATTTTCATCTTCCAAAAAAGGAATGATTTTATAAACTAATTCTTTACCACTTAATTGTACTAAAGTGCTTATTGTATGAGCTCTAACATTTGGATGTGTATCTTCCAAAAAAGGAATG
>JAUCGL010000022.1:0-15238 GCA_030378105.1 Candidatus Halobeggiatoa sp. HSG11 | reverse complement strand
GATTTTATCAATTACTTCTTTATCACCTAATTGTACTAATGCGTTTATTGTAGAACTTCTAACAGTTGGATGTGTATCTTCCAAAAAAGGAATGATTTTATCAATTACTTCTTTATCACCTAATTGTACCAATGCGTTTATTGTATGAGCTCTAACATTTGGATTTTCATCTTCCAAAAAAGGAATGATTTTATCAATTGCTTCTTTAGCATCTAATTGTGCTAATGCGTTTATTGTATGAGCTCTAACATTTGGATTTTCATCTTCCAAAAAAGGAATGATTTTATCAATTGCTTCTTTAGAATCTAATTGTGCTAATGCTTTTATTGTAGAAATTCTTACTTCATAATTTTCGTCTTCTAAATAAGGAATAATTTTATCAATTACTTCTGTACTACCTAATTTTCCCAATTCGTTTATTGTAGAAATTCTAATACTTGGACTTTTATTTTCCAAATAGGGAATTAGTTTATCAATATTATTATCATTATTCTTTTTAGGTAACAGTTCAAACAGTCCCACATAACCATATTTTTCTAAAATAGCAATTATATTTTTATCTTGCCCCTGTATCAAAGATTCAAATTTAGAAAGCTCAATACGATCCAATATTTCCCCAGCATCTTTACGAACCCATTTATTACTGTTTTCCAATGCCAAAATAACAGCTTTAAATGCCAATGGTTCATCAAATTGAGACAATGCTTTTAAACAAGCTCTTTTTGCAACTTTACTACCATTATCCAATAAATCAATCAAATAAGATAAAGTAACATTGCCTAATTGCTTAACCTTTAAAACAGCAGCTTCCCTTGCTTGAGGATTTTTCGCACTCAGACAATCAATAATTCTACCAGTTACAAAATTTCTTGTTTCATCAGTTAATTCAACTTCTTGAGGAACATGTTCAAAACAATCCACTGCCAAAAAAGGATCAATTTCAGCCAACTTAACCAGTAACTTATTAGCATCAGAAATACCAACTAAAGTATAAACAACCTCATCCCATGCACCACTCCCCCTTTGATTTCTATGAAATCCCGGTTTCTTAATATACCGAAA
Organism: Candidatus Halobeggiatoa sp. HSG11; assembly: GCA_030378105.1. Lineage (GTDB taxonomy): Bacteria > Pseudomonadota > Gammaproteobacteria > Beggiatoales > Beggiatoaceae > DRQV01. Next base: position 14,176 of record JAUCGL010000022.1, on the reverse strand, counting down.
CAAATTTGCCAAACGCTTCAGCAATCCTTCCGCAGCTAAATACTCCAAAATCAGCTGATGAGTAAATTGAACTACCTGTTCGCCTTTTAAAAAACTCAATAAACTTGCTTCCCTACCCAAATTCCATAACAAATCAACAGAAAATTGCTCAGGTATTTGTTTAGTAGCCCAAGCAGTATGTACCGATGTTGATGAACGATGATTCTGCATAGCAAAAGCCATTTCACTCAATCCCAACACAAAATCTTCATAACTGATACCTTTAGTCGTTCCCTTATCATTTTCACGCTTATATAAAACTTGCACAAACAACTGAAACAATCGTCCCCGACTACTTGGTAATTGCTTATTATTTGCCTCATAAACAAAACAAATCATTGACAATAAATAAGGATTATCCGCTAAATAAATTAGGTCACGTGCCGAACGTTGTTGAGGCTCCAAAGAACCAAGCTGGTTTAATAATTGAGTCGCTTCTTCTGAACCCAAATAAACTTGCAAAAACCGTTGGATACGTTTAGCATCAAATGGAGCAATTTGTACTGTTGGTAACTCAAGTTTTTTACTTTGTTGATAATGACGTTCTCGACAACCAATAATAACTGAAAGCTCAGAATTATCTTGCAACCAACTAGCAAACATCTTAATTCTCTGCACATATTTCTTTGATGGCATTTCATTTAAACCATCCAATAAAATCAACCGTTTATGCAAAGGAATATAAGGTAACTTATGAAATTGATTATTCAAAAACTCTTGTAAATCAACTATATCATCATGCCATAAAGCCAAATTTATGAAGATAGGAATCCGATTTGCAGAATCTTGTTTGGCTAACAAAGCACTATCAAGCTGTAATTTTTTCAAAGTAGTACTTTTACCAGCTCCCGGTGCACCCAATAACATAAAACAATCATGTAATTCAAGTGCTTCACTTATTGCATCTAATGATTTACTTTCCTCTTGTACGGGATGAAATTGCTGCTTAATTATTTGGAATTCTGGTGGAATAATATTACCTTTTGTTACCGGTGCAAGCTGCTTAAATTCAGTAGTTGCCGACAAATCAATATAACGTTTTTCTAATTCATCAACGTCCAACAAAATATCATCTAAATAATCATTGATTTCAGTTTGAATAAGTGATGGTGTAGTTATTATTTCTAATGGTTTATCAACATCTTTATGAATTTCCTGTTCATTTGGTTCATTATTTTGATAAGCTTTATTTTTACAAATCCCCAACTTATCTGGCAAACCATGACTACCAGATTGAGGTTCAGGCATATTTTGCCATTTCAATTGTTGATACAAACGATTGCTTATATCCTGAACTGTCAAAAACTCCCCAGCCCAATCAATCCCATTCTCCAAAATAACCAACAATTCACGACTAAAAGCCGTATAATTAGTATCTACTGGAGATTCATCTTTAGCCGTTTGCGTTGAACTAGCCGCCGTAATAAAAAATACATTTTTCCCACGACTATCAACCCCTTCCTTAGCCATCGCACTGAAACAACAATCTATAATGAAAATAATGTTATTAGCCTTAGATTTTCTTATCACCAAATTAACTAAATGATTTGCTCCTACTGCTCCAGTATATTCAGGTTCTTTAAAATCAGTCTTTTTAGTTGCTAAATACAATTTTTGTTGATGTCTAATACCATGCCCAGCATAATACACAATAACCGTATCCGTAGCTTTAGGAACAATATCAATTATTTCTGAAGTAATAACATTAGAATTATCCATATCCTGCAAAGTACGAATATTCTCTTTATCAATCCCAACCACATCAATCAGCAACAAATTTAATTTAGAAAGATTAGTATTAACACTCGGCAAATCCTGAAACCCAGCATCTTTTCCAAAATCAAATTTACTTGCCCCAATCAAAATAGCCTGAGTATCTTCTGGTTTAATTTTTATCATAATTTTTTTAAGACCTGTTAAGTTTTGGAAACCTGACAGGTCTGCCTTAAGTTATTTATTTTTATGAGCCTTACCCTTCATTTTAGTCAACAACTCCTTTATCTTAACCTCATTCTCCTGCAACGCCTCAGCCGGATTAACCAATGTCGGATCAACCTCAACCTCCTTACCATTTCGCCAACCAACAACATTAATCGCAATATCCGCCAACGCAACCACAGTCGAAACCACGGTAACAACAATAGCCGGATCAGCCAACACCCCCATATCACCCTTAACCGGTGGAGGCTCCTTCCTCTTAATCTCCAAGCCATCAATACCAGCCCGCTCCAACCAATCAATCAAATCCTCCAAAGAATCCTCATTAACATCCTCACCCTTTAAACGCAACTCTAATTCAATAGCCATAAAAAAAACTCCTGTGATATTCTGCTCAAACCTGATTTAACTTAACTGATATTTATATTAAATTTAACTAAAAACTACTACAAAACAATCAAACGAGTATTAGAAAGTAAATCATGCCAAGTACGATGTTCTTGATTAAAAAAAGCCCAGAAAAATCCCACTCCTAATATTAACCATGATATAATAGATATTAAAAAGCGTAATAAGCATTGTTTTAAAGAAATTGGCTGATTATCATTGGCAACTAATCTAACTCGCCATGCTTTCATCCCCAAAGTCTGTCCGCCATTAACCCAAGACCACGCAAAATAAAAAAAACTTACCGCAAGCAAATAAACTTGAAACATAATATTGACTTGGCCGTCTGTTATCGGATAAGCTATTCCAGCTGCAAGAAATAATACTGAAAATAACAGTAAGCCATCATAAAAAATCACCGCACAATAACGCAATATACCAACATAACTTGAATTTGTTTCCATAATACCTTAACTTGATTTTAATTGTGAGCCAAACTTTTTAAAATAGTAATTAAATAAATAATTACCCAATCTTTTTACGATTTCAACAATATTAACCCAATAAAACACTACAATGACACAACCTTGGTCAGACGATGGTATAGCCATTGAAGAAGCTAAACCAAAACTTAAACCACCACCACTTTACAAGGTGATGATCCTCAATGATGATTATACACCAATGGATTTTGTGGTTCATATTTTAGAAACTTTTTTTGGTATGCCAACTGAAAAAGCAACTCAAATAATGTTACAAGTACATGTTAAAGGAAAAGGCATTTGTGGTACTTATACTTATGAAGTTGCTGAAACCAAAGTTATGCAAGTTAATGAATATTCTCGTGAAAACGAATACCCTCTTCTGTGTACAATGGAAGAGGCATAGGGAGATTTAAAATTATGTTAAGCAAAGAACTAGAACATACCTTACAGCTTGGCTTTGAAAATGCACGTAAACAACGGCATGAATTTATGACTGTTGAACATCTACTGTTAGCGTTATTGGACAACGCCGATGCAGTCGAAGTATTACTTGCCTGTGCTGTTGATTTAGACTTATTAAAACAAGATTTAACCGTCTTTTTAGACGAAACTGTCCCTAAATTTTCTGACTTAGAAGAAGAAACTCGTCCAACATTAGCTTTCCAACGAGTATTGCAACGTGCCGTATTCCAACTTCAATCTTCAGGTAAAAAAGTTGCCACTGGAGCCAATGTATTAGTTGCTATCTTTGGAGAACGAGAATCACAATCTGTTTATTTCCTTGATAAGCAAGATGTTTCTCGTTTAGACGTAGTTAATTATATCTCGCATGGAATTTCCAAACTTGAAGATGAATTAACACCTGCTGCTGACGATGAAGAAGAAAAATCTGCTGAAAAAGCTAAACCACGTAAAAATCCACTGGAAGCTTATACTGTTAATTTAAATAAACAGGCTTTAGATGGCAAAATAGACCCACTTATCGGAAGAGAGAAAGAGATAGAACGCACTCTGCAAATTTTATGTCGGAGACGTAAGAACAACCCTTTGTTAGTTGGGGAAGCTGGGGTTGGTAAAACTGCTATTGCGGAAGGTTTGGCCAAACTGATAATAGAAGAGAAAATTCCCAAAGTGTTAGCTGATAGTGTTATTTACGCTTTAGATTTGGGAGCATTACTAGCCGGCACTAAATATCGTGGGGATTTTGAGAAACGACTGAAAGCAGTATTGGCGGAATTACTTAAACAAGAGCATTCAGTTTTATTTATTGATGAAATCCACACTATAATTGGAGCTGGTTCTGCTTCCGGCAGTGTGATGGATGCTTCCAATTTATTGAAACCAATGTTGGCATCTGGCGAAATAAAATGTATCGGGTCAACAACTTATCAAGAATATCGTGGTATTTTTGAAAAAGATCGAGCTTTGTCACGCCGCTTCCAAAAAATTGATATAAATGAACCTTCAGTTGAGGAAGCAGTGCAAATTCTGCATGGTTTAAAATCTCGGTTTGAAGAGCATCATAATTTGGAATATAGCCCTCAAGCTTTACGGGCAGCCGCCGAACTTGCAGATCGACATATCAATGATCGTTTTTTACCGGATAAAGCAATTGACGTTATTGATGAAGCTGGAGCCAATCAACGCATACAATCTGAACCAAAACAACATCTTTGTACCGAAGATATCGAACGTATTGTTGCTAATATTGCTCGCATTCCACCAAAAACAGTGTCTACTTCTGATAAAGATTCACTGAAAAATTTAAATCGGGATTTGAAAATGGTGGTTTATGGTCAAGACGAAGCAATTGAAAACTTGACTGAAGCAATTAAAATGTCCCGTTCTGGTTTAGGCAATGAAGAAAAACCAATTGGTTCATTTCTATTTGCTGGCCCAACTGGGGTTGGTAAAACTGAAGTAACTCGGCAACTAGCTAAAATAATGGGCATCGAATTGGTACGGTTTGATATGTCCGAATATATGGAACGCCATACAGTCTCACGTTTGATTGGAGCTCCTCCGGGTTATGTTGGTTTTGATCAGGGCGGTTTGTTGACAGAAGCTATCAATAAACATCCTCACGCTGTATTGCTATTGGATGAAATTGAGAAAGCTCATCCTGATGTTTTTAATCTATTATTACAAGTTATGGATCATGGTTCATTGACTGACACCAATGGCCGCAACACTAATTTTAAACATGTAGTTTTGGTTATGACAACTAATGCTGGGGCTGAACATACAACTCGTGCATCTATTGGTTTTACCAAACAAGATCATTCCAGTGATACAACAGAAATCATTAAAAAGACTTTCACCCCAGAATTTCGTAATCGACTGGATTCCATTGTTAATTTTACAAGTTTATCAACAGAATCTATCGCTCATGTAGTGGATAAATTTATTATTGAATTAGAAACTCAGTTGGAAGGTAAAAATGTCACCATTGAAGTGGATGAACCAACCAGGCATTGGTTAGCAAAACATGGTTATGAACCAGAAATGGGGGCTAGGCCAATGGCACGGTTAATTCAAGATAAGATAAAACGACCATTAGCGGAAGAACTTTTATTTGGTAAATTGGAAAAAGGTGGCCATGTGAAAGTCAGTGAAGTTGATGGAGAGATTAAGTTCACTTTTGAAAGTGAGAAGGTTGTTAAAACTGAATCGGTTTGATTGTTTTATAATAAAATTCTCTTGTCGGAGACGCAAGTCATTGCGTCTCTACAAATAACCAACAACATAAATAATAAAACTCCAATTGTTACATTAAGCTGCCATTGATATGAAAGACCAACTTGCATTAAAAAAAGTTTTAATAGTCGGGTTGGGCGGTTTAGGTTCACCAGTGGCAATGTATTTAGCAACGGCTGGAGTTGGTCATTTAGTTTTGGTGGATTTTGATAGAGTGGATTTATCTAATTTACAGAGACAAATTGTACATAATACAATTGGGCAATACAAAGTAGAATCTGCTAAGGATAAATTACAACAGATAAATCCAAATATAGAAATTACTACTTATAATCAACCTATTGAAAATTTGCAATCAATAATAAATAATATTGATGTTATAGTTGATTGTAGCGATAATTTTGCTACTCGGTTCACTATTAACTCTATTTGCGTTAATAATGCCATACCGTTAGTATCTGGAGCAGCTATTCGTTGGAGTGGACAAGTTGCAGTTTTTTTACCTGATAGTCCTTGTTATCGTTGTTTATATGATGATAGTGAAGAGCAAGCTGAAACTTGTAGTGAAGCTGGTATACTTGCTCCATTAGTTGGAATTATTGGCAGTGTTCAGGCAATAGAAGTAATTAAAATATTGTTAGGAATAGGAAAATCACTTTGTGGTAAACTGCTTTTGTTTGATGCTTATAAAAATAGTTGGCGTTGTGTTAAATTGCCTAAAGACCCCAATTGTCCAGTATGTTCATCAAACCATTGACTACTATTAAGATAAGATGTATGATTAAAATCTTAATTAATAAAGACGTTATAACTGATTTATATCAACAAATATGTTTGTTATATCGGGGTACTTTAGATATTTTAACAGAATCTTGGAGTACAAGGTTTCCTTTAATACTTAATCAAGGCTCCAGCCATACTACCGGTTACGACAACATTAAGTATATATTTTCCAATTTGTTTAATTTGAGGCTATTTGAATGTTTATCAAAAAATATTTGGTCATTTTTAGTTTATTATCATGCTTAATACCATTACCTACTTTCGCTACATCCTATTGGACTCCAATGTTACAGAATTGGAATTTATACCTTGACAATGGAGTTGCTTATGTTAACGCATATAACATGCCCAGTCATTGTATCCATAGACGAGCCGAAATTGATATAAATACTGATGATAAATATCAAAAATTTTTATTTGATTTTGTTTTGGCCATGTATCAACTAAGAAGACAACTCAAGGTTGTGATTGATAATGAACAGACAGTATGTAAAATTATGGGTGCTGCTGATAAATAATTGAAAGTATATTCCAATTTAATGGTTTATACATATTTATGCTAAGGAATATGTATGTGATAAGTTTTGGTGACTAGCTAGGTTTTGGAAACCTAGCAGGTCTGATTTAACACTGTCTGGATTATTTTATGCATGTTCCTTAAAATTAATTGAAATTTAAGTATTCATAATTAAGAATTGCTTACAGAAGCTCTGTGGTATGATTACTACAGGGCTTTTTTTATTTATTTTAAACTTAAGGGATATGTTAATGAAATATTTTGCCAGTTTTATCTTAATTGTTATTATCGCTGGTTGCGGTGGTAGTGATGATGAAAGTAGTTCAAATGTTAGTTTAAGTGGAAATATTTTTGTAGCTAGTAACACAGCTAGAGATAGTGATGTTAATGATATAAGCACCAGAAGATTTCCCAATGACAATATTTATGAGGCTCAATCAATATCTAATCCAGTTATTTTAGGTGGTTATGTGAACCAACCTTATGCTGGTCCAGCCGGACATTTTTATGAATCTGGGGATTGGGATGATTTTTTTGAGGTGGATTTACGAGCCGGTCAAATAATAACTCTATTTGTGACTAATCAAAATTTGCTTGGTAATGATTTAGATTTAGCTTTATTAAATAGAGCCGGTTTTATTTTAAATGCCTCAGTTGGGGATGGTAAAACAGAAAATTTAATTGTACCAGCAGATGGTCATTATTTTGTACAGGTTCAAGCTCACTCTGGAGCCTCCAACTATGTATTAACCATAGGTCAAAATACTTCTGTCACAACAACTGGGATGCGTTTAAGTGATGATTTTATGTCTAATGAAGCTATCTTACAGCCATCACCTAAAATCCAGACTATTGATAATAGGTTCACTATCCAAAGCTCGGATCAAAGTAGGCGTATGTTGGTTGAGCTTAATACTTTCAATATTCAATCTACTTCCAAAAAATTTATTAATTCGGAGCTAGAAAATAAATATAACACTCTTATTGAAATCAAACGTTTGCGTAAGGATGGTATTAAAGCAGAACCAAATTATAAATGGAGTTTATTCCGTACCACACCTAACGACACTTTATATAAACATCAATGGAATCATTCTATTATTGAATTACCTCAAGCATGGGATTTTACCACTGGCAATAGTGCCATAACTGTTGCAATACCAGATACGGGAGTATTACTCGGTCATCCTGATTTAGAAAATAAACTAGTTCCCGGCTATGATTTCGTTAGAAGCAGATACTCAGAATTGGATAGCGAACGGGGAATTGATTCTAATCCAAATGATCCCGGTGATCAATTGCCGGGCGGTAGCTCTTTTCATGGCACTCATGTTGCGGGAATTATAGCTGCTCAGTCGAATAATAATGAAGGAATTGCTGGAGTTAGCTGGAATACATCCATAATGCCATTACGAGCTTTGGGTAAAGGTGGTAGTGGTACTGAATATGATATTGAACAGGCAATACGTTATGCTGCTGGTTTACCTAATGATTCTGGCACAATACCATCGTATCCAGCCGATATTATTAATCTTAGTTTAGGTGGAGGAGCTTTTTCCGAAGGAACTCAAATATTAATGGATGAAGTTTGGGATAAAGGCGTGATTGTTGTGGCTGCCTCTGGGAATGAAGACACTGAAGTTCCTATGTTTCCAGCCTCATTAGATAGTGTTATTTCAGTTGGTGCAATAGATATTAATAAGAATTTAGCCTCGTATTCTAATTATGGTAATCATGTGGATGTGGTTGCTCCCGGTGGAGACAATACTCCAGATATCAACGGTGATGGTGATCCAGATGGAATAATCAGCACTATGGGTAACGACCTCTCTGATAAACGTTTACAATTAGAATATTCTTATAATTATGCTATAGGTACTTCAATGGCAGCACCACATGTAGCTGGGGTTATTTCATTGATGAAAACTGTTAATCCTAATTTAACTCCTCAAGATGTAGAAAATTTATTATCTAACGGTCAAATGACTGATGATTTAGGTGCTGATGGGCGTGATGATAAGTTTGGTTATGGATTGATCAATGCAAAAAAAGCAGTGTTAGCGGCAAGCAATTTACATACTGGAGACGATACTCAATTGCCAGTTGCACCACCACTTTTAGTTGCTAATCCTAAGTCTTTAAACTTTGGTGTGAATACAACCTCTACCATTTTATCACTTAGTAATTGGGGAGATGGTGATTTGGAAATTCTTGATATTTCGGATAATTCTGATGGAATTTTATTTATAGATGGTGATGGTTTGGGTGATTATAATATTCTTGTTGATAGAAGTTTGTTGTCCTTTGGTACTTATACGGCAACTATCACTATAACATCAAGTGTTAATGTGGTGAAAGTGCCAGTTATTTTACAGGTAAATAATAATTCGGATGCAAGTGGTAATGCTGGTTTGCATTATATTTTGTTGGTTGATCCGGGTACTTTAGAACCAATTCAGGAAGTACAAACTGAAGTCAATGATGGTTCATATTCTTTCCGTTTTAATGATGTTCAAGCTGGTGAATATATCATAGCAGCAGGTAGTGATTCCAACAATGATGGTTTTATTTGTGATGAAGGTGAGGCATGTGGAGCATTTTCGACTATATATCAACCAACTACCATTGATGTTAGAAACAATCGTAGTGATATTGATTTTAGTACCGGCTTCAATGTTTTTTATCAATCGCAAGTGGTTGGAACAGAAGTAACTCCACCTAAGCGAGGTTTTGCTAGATTAGGTAAGAAGCATAGATTGGCTAGATAAATTTTGAATAGTCCTGTAAAAATAGTATAGTTTATTGGTTTAATTGTTATTTAGTAGAGTACATAAACAGATAGTGTTATGCACCACACGGATGGATTTGGTGTATGACGCTTTCGCTTATACAGCATACTAATTTCATTGATTCTAAAACTAGAATTTGGGAACCAGAAAATCTTTTTCTTTCACTGTCGCAATTTTGTCGTATTTGTTTGCTATTCTTTTACCAACAGTAAACAGAAAAATGATTTTAATCTTTTTCTTTCACTGTCGTAATTTTGTCGTAGTTGTTTGCTATTTTTTTCCTGACAGTGAACAGAAAGACGATATTAACTCATTTAATTTAAATATGGAGAAGTAACATGACAAAGAAAACAAGTAGTTTTCAAGCCAGTAAGATTTGTTCAATTTTGCTTGCTGGCTCACTGATGGCTGTAAGTGTGCAAATATTTGCTGAACCGGCGAAAGACAAATCTACTCCCATAGACATTGCCGCTGAACTGATTGGTGTCGATGTAGATACAATGTGGGAAGCAGTCAAGAACGGGCAAACTATCGCTGACATCGCTACCGCCAATGGCATGGATTCCCAAACTATCATTGATGCTTTTTTGGCCAAGAAACAGGCTGGCATTGATGCGGCGGTAGATAGCGGTAAGGCTACTGCTGAAGAGGCTGCTGAATGGTTGGCTAGGGCGGAAATCGGTGTGGCCGAATATGTCAATGAGCCGATGAAGTTTGAGCGAAAAGATAAAAAGGATGATAAAGGTAACTTTCTTTCTGTTAGTCTTGCTGATGTGACTATCGCCAATGGTATGGATCCCCGAGTTCTTATTGATGCTGTGTTAGCTGAAATACAGAAAGGCATCGATGCGAAGGTGGCTAGTGGCAAAATTACTGCCGAAAAAGCAGTCGGGTGGTTGGCTAGGATGGAAATCAAAGTAGCTGAATATGTTAAGAATCCAATTGAGCTTGATAGTGATGGTAAGGACAAAAAGGATCGTAAGGCTCAATATGATTTTCCTCCAATCGTTTTTGAACTACTTGGCATTGATAAATCTGCACTGTGGGAAGCAGTTAAGAATGGCCAAACTATTGCTGACATCGCTACCACCAACGGAAGAGTGGAGCCACAAACCATCGTTGATGCCTTGTTGGCTGAGACACAGACCGACATTGATGCGAAAGTAGCCAGTGGTGGAATCACTGCTGAAGAGGCAGCAGAATGGTTGGCTAAGGTGGAAATCAGAGTGAATAAGTTTGTCAATAAGCCTATTTTCAGAAGCTATCCGAAGGGCAAGAAGCGAAATGATAAACCTTCGATGGACAAAGCTTCAAGTAAATAAAGGTCGTAGGATGTAACGGAGTGCAAACTTTAGTTTGCAAAATAAATTTTGCACTCCATTTTAAACGTATAGTTTAAGAAGTACTTTGCATAACAACAGTTATTTATACACAGTCAATAGTGGTCTGTGTCTTTTCAGATACTGACCATTTTTTAATTGCAAAACGATGATCCCACAAACAATTTTGATCATTGAGGACGAAGAGCGTATCGCTCATTGGGTACAATCCTATTTTAGGCGAGCTGGTTTTCAAACGCAAGTTGCACGTAACGGCCATACAGGGTTAGATATGGTTTGGAAAGAAAAACCTGATTTGATCGTACTGGATTTAATGTTACCCGGATTAGACGGCTGGGCGTTATGTAAACAAGTGCGTCGCAATTCTGATGTCCCTATCATCATGCTTACGGCCAGGGATGCTCAGCAAGATCGGGTTTCTGGACTAGAAATGGGGGCCGATGATTACGTTGTCAAGCCATTTGATCTTGAAGAGTTGGTGGCCCGCACTCGTGCTGTGCTGCGGCGGGTTGCTGGGACTATTGCTGAACAGTTGACTGTAGGGGAGTTAAGTATTCATTTGGGTACCAATACTTGCATAGTGAGGGGAACGACAGTTTCCCTGACTCGGACTCAATTGGCATTGATGACTGCCTTCATGCGTCATCCTAATCAAATCCTTAACCGCGATCAGCTCCTAGATATTGCTTTTAACAACGATTTTGAGGGCTTTGACAGATCCATTGATGCCCACATTCGCCGTCTGCGCCATAAAATTGAACCAAATCCTAGCCAGCCTCAATACATTCTAACGGTTTATGGTTTGGGTTATAAATTCGTGACTTGATATGTTTCATAGCTTACGTTGGCAAATTATTTTTGCTTTTAGCCTCATAATCATTCTGGCAGTTGCGATCAGTAGTGTGTTGGCTGTTTGGAATACAAGCCGCCAGTTCGGTGAGCTTGTAACAGAAGCCGGTTTGAATCATGCTGCCAGGATCGCCCTTTTGCTAGAGGCACAATACAACCTGCACGGCAACTTGTCTCCCGACACATTGATTGATGAATCTTTTGAGTACGATACGACTCAATCTTTAAGTTATTATGATGTTTGGGAAAAAAGCATTGCGGCTGAGTTAGGGCTTTCACTGGAAGAGTATAAAAAGACGCGGCATAAAAAAAGCATTATTGAATTGGCCCAAACTTATGCCATCGAACCACAAGCATTAGTTTCTTCTATCATGCGGTTTGAACAGCTGGGGGACAAGAAAGGAAAAAGTTTTAATTTTAACGATTATGATCTCAATTCAGACGGTCTGATATCGCCGAATGAAGTGGATTGGTATGAAAAAATAAGACAATTTGACCGCAATAAAGATGGGGCTGTCAGCCTTAAAGAGTGGGAATACGGAATTGGTTCAAGGGCAAAGTCGAGAAACAAAGAGGGTGCTATTAAAAAATTTAACTATTTTGATCGCAATTCCGATGGCCTAATATTACCGAATGAGGTAGATTGGTATGAAAAAATAAGGTATTTTGACAAAAATGGAGACGGGGCTGTTAGCTTTGAAGAGTGGGAAATTGAATCAAAGGAAAAGAGGCTATTTACTTTGGCGAAAACGCTGGACAAGGCAAACGAATATGTCAATAACTCGTTGTCTATCCAGCAAATTAAGGAAGCATGGACAAAAAAAAGAAATTATTTTCTTGATACTATACTGGAAGATTCTAGGATGTTTATCACTGATGAAGATGGTGTTGTGTTGTTTGATAGTCAAAAAGAGGAACTTAATGGGAAGCAACTTGATGATGAGATTATGGCACGGGGTGTCGCGATTCATGATTGGCAGGATGGTAGTGTTGTAGGTCATGTCATCATTGCCGCAGGTGTTGGGTTTTATCGGGAGGATGAAGAACGTTTCTTGCAGAGTGTGCAGCAACTGTTGTTTATTGGTGGGTTGATTGCGGCTATACTGGCTTTAATTGTGGGCGCAATCTTTGCGCGTCGAATTACTGCGCCAGTAACAACGCTGACCGATGCGGCAAAACGTCTAGCTCAAGGGAATCATACCACTCCGCTACCCGTCACCTCCAACGACGAATTGGGCAAGATGAGTCAGGCATTCAACACGTTAACCGAAGCCTTAGACACTCAGAGGCACCTACGCCGCCGCCTCATTTCAGATATTTCCCACGAACTCAATACACCGCTGAGCGTGATCCGACTAGAAATGAAAGCATTGTCAGATGGATTGCAATCGCCGTTAGAGGCATCCGCTCAAGTTGTACGAGAAATCAACTTGTTACGTAGTTTAGCCAATGACTTGGCACTGCTAGCAGATACAGATAAGGGTGTACTGTCTTTAAATTTGGAAGTGGTGGCGATAAGTGCTTTTATGGAAACAGCCATTTCCCGATGGCAAGCCAAAGCAGAGTTGAGCGGTATCACTCTTCAGCTTGAAACAGCTACAAACCTACCCACAATACCGGTCGATCCGATACGCTTAAATCAAGTATTGGGTAATCTTATTGAAAATGCCTTGCAACATACTGTGTCTGGTGGAAAAATTTTGGTGAGCTGCCGAGTGGAAATTTTACCAGAAAAGGAGGGAAAGTGGGTGATAATAGCCATTCGGGACACCGGCTGTGGCATTGACCCGGAAGACCTGCCTTTTGTGTTTGAGCGGTTTTATCGTGCTGATCATTCCCGTCAGCGTCAAAGAGGTGGACGTGGTTTGGGTTTATCCATAGTTAAACAAATCATTACCCTTCATGAAGGAATTGTGTGGGTAGACAGCCAACTGGGCGATGGAAGCACCTTTTCCTATGCACTCCCTGTGCCTGTTTAAAATAGTTTTCATTCCCAAAATCATCCTTTTCTCGCTGAGAACGCAAAATAAAGTTCCTCGTACGGCTAAAGCCAAAGCTCACAACAAAGCTCTCTCAAAAAGACGTATTTTGATTGAAAATATTAATCGATTGTGCAAAATTTTTCGTTGTGTTAAAGAAGTTTACCGAGGTTAACACAAAAATTACGGTTTAACATGGCGATTAACTCGTAAGCCGTATATATCTGATTATTAAATCGTAATTTGGTAGATACTCTGTTGCTTGTCAAGCTAAATAGTTAAAAAGATTAAAAATAGTTTGACAAGAAAAAACATATTTTATGGAAAAAATCCAAGTTTTTCTGAATCGGTAAAACAAACAACCTTCAATAAA
>JAUCGL010000211.1 GCA_030378105.1 Candidatus Halobeggiatoa sp. HSG11 | reverse complement strand
GATAATTCTTCTTTGAGTGAGTGAGCTGCTTTCATTATTTAGGGGTTATATTTTTGGACAATTTATAATTTTAAACCTTTTTTGTCCTACTTGCTCTTCTTTTTTCTTACTTTGTCCTGTACAAAGAGATTCACCACCAAAGTCTTCCAAAATGATAACGAGGGTATTTTGATATTTTTCAATACCATAAGCTTTGATAACTCCAGTCAAATTTAAATCACGAGTTGTTTCATATTCTTGCTGATAACGACTTAATTCGGATGAACTAGGATAATCTTGCTTAAGCATTTTAAGGATAACTGGCTGTCTATCTGACTTGCGTTGTCCACGATATACTATTGAGTTAGCACTTTCGTAAATTTGTTCTGTAATTTTATAATAAGGTAGGATTAGCATTGTTGATTCCTTTTTAATAATTTTAAGGGGCGTGTTGATAAAATAATGGGTAGTCCTACAACATGTAGTGTTAAACCTACTATGTTTTTGAAACCTAATAGATTTTGAAGCTATCACTACTTTCTATAGAACTACCAAATAATGTTATTTCTCAATTTGCCTTGTCTTAAGAATGTCCATATTTCATTATGTTTTTCCAAAAAGAAGCCATCTATCAGATTTTTTAAGAGCCTTTATATTGATTATAGAAGTTGCCCCATCATTTTTCAATATTATTCCTGACTTGCATAATCGCTCTTTTATCAATTCTTTACATGCTGCTTCTGTAATCCCTGAACCAATAGGTAAATTTTTATTGAACGGAGTTGCTTCAGTGCTAGGAGTCGCAAGGTCTCCTTGCAAGTCGAAACAAGGAAACCTTGTACTCCGAAAATCATACGAAACATGTATTATTTAAGCTCTATCTGTCCAATATTTCCAATAAATATTCAGCTGGATTTCGATTTGTATTTGTAGTTCCAGTTACTGATTCAAAGTATGGTACAGCCTGAGATATGGGGCCATAATAAACAACTATTCCTCCATAGTTCATTAACAGTAAATTATCAAATCGTTCAAAAGTATCTTGACTTGGTTGATGAATAGTTGCAATTGTTGTTAAGTCATCTAGTTGAGTTAATTTCTGCAATAAACGTACAATTTTATCCGCATCAACTGAAGATAAACCCGAAGTTGGTTCGTCTAATAGCAATACCAAAGGCATGGAAATAAGTTCATGGGCTAAGTTAGCTCTTTTTCTCTCACCACCGCTTAAACCTCTTATTCCTGATTCTGATGAACCGATAACAGTATGTAAAAATTTATTCAATCGAGCTGCTTCAAAGCCTAAGTTTTGGCAAGTTTGTCGAATAATATATTCTCGTATTTGTTGATTTAAACAAGTAAACTGTAATTTTAAACAATAGTTAAGTGATTGATAAACTGTTAATTCTGGAATCATAACATCATCTTGAGGTAAATAACCCAGCCATTTTCGTACAAAGCTATTATCTTGATGGACATTAATCGAAATATTATCCCTAATAACAAAGGCTTCCCCACTATTTGGAACACGATAACCGTTAATCAAATCTAATAATATGCTCTTGCCACAACCAGCCGGCCCCATAACAGCAGTCATAGTTCCCGGTTTGGCGTTTATATGAACTCCATCACAAACTGTTTTGCCAGAAATTTCATGGTATAGAGCAGTTGTTTTTATTCCAATCCGAGGTCTACCTCTAAACAGTTGATCATCTATTCCGATAGGTGTATCACCAAGTTTTATTTCTTTGAAACCTTGTTGAACAATCTCTTCCCATTTATTTTTAGGCAAGCGTTTATTGTCTATAAAAGTGCCTGATTTGGAGCCGAAATCTTGAATAAATAGTCGATCTCGAATCCGTTTTAACATAGCATGTTTTTTGGCGATTCCGGGAACGTCTTGTTCTGTTAAACGAATTGTACAGGCTTTGCAGCTACCGATTAAGATTTCAAAATCTCCATCAAGTCCAATGGATTTATATTTGCCAAACTTTTTCATGAAAATTATGTTGTATTAAATCTGATAATCGTTGTCCATTGGGTAAAATAAGCTCTGGAACACATTCATACAGGGGTGCTAGGACAAACATACGATTATATAGTTCAGGATGTGGCAGGGTTAATTTTTTTGTATGTAATTGCTTATTATCATACATTAATATGTCCAAATCTAAAACTCGTGCTTGCCAACGTTTTCCATTTCTGGTTCTACCACGTTCATTTTCAATGGTTTGTAGTTTGTGTAATAAGTTGAAAGGGGATAGTCTGGTGGATAAAATAGCAACTGCATTAATATAATTTGGTTGATTTTTGGGACCAATGGCTTTGCTGCGGTATAAGCTGGAGTGGATTTGTAGATGAGTTGCTGGAATGGTTGTTAAAATTCGTAAGGCTGTTTTGACTTGGCTAATTGGGTTGTTAAGGTTACTACCCAGTCCTATGTAGATGTTTTTCATAAGTTTAAATAATTGTTACATTTTGCTGTCTAAAACCATCCGTCATTTGCAAAGACCGTAATAAACTTGCATAATCTCGTTCATCAAAATTTAAAAAATATACAAAACCGTAGGGTGGATAGGAGCGAAGCGTAAATCCACCAAAACCCACCAACATATTTAAAATTGCTATAAAATTAAATGGATTTTGAATGATTTTTGGTTATTGTGGTGGATTTTCGCTTCTATTCACCCTACATTTATTAATTTTTATTCCTATCCATTTTCAGCAAAAGTGTTGACAAATAACATTTATAATAGGTAGTCCTGCAATATGTAGTGTTAAACCTACTAGGTTTTTTGAAGCTATCACTACTTTCTATATGACTACCTTATAATATAGCTAACATCATAATTGTCAGGTATATTTTTTTGTTAAAATACTTATGCCAACCTACTTAACAATTCCAAAACTTTTACATTTAAATCCGGCTTTTGATTGTCAAACCAAACTGTATCTGTTAAAGTTCGTAACCAAGTTAATTGTCGTTTAGCTAATTGACGAGTGGCAACAACAGCTTTCTCAGGTAAATCAGCATATTCCAATTTACCTTCTAAATAATACCAAACTTGTCGATAACCAACACAACGCATAGACGGTAAACTTATATCAAGATCAGTTCGCTTAAATAACTGTTGGACTTCTTCAATAAAACCCTGTTCAAGCATAATATCAAATCGTTTGGCAATGTTGGTGTGCAAAATACTACGTTGTTCTGGAGCTAATATTAATTTGATAGTTGGATATAACCAATTTTGAATTTTGGTTTCAGAACGCCAAGCTGTTATACTACGTCCTGATACAGCATATACTTCTAATGCTCTTTGAATTCGCTGCGAGTCATTTGGATGAATCTGTTGAGCAGCTTGTTGATCTATTTGAACTAATTGTTGGTGCATTGCTGGCCAACCTATCCGTGTAGCCTGTTCATCCAAAGCTTGTCGGATTTCTGGATTAGCCGTTGGGAGTTCAGATAAACCTTTGAGTAAACTACTAAAATACAACATAGTTCCACCAACTAAAAGTGGTATACGACCAGCAGCATGAATTGCTTGAATTTCGGCATGTGCATCTTCAACAAATCGACCTACCGAATAAATATCGGCTGGATCACGAATATCAATTAGTCGATGCGGAGCCATAGCCAAAATATCTGCTGATGGTTTAGCCGTACCAATATCCATACCTCGATATACCATTGCTGAATCAACGCTGATAATGTCACAAGGTAAATGTTTAGTTAAAAATATAGCTAGTTCTGTTTTACCAGAAGCTGTTGGTCCCATTAAAAAAATACAAGGCGATGTCATGTTCACTACAATTTATAAATATTTAATAATTATTGTTTTATTTATCCCATTATTAAGCATGGGACATGAGTTAGAAGTTAATAAGTTACAACTTGCTTTAAAAGCTGACAATTTAAATGCTACTCAACAAGTTGAAATTATATTACGTTTGGCAAATGCTTATCAAAATTTAGGGCTGTCACAACAAGCAATTAAAATTTTATTAAAAGCCGAAAAAATTGATAAATCAACACTGTTAGATAGCAAAGTCTATAGTTTATTAAGTGACTTATATTTGACCGTACATCAAGATGTTAAAGCTCGTCATTATATTGATAAAAGCCTACAATCTTTACCAAAAAATGCTCCAGCCATTATTCAAGCTACCGTATTGAATAATTTAGGTAATATTTTGACTATAGAAGCCTATTATGCAAAAGCTATTAGGACTTATGCTAAAGCTTTAAAATTAGCAACTGGTTCTGCGGAACTAAGTGGTCGAATTGCAAATAATATATCTTATGCTTATATTCAAAATAATCAGCAAAATGAAGCTGTTAATATGTTATTAATTGCAGAACAACATTTCAATTCATTAGCAGATAATTATTCTAAAGCATTTGGACTTATTGGAGTTGGAAAACTAGCTATTCAATTGGAAGCTAATAAAATTGCCTATCAAGTACTTAATGATGCTTTGAAATTTTCTAAGCAGTATAATCGTTTAATTTCTTATGCTTATGGATTTTTAGGCCATTTATATGAAAAACAACAACGTTATACTGAAGCACTGCAACTTACTAGAAAAGCTATTTTTTTTGCTAAACTTGATGGTGGTTCTTTTTTTAGCGAGCAAAATCAAGCCTCAGAAATTTTATATCGTTGGCAATGGCAATTAGGGCGATTATTTAAAGTTCTTAATGACATAGACACTGCAATTGAAACTTATCAACAAGCTGTCCAAAGTTTACAGCCAATTCGACAGGAAATGGCAATCGGTTATCGTAATGATGATTTATCCTTCCGTGAACGAATAGGGCCAATTTATTTTGAACTAGCCGATTTACTATTACAACGAGCAACAACACAGACGGACTTGAAAGCAGTTATTGATGTTATAGAAGTTTTTAAAACTGCTGAATTACAAGATTATTTTCAAGATGATTGTGTTATTAAATCTTCTCAAACCTTGTGGGATAAAAATCTTGCAACTAATGTTGGAGTATTTTACCCAATTTTATTGCCAGATCGTACTGAAATTTTATTAAAGTTATCCAAAGATATTTATCGTTTTAATTTACCAATAGGTGCTGAACGATTAAAAGATGAAGTAAATGAATTTCGATTTGAACTTGAGGATTATAGCACAACTAATTTTTTGTCCTATGCTCAACGTTTATATAAATGGTTAATCATTCCTTTTCATAATTTATTGAAAACAAGACAAATAGATACATTGATTTTTATTCCTGATGGAGTATTAAGAACAATTCCATTTGCTGCTTTGCATGATGGAAATGATTTCTTAATTTCTAAATATAATATCGTGGTTAATCCTGGTCTTAATTTAAATGGAGCTAAAAGCACTAAACCGGCTAAAATTTTGTTAAATGGGTTAGCAACTGGAGTGCAGGGATTCAATGAATTATCTTCGGTAACAAGTGAAATAGAATCTATAAGTAAGTTATATTCTGCTGATGATGTAACTAAATTATTGAATAAACAGTTTACTGTTAATAATTTCACTACCAAGCTAGAACAAACTAACTATTCTATTTTGCATGTTGCGTCACATGGGCAGTTTAATAGTGATCTTAAGAAAACTTTTTTACTGGCATATGACGGTAAAATTAACATGAATAAATTGGAAAAATTGATAAGGCTCAGTGAACGTAGGTCTGAACCGTTGGAATTATTGACATTAAGTGCTTGCCAAACAGCAGTTGGTGATGATCAAGCAGCATTGGGACTAGCTGGAGTTGCTCTTAAGGCTGGGGCGAAAAGTGCGTTAGCCAGTCTTTGGGCAATTGATGATGATGCTACCGCAATATTGATGCAAAAGTTTTATCAGCAGTTACATGTCAAGCAATTATCTAAAGCTAAGGCTCTCCAAATGGCACAATTAAAACTATTGAAATACCGTAATTATAAGCATCCAGCATATTGGGCATCATTTTTGTTGATTGGTAATTGGCAGTAATACGCTGTCTATCCATTTTTAAGATAAGACTCTTATTTAACGATTAATTAAACTCTTTTCTAAGAATGTTAAAATATATGCTAGTTTACCTTTGGTTACTTGCCATGCCAATAATATTCCAGTTATATTAGCAATTAAATCTAGCCAACTTGCTTGTCTAGTACTTGTTAAGCTTTGTAAAATTTCTAGTCCTATACCTAATAGCACAAAAAATAATATACAGTATAAGCGTTGTTTTGATGTATGATAAATCTGTGCAAACCAAGCCATAAGACTGAAGTAAGCTATTAAATGTTCAACTTTATCAATATGTTCAATTTTTGGGGTAATTGGCTGTGATGAAATAAGAGAAAGGATTATAATCGTTATGACCATTCCCCATCCTATCACTAACCATAATGGTTTAAAATGTAGCTTTATATCATCCAAAGTAATAAAATTCCTGTTTTATCAGTTAATAAGCAATGTAACAAATGAATTGTGCATAATAATAAATTATAGCTTATAAGGTATAATTTTCCTACATCTAATATAAATTTTTGTCACTGCCATTAAGTTAAGGAAATTGATTGGGGTAACCACAAGGAATAACCCCTACGAATCATCATTTAACGTAGGGCAATCCTTTATGGTTGCCCGTAAACGTAAATGGCAGTGATGCTGGTGCGTCCTGACTGAATTTTGTTACTCTGGCGAGTGGGAACTAGTAAATGAGTTAAAGCATAGATTTAATTACTTAATTTGACAATAAAAGCAGCAATCATCATAATGTTAATAACATATTTTGTTAAAAGTGCTTCTTAAATTCTGCTTTGGAGTTTTATATCATGACAAATCAAATGATGATTAGCCGTAATTTTCATGGGGCTGTTATTCGTCAGCGTTCAAGTGATGGCTATTTAGATGCTACTGCTATGTGTAAGATTAATGGTAAACACTGGTTTAATTATTATCGTACAAAAGAAACGCAGGGTTTTCTAATTGCGTTATCTAAATCTACCGGATTGCCCATAGAATCTCAAAACGATAATTCACACTTTGGTGAAAATAAAGGGCTTGTAGAGATAACACGTGGTGGAAATAATGCTGGTATAGTAACATTCCTATATTTTTACACTATTAAAATTAATTATATTATGAAAAATAAAATCTATTGTTTCGATAAGCTCGTAGATACTCTGTTGCTTGTCAAGCTAAATAGTTAAAAAGATTAAAAATAGTTTGACAAGAAAAAACATATTTTATGGAAAAAATCCAAGTTTTTCTGAATCGGTAAAACAAACAACCTTCAATA
>JAUCGL010000210.1 GCA_030378105.1 Candidatus Halobeggiatoa sp. HSG11 | reverse complement strand
CCAAGAGTTATTGTTTTTATGTGGTTGGAGTTTGGGTATTTTGATAGCTGCTAATCTTTCTGAAAAATCACAGAATTGGTTTTATATAATCTTAATATTTTTTACAGGAATGCAGTTTTTCTGGATTTCAGGTTTAATACCAAAAGCAATAACTATGTTACCAAATGGAGAAATTTGGGTAGTTCAAATAACTGAATTTTTTAAAAATATAATGACAAATATAGAAGTGATCTATCCATTGGCATTAGGCGTGGTATTAGGCGTGGTATCAGGCATGACATTAAACATGGCATTAGGCATGGCATTAGGCGTGGCATTTGGCGTGGCAGTCGGCGTGGCAGTCGGCGTGGCAGGAGGCATAGCATTAGGCGTGGCATTTGGCGTGACAGTCGGCGTGGCAGTCGGCGTGGCAGTCGGCGTGATATTTAGCCTGACAGGAGGCCTGACAGGAGGCTTGGCAGGAGGCTTGGCAGCTATAGCTGGAGTTCTACGTCTTTACTTTTGGTTACCCGAACTCATTTTAACATTTTTGTTATATTTTTTCCTTGAACCAACCAAAGCCTTACGTTTTCTCCCAACTCACTGGGACGAACTTATCATCCTACCAATTCCATTCATAGACCGCCTTATCGTCCAAGCCTATCAAACCAACCCAACGCTCGCCAGACAAACCATTGACCATCTAACCAACTCCACCAATCTCCAAAAAACTGCTGCTAAAGCTATGGTCGGCATCGCTATCAACGAACTTAACCACTGTCAAACCACCAAAGATATCCAAACCTTAGAACTACGCTGGTTACCATCTCCACCACCCAAAGAAGTTGGCCTACTACCCAATCTATTAGACATCAGTCAAGACGTTGATTCAGCCTTACAACAAACCAGCTCCTATTTAAAACAGCAAGCCCTCAACAAATGCCTAACCGGATTAAACAACCTGTCCCAACAAGTCAGATTCAGCAAAGACAGCAATCAAGCCACTCAATTTGGCAGCATAATTAAAAAATGGCAATCTATTTTAGAAACAGCTCAAAAAGGCTTACAACAACAAGCTCAACGTAGCCAAGAAATAATTAACCCGTATATAGCCGGCACTCCACTCGAACCAACATCTGCCAAAGAACGCTTCCATGGTCGCCTCGACTTAATCCACCAAATTGAAAGCTTAACTCTTGCCGTCCAACCACCAGTTTTACTCCTTCACGGTGGCCGTCGTACCGGCAAAACCTCACTATTGAAATACCTACCCAACAAAGTAGACAGTGAATTTTTACCGATATTAATTGACGTACAAGGCTTAAGCAGAGTTAATGTTATTCTATTTGCCACCAGCTTCTCTACCGAATTCATCGAACAAGCCAGACAGATTCACAATTTAACCTTGCCACCTCCCAACTCAGAAATTTTATCCCAAGACCCATTTTATGCGTTAAAAGAATGGTTTAAAAAGATAGAACAGATAATTGGCAACAAAAGAATCTTGCTTTGTATAGACGAATTTGAACTTTTAAGCACACTTATCGCCAATACTAACGACTATGCACCGCTTGATTTCCTCCGCCATATAATGCAACACCGCCAGCAATGGGTCTTATTATTCAGTGGAGCTAATTTATTGACCGATCTGCCAACCTATTGGAGCAGCTATTTAATCAACACTCAAACAGTTAAAGTTAGCTATTTAGACGAAACAAATGCTCGTCAATTAATAACTCAACCAGTGGCAAATTTTCCCAAAGATACCTATACTCCAGAAGCCATTGACGCAATTATTCATTGGACTCACTGCCAACCCTATTTTATCCAACTGCTATGTCTAACTCTAATCAATCATATTAACCAAGCAAAACGCAAAGTTGTCGAACTAGCAGATGTCACCACCGCCATCCCAGAAGCCATCAAAACTGGTGGCCAATATTTCTCTGAACTTTGGAATGATAATGAAAATCAACACGAGGCCATGTTACAAATTCTAGCCAACCAACCAGTCTCCGACCAAGCAGCAGTGAAAAAACTTATCTTCAAAGAGATAATTGACAAAGAAACTCAACATTTTCAAGTTCCTATGGTTAAATATTATTTAGAACATCGGGAATAGAGATGAGACAGGACGTGTCGGGACAAATAATAACAGGTTTCGCTGAAAAATTGATTAGTTCACGGAATATGGGGTTTCTGTTAGCGTCATTAATTATGCTAAATGTCTAATATTAAGGGATTCGTGTTCTTCTAAATGGTGAATAAAATATATTTTAATAAATTGTTTTTTACCATTTTTGTCGTAACCTACTTCTGTAGGAATAATTTTATTTCCTTTCGTGATAGTTTTGCTTTTGCCTGTTTTTATGTCAAATAGTAATCTTTTAATAATTATATGTTTATTAAAATCAAAAAAATCGTTGGCTATTTTCTCAAGATAAAAAATAAAGGTCTCTGAACTTCTAAATTTATTTACATATCCTTTGGGAGCAGTAGATTTTAATTCGCATAAATATACAACTAATTTATTTTCAATAAGAGTAAATATGACACCATCACATACCTTTCGTAATCCGTATTCATTGTTTAAAAAACGAGCTTAAGACATAATTTTTATCATTGGGAATATCTATATTAAATGCAAAACTATAATTAATATCTAAACCAGCTATTGTAACTTTTTTTAGTATTGCACTGCTATCTGTTTCGTTAAGAATAACTACTCCATTACCATATTTATTCTTAATCTCAATATTAATTTTTGGATATTTTAAATTGATAATTTTTCTGAATACTTCAATGGACATTTAAATACCCTTTGCAAGTGTTATCTCAGTAAAAGCACAATTAATATCACTAATTTCTTTATCAAAACTCTTAACTTCAATACCATATTTTGTAATAGGAGCTAAAGTTAATGTCTTATTTTCTGCTATATAGGCTTTAATATAAGAAGGAGGTAAATTATCCTCGGCTGAATATTTAAGTTTTTTTAACACTTCATCTTTATATTCAAATTTATCACTCAACATAATTAAGTTATTCAATTCTTTAATTAAATAGTCGCTATGGGTGGTAATAAATACTTTGATGCCAACTTTAACTAAACGAGCGAAAAGTCTAGCTAATTTACGTTGATTAGCCGGATGTAAATTTAGTTCTGGTTCATCAATCATCAATATATCACCTTTTTTAGCCATAGAAATGATATAAAAATATAGTTCCAACATTGATTTAACTGCTGATGAAGCCATGTAAACTGGAACTCTTTCTTTACGGCGGCCTTTTCTAAATACAAATAAAATTTGATTACTTTCTACCTTATATTCTCCTCCAATAATTTCTTGCATCATTTTAACAAATTCAGGATGTTCCTTAATTAATTGGCTTTTCTTTTTACTATGTACATCAATTATATCTCTAACAAAGTCAATTCCATTTTGGATTGGTTTTGCATAACGTGAAGTTGCTTCTTCAAACATATCAAAATAATCAGTAGCTTCAAATTTCTTATCTGAATTTTGTAAACGTTCAACCAAAATATTTTTATTAATATCTAATTCTCTATGAAATAAGTAAATACCAGCTCTTTCTGAGGAAAGAATGAATGGATTAGAAAAATAATTTCCAAGCAAAGCTCTACCAATATTTAAACCTATAAAGTACCCAGCCCTAGAAAATGATGGAGGAGATATATTTTCATCATCAATTAGTAAAGATATGTATAAAATACTTGAATTTTCTTGTTTATCAAATAATAATATATCTTTACTATTGGCAGTTTTAACACTACTTTTAAATGAATTATCTTTATAATTATTAGGTGAATAAAAAGCCTTAAATTGAGTTGTGTTGAAAAAATCTTCATGACTACTAAACATCGTGGGTAAATATTTAATATAATCTTTTGATAAATCAATTAAAGTTTCATCTATCGTTTGAGCAAAATCATTTAAATCTAGTTGAATAGAACCGTCATTATAAAGTTTTTTTAGTTCATCTTCAGGGATATCAAAGGAAATATTTTTGCTCCATGTATCTAAAAAACCAAAAATAGCATAACTTGCATAAGTTTTTCCGGTATTATTATCTCCACAAATAATAGTCAAATCACCTAATTCAATAGTTGTTTCTTTATCAAAAATACCTAAATTTTTAAATGTAAATTTCATATAACTTTAAAATCAGAATGATACTATAGTTTGTATTGCCTATTAAAATATATAGATTAGCTAAAACTTTACTTTGTTCATCAAATATTTGTATTACGGATACGGTGAGTAACAACAGTCACTCACCATAAAAATAATTTAACCTTAAAACGGCCCTAAAATCTCCTTCCGACTATTCCATCTAACGACTTGATGTGGTCTCCAGATATACTTGATTGGCACTGATAACATATGCACCAAGCGAGTAAAAGGGAACAACAAGATGAATACAAACGCATTCAAAATATGAATTTGTACTGTCAACGGTAAATTTTCAACCAAGCTAACATTAGGTCTGAGTTCAACAATTGACCATAGATAAGGTGCTGCAAAACCAGCAAACCATGATGAACCCCAACGATAAGAGATTGCTGTTAATACTCCGGTAAATACTTGGATAAATAACACAGCATACAAAATTTTATCCATATTAGAACTAACTACCATCAAACGAGAGTTGGTAAAACGGCGAACTATCAAAATAACTAAACCAACTAACGCCATTAAACCCAATACAAAACCAGTAGTTTCCAAGATATACAACCGAACTGGCTCCATATTCCACCACAAAATAGTCCCTGGAATTAAGAAACCAACTAAATGGGCAGCTAATACCCCTAAAATACCATAATGCCAAGTTATCGAACCCCAAAAGAGATTGCGATTTTCTAAAAACTGTGAAGATAAACTGGAATAAGAAAATTTATCTGTCACATAACGCCAAGTAGTTGCTACAATAGCAATAACAATACACATGTAAGGAAAAACTCCAAACATGAACTCACTAAATGTCATTATTATCTTCCTTTAAAAATATTATTAAGGACCAGTGAAACAGTTCTTAGCACTGGCATATAAGGATTAAGTGAATCATCCTCAAAGTTAGTATTCATTTTATCAAACACTGGAATCAAACAATCCTTCAATAGATCATTTGCAAAATCTGAATCAGTTGAACTGACAAAACGGAATAAAACCGGAACATGATCAGATAGTTCTACTTTAGTATCAAAGCCATGTTCCTTATATTCCTGTTCCAATCCAGACATAAATGCACCACGTTTAAAACTCTCACCAAACAATAAATGCCCAGCGAAAATATGACATGCAGGATTGACATCAAACGTTCCAGTATAAACTTCTTCCAAATAACCTAACTCTTTGTTTTCCACAAATTCAAGAAATTTAGTCATCTGTTCCGCAGCTTCGGCATGATTTTTTTTAAGCAAATCAATACAAGTTTGCGTTTGTGTACCTAAATCTGCTGTTGGATAATCCAATAAATGGGAAAAACAAATATAAAGTTGTTTATTTTCAGAATCTTCCATTATAAACCACGTTCTGGGCGACCTTTAAAGCCACCAACACCAGCTTCTGCTTTGAAACTGTACGGATCGCCAACTAAGGCTTCTGCCACGTATTCACGGTGCATTGGCGGAATCACAAAACGATCTTCGTAAGTTGGTAAAGCAGTTAAACGATAAATTTCTTCACAATCTTTCGGAGTTAAACCAGTCTTTTTCAACAGTTCATCAACTTCAGATTGCTCAATATCATCAACTTGTTCAGCTCGTTTATACATACGTACTGCTAATAATTTTTCCAATACTTCTCGAACTTTGGTTTCATCGCCAGCAGTAAACATTTTTGCCAAATATTTCATTGGTAAGCGAGCTTTGTCTAAAGAACCAAAATAATTTTCCACATCAACGTTGTAATTACCTTTCTCAACATGTCCTAACACTGGCAATAATGGTGGAATATAGAACAACATAGGTAAAGTACGGAATTCAGGATGTAATGGTAAAGCTAATCCCCACTCTTTCAAGAATTTATATACAGGTGATTGTTGAGCAGATTCAATAACTGAGAAATGAACCCCATCTTTTTCGGCTTGAGCAATGACTTCTGGATCATGTGGATCTAGAATCATTTCTTTTTGCAAGTCAACTAACTGTTCTTCTGGAGCTGAGGCAACTTGTTCAATTTTTTCAGCATCATACAATACAACACCTAAATAACGAATTCTACCAACACAAGAATGGAAGCAAGCAGGTGGTTGACCAGTTTCTAGTCTTGGATAGCAAAGAATACATTTTTCAGATTTACCAGTACTCCAGTTATAATAACTCTTCTTGTAAGGACAAGCTGATACACAGAAACGCCAAGCTCGGCAAACATTTTGGTCTAACAATACAATTCCATCTTCACCACGTTTATATAACGCACCTGATGGACAAGAAGCAACACAACCAGGATTTAAACAATGGTTACAGATACGTGGTAAATAGAAAAATACCAAACGTTCTATTTCAAACAATGCCTCTTTTTCACTATCGCTTAAAGCAGCAAAATTAGGGTCATTTTTAGCGTAAATTTCTGAACCACCGAAATCATCTTCCCAGTTAGGCCCAGCATTAATATCCATATTTTCGCCGGTAATTAACGAAACTGGACGAGCTGTTGGTTGATCATCACCAGCCGGACTGTCAAATAGATCGTTATATCTATAAGTCCAAGGTTCATAGTAATCATCAATTGTTGGTAGATGAGGTTGATGGAAAATATTGGCTAACCCACGGAATTTATCCGTAGCTTTTAAACCAATTGATTTACCTTTAGGCTCCCAACCACCTTTATAAGTATCTTGATTTTCCCATTTTGCGGGATAACCGGTACCGGGCTTAGTTTCCACATTGTTCCACCACATGTACTCAGTACCTTTGCGGTCAGTCCAAATGTTTTTACAAGCTATACTGCAAGTATGGCAGCCGATACACTTGTCAAGATGAAACGTCATTGAAACTTGTGCTCTTACTTCCACTATGAAATATCTCCATTTACTAAATGTGATTTGTTAATTGTGAATAAATTCGGTTTAATGCTTAGGTTAGTCAATTACCAAACCTCCAACGATATTTACAATAATAACATTAATAAACAACTATTCAAAAATTCACATTATTTTGAACTTTAAAGTCTATATTTGAATATCTAATATATAATGCTAATAATAACTATATATAACAATATATTGAAGTGAAGTTATTAGTATAATAATAAACTAAGATTATTTGCTTAAATGTCAAGTTAGTTATTTTAAGAGTTTACTTAGATTGTGATAAAATTTATATGATATTAATCAATCTTATTAACTGACA
>JAUCGL010000209.1 GCA_030378105.1 Candidatus Halobeggiatoa sp. HSG11 | reverse complement strand
TATCTGAGTAAGCAATATACTCATTTCCGTTTGGAGTTAAATGTATAGTTATATCTTTATCTTTTGCTCTTTGAGAATAGCCTCCCACGACAAATCTTAACATTGATAAGATATCATTATTTTGTAGATTTAACTTAAGTTTTCCAGTCTCAATAGAATTAACATCCAATAATCTATTAATTAGCTCAAGCATAAGTTCAACGCTAGAATACATTATTTGAGCATAATCCATTATTTTTTCTTTATTGGAAAAATTTTCCGGCTCAATTGTCATTTCCATCAATTGTAAAGAACCAAAAACTACGTTAAGTGGATTTTTCAAATCATGGGCTGCAATGCTTAAAAACTCATTTTTCTCTTTAGAAAGTTCGATTAGCTTTTTATTTTGAGTGTATAGTTGTTGTTTTTGGGACTGTAGTATTAAATGGACTCTTATCCTAGCTAGTACTTCTTCTTCCTGAAATGGTTTAATAATATAGTCAACACCACCAACACCAAATGCTTTAACTTTACTAAAAGCTTCATTCAATGCACTTATAAAAATAACCGGAATATTTTTAGTTTGTTCATCAGATTTCAACTGTTCACAAACTTCATAACCATCCATTTCTGGCATTTTTATATCAAGCAATATAAGGTCAGGTTTAGAAAATTTAGCTCGTTTAATTCCCATACAACCATTACGAGCCGTTATAGTTTCAAAACCATATGTTTTTAAAGTACCAACTAATACTTCAATATTAGTGGCATTGTCGTCAATAATTAAAATAATACTACTTTTAGTATCAATTATAGAGTTTTCTTTATAAATCATAAAAAAATCCTGTTTTATCAAATGAGGGTTAAGAGAGGCTGAAAATCGTTCTGTGTGTGACATCAAAAGGTAAACATTAAATTAATGGTAGTCCTCCAAAAAGTAGTGATGACTCCAAAAAACATGTTAAGTCTCAAATACCTAAGCAGGTTTAACACTACATATTGGAGGACTACCAGAATACCACTGGTGGGATAACCACGAGACTTTAAAAAACTAATAAATTCTGTTCGAAGATCGGGTTTATTATTCATGTTTTTAAGGAACTTAAGTTTAGCAATCAAACCTTGATCGACACAGGAAACCAGTCAGGTTTGATTCAGCATACAGTGGCTAAAAGACCTACTAGGTTTGCGAAACCTGAGCAGGTCTGAAAACTTTTATTTTTCTGAAAATCTATAGGAATCACCATTTGGTAGTTCCTACAAACTAATTAATCATATTCAACAAATTACCTTTATTAAGGATTTTATTCAATTCAGGTGACGTTAATGCTTCGGCTGTTTTCGAGGTTTTAATTTCAGCTTTTGATTTAATAACACCAGCCTGATTGAGGTGCATCCAAATATGCTGCCAAACGTTTTTCAAAACTTTAGACTTATATTGATAGTTCTCAGTTTTAAAAAATATAACATAACTTGCAACTAAACCACTAACTCCAACTTCTTCAATACTTTCAAGTCTAATAAAAGGTTTGACATCTTTTAATACCCCTTCTTCCACCGAAAATATTGCATTCATCAAAATTTCATCAATTTGTATGGGATCATGCTTAGGATCAAGATGGATAGTACACATTAACCAATATTGGTTATCTGGATAACTAAAATTATGAATGTCAGATTTTGACACTACGCTATTTGGAATGCTTAAAATATACTGTCTTCGAGTTTTTATTTTAATCGCTCTCCAGTTCATATCAACAACTATACCTTCAGCAAACTTACCGATTTTAACCCAATCACCCACTCGAAAAGAATATTCAATACTGAGTGCAATGCCAGAAAATATATTTGACAGATTAAATTGGACAGCAAAACCAATAATACCAGCGAACAAGCCTCCAGTTGCTAACAAACTAGCGATTGGTTCATTAAACACGAAAGCAACAATACCAAATAATGCCAATATATAAATAATGCTAGAGACCAAAAAACGCATGAGTTTGGGAACTGAACGTCTCGTTTTTTCTTCTAATGGCATCCATACAAAACGATTTATCGCAACATCAAGTAAAACTGCCGGTATAAGCCACCATAATGTTTGAAATGTTGTCAAAACAAATGGTCTTATATTTTCAACATTTATCTCAATGGATTCAATAAAAACTTCAGTTGATATAAGTAACAAAAAGGCAAAGATGGTCTGAACAAACCACAATGATTTTGAATAATTGTTATGAGTGTAATTTAAAATCATCAGTAATAATGTTGCTACACAAGTAAAAATAAAAAAATCTGTAATGAAATTGCGAGGAATTATCCGTTGATAAGCATATTGATTGCTATTGATAAAAATATTTGCATTAAATGTAGAATATTCAATATCTTTCTCTCCTAAATACCTTGGATTTCCCAACGGTTTGTTTCTAGTTACATTTTGAAAAAAATTACTGTCTGCAACTTGCCAATCAGCTAAGGAAATTAACTTTTGTTTATCTGTATTTTCATCTAAAAGTAGTTTTTGCTTATGCCCCATCCCTAAAACATCATGGACATAAACTAGTTTATTTTTATCTAATTGGCGATGATGAAAACTCACTCCCATCATTTCTTGTTCAATAAAAATTGTTTGCAAATTGTAAGTTGAACGATACATCTCTTTAAAAGTCAAATTATTTATTCTATAAAGAAGATAAGTATATCCATCAGTTACTTCTTTCTTTATTGGTTTTTTCAATCTAATCAGATTATCGTTTAAACTTGTGGGAGATGTTACTAGATTAATAAATTTAATCTCTTGTGGCCTGATAGTTTGTCCATCATGCTCTTTCTTAAACCTAAACCATAGATAAAAATCCGGTGTATAAGTAAAATTATTTAAATCAATATTATTAATTCCATTAAATTGTATTCCAGTATAAACAACTGTCTTGTGTCGCTGTTCACTATTATTGCTACCATTATGATTAATTAACTGTAATGGAGCAGAAACTAGATGACCTTTCGTAAAAATTCCCATCGAAATTGGTTTTGAAATATTGCCATTTTCATCAAAATAGTTAAGTCCAGTGGTTCCTTTAATAGCTTTTTCAGGCGTATTAAAACTAGCTATTGTATCTCGTAAATTTTTTCTGAAGGCTTGTAATTCTTGTTGTTGATTTTGAATTTGTTTTATTGCTTCAATAATAACAATGGCGGCATCCACCGTATAAAATGAAGCTCCGGGCATGTGTTTTTTATATTTTTCCTTATATTTAGAATGGAAATTATAAGTAAATCTGTTACCCATATCAAGAAGAAAAGAAAAAACATAAATACCTTCTGTATAATATCCGGGTGTATTTATTTCCTTTGGATAATTTTTAAAACCTTCTTGAAATTTTGCATAAGAATCTGGGGCAATCAATTGATTTTTAATACCAATGTCTTTAATGGATTTGACCAGCTTAACACCTTCATTGCTTTGAGTTGCCAAAAAAATAAGACCAGCATCATTTGACTTAGCCTGTAAATCACTGACAATCTCTTTCATCTGTTGCTTTTGTTCAAGCCCATTGTTAGTTAATTTCCATTTATATTTAACTTCAACCTCCATGTCTCTCAGAGTTTCTCCAAATATATCAGCAAGTTCTTTACCATAAGGTGTATCTATATAAATGATACTAGCTGTACCTTTGGGTTTAAGAAGGAACTCTTTAGCATATTTTGCTAGAAGCTTGCCTTGTAAATCATTACCAAAAAAAGTTCTAAAATACCATTCATTATCTTGGGTTATTTTGGTGACAGAGGAAGTTGGAGTTATAGCTGGGATTTTATATTGCTTATAAATTTTTCCGGCTGGTATAGAACAGTCACTACGCCTGTGTCCAATAACAGCAACCGCTTTACTATTAGCTACTTCTAATGCTACTTTTGTTGCCGTATTAAGATCATTTTTATCGTCAAATTTATCAAGGACAATTTTTTTCTGCTGTGCATTTCGATTTTGATTAATATAATCAATGTATATTTCAATGGCTTGAACCATTGATTCGCCTTGATTTGCATCTTTACCTGATAAAGGACCCACAAAAGCTATATGAATAGCATCATCTTTTTTTTCAAATAAATTTAAGTTTAACCATGCCCAAACTGAAGCGGATAATAAGGAAATGACAACTAACAGTGCAAAATATTTTTTTTTCATCAGAGAAAGTCTCATACAATTTTTCAAAGATACCAGATTTCAACTATTCGGTATTTTATGTTGGAACATGAAGGGTGTTAAATTTTGAAAATACATATTATAATATTTTTATCAATATTAATACCTTCGCCAAAAACTCAGGTAAAACATGTATAAATAGTTAAAAAGACGGTTGTGTTAAAATTGAATTTCCAAATAAACAATTGAAAAACAACCATCAATGGAAATTATAACTGTTTTAACCTGTTTAAGTCCAGTACTTGAATTATACTTTATCGGTTATCAATTATAGCAGAAGCAATGTTATAAAGATGAGTTTCGCAGAAATTTCATGATGTCCCCGGAACGTCCATGTCCCGTGAACTAATCAATTTTTCAGCGAAACCGGTTATAATTGCCCCGACACGTCCGGTCTCATCGGGCGACTCCGCACTGAAGCAGCTCCGTCCCACCGACTCCCCCATGACTTAACAGTGAGCTTGTTCAAAATTTCAAGAAATGCACTCCGTTTAACTATTTCTTCAAATTTAAGAACTCTCACGCAAGTCGCAGACTACTCGACTTCGGCTTCGCCTCTCCATGTCTTGCAGCGTGGTTAGCTCTTTGCGTAACATCAGAGCATTAATTATTATTTTAGTTTAAAAAAAATCGATAGTCGAGTATAATAAATCCATTCTATAGTCGAGTTAAAAATATGTCAGACAATTTTGAATATGTTTTTTATTTTTTGCTTCGCCGTTCAATATTTAAATCGGATGGAGAGGAGTGGAGAGAACCAGATGATGATATTTCTGGTAGTATGTTGTTTGAAAGTGATAAGCGTTTATTCCGTTTTGATGTTGAACAATCTGAACAGAGCTGGCAATATCATTATTTACAAAAATGGCAAGAGTTACAAAATATTTATACAGATTTGGGAGATGAAATAGGTCGACAATATTGCCAACAGGCTTTATTTGGTGCGACTATGTTGATAATAAGTCCTAATGATAATGTTAAACAACATGTTGTTGATATAGATTTACAGGATAAGCAACAATTACAATTTAAAGCAGATAAATTACTTTGTAAGTTGGAACAAAGTGGAGTTGAACAAGTTGGTAAACTTTGGAATTTTGTATTAAAAACTCAGGAAAATAAGCCATTTTTAGACCATTTACAAATCCATACCACTGACTCAGAATTGTTTTTAAAACCAACTTCTCATGCTGAATTACAACCAAATCCAGTATTTTCTGTATATGGCCTAAGTTTTGGAGGTGAAATCAACCAAAAATTAGCTGCTAGATTAACTTCTGCCCCATCTAATAGACATCCCTTATTATCCACAATTTTTACTCGTTCAATAATAAGTCAGTGGCAATTTGGACGGATTGATATAGAAAGTAAAAGGTTAAAAAAACAGTTACAGGCAAATAATACTAAATATTCTAATAATAGTCAGTATCAAGCGGATAATGTACATTGTATAAGTACAAGAGATTTAGAGCAGCAGTTGCAAGAAATGCAGACTTTAAATAATAAACTCGTATATTTAAATAGTCGGATTCAGAGTGCTAATCAAACGTTGGAAATTAATAGTAAAAATTTTGCAAGGCGATTAGAAATACTTAGACAAGAGGATAATACTTGGCAACTAGATTTATGTGGTGAAACTAAGCAATGGCAAGAGAAAGAGGAGTTTGAAATAACACCATTGTTGGTATCGTATCATCGTGGTATTCGGCGTTTAGAATATCAACATAATTATTTAGACAGTCAGATTAAATATTTACAAGGTTTGCAAACTAAATGGCAATTATATTTATCTCAACGTCAGACTCAAAGAAGTGAATATCTGAATGTGATAATAACCATAGTGACATTTCTGTTAGCTGGACAAGGCATGACATTTAACAGTAAATTGCTAGGGATTAATATAGCAGAAGTTGATGCATGGGTAATACAATTAGCTGTATTTGCATTATTTTTGTTAGTTTTGAAGTATATATTTAAATGGTTAGTTGGAAAATTTAATTGTATCAAACGTAAATTTTTTAGTTAAGGGGAATGAAATTAATATGTTACGTGATAACCTAAAATACTGTGTTGCAGAATTACAAAAGTTGTTAGAAGAGCATCAAGATGATGATAAGCTTATTGAAGCTGCTGAAAATAAATGGCCAGATGAACGTAATATTTTGCGTAATTTGATTATAGCATCTGGAAGGAAAGATGTTAATTTACGTGGTTCTTTGCCAACGGAAGAGGGTGGTCCCGGTTCTGAAGATGATGAGAATACTGTAACTAATAAGAATCCTAATTAAACCAAACCTCGTTCCCGACTTCTAGTCTTTCTAGTTCCCACTCGCCTGAGTGGGAATTCAGTCGAGACGCACCAGCGTCTTCTCCTATTCTTTGTATGACGCTAGTGCGTCAAGAATGGATTCCCACGCTGGTGCATGGGAACCAGAAAAAGCTTCGCTTTGGACTCCAATAAATTTTCCTTAACTTAATGGCAGTGACGCTCTGCGTCAATCATTTCAATGATTTACCCAATACCGTAAATCCAGCCCACATTTGTAATGGTTCAAATAATCCTAATGCTTCTGTTTCTGTTGCTGCATCATACATTATTTGTTCTGCTTTTAATTCCTTCATTGCTTTATAACATTCTCCATCAATACCAACCTCTTCTACAATAGCATCTAATTTATCGTAAGTAGTATTCCGCAATTTCTCCCGAGCCTGAGTCGCTACTTGATGCCAAGGTAGTTTGGGATTTGCTTGGGATATTGTGTAAAAATAAAAGCTAAAACAGAGAGCTGCTAGGCCGTCACAGGGCCATAATGTTCCAACTACGGTTTTGGCTCCGGCAGCAGCTAAGGTTGGGCCGATTCCAACTGGGGTGAGTAAGCCTTCGGTGGCTTGTCCATTGAGGTTGGATTCGCAAGCGGACAGGAGGATAACATCGGCTTGGGTGCGAATAGCGGCTGTCATCCAGAGTGGAAATTTGATGCCTTTATTTTCGGCGAGGGTTAAGTAGCTGGAGTTGGGGTCTTCACAATTGTAGGCTCCATGTGTGGCTAAATGGGCTTGTTGGCAGTTGGCTAGGTTGTGGAGTGCGTCAAATACGGATGGATGGTTATCAGATTTATGATAGTCCCTACAGACCAATGCAGTTCTAATTAAATCAATATTTTACAGGTATAGGGACAGTCAACAAAAATCTCCAATTAAGTTGTTTATGAGTTAAACCCATTTTCATAGCAGGGGTATAATG